>NZ_JBLXHT010000003.1:0-461080 GCF_048259265.1 Kiloniella sp. | reverse complement strand
CAGTAACACTTGGCAATGGTCTTGTTACCTTAACCGGAACAGTTACTGATGGAGACGGTGATACAGCTTCTGCTGATATTGATCTCGGTGGTAACCTTGTGTTTGAGGATGATGGTCCAACAGCGGTTGATGATGCAGATTGTGTTGAGGTTGTTGTTGGTGATTTGCCGCCACAGAATATTGCTTTTGTCGTTGATGAAAGTGGTTCTGTTAGTCAATCGAATTATGAAACCCAGATCGATGGTGTTCGCACGTTTATGAACAACCTAGTTTCACAGGGTGATCCGGCAGAACTTGCTATTTCGTTGGTTACTTTTGGATCGGATGCCGAAGATTACGGTACATTCGTATATCAAGATGATGGCAATGGTGTACTGGATCTGGATGATTTTGTCCGCTTGAACGATAATGGTACTCTTTCTTCAACAACACTTGATGATACGCTGATCACGGTTCGGGCAGATTACGATAATGGTGGTTCAACCAACTATGATGCAGCAATGCAGTCTCTGTTCGCGTCAGATTCAGAATATCTGACGAACCCGGTTTCTGGTCTTCCTGATGCTGAAAATCGTATGTATTTCATCAGTGATGGTGGTCCAAATTCCTCTAGCACCGGTATTTCTTCTGAAATTGATACTGATATCGCGACGGCGATTACAGATAACAATATTCAGGTTACTGGTATTGGTGTCGGCTCTAGCTCTTCTGTTGAAAATGGCCTGGAAGATTATTTCCTCGCTGTTGATGGTTCTGATGCAAGTAATCCATCAATTCCGGTAAGCCAGTATAGCTATGTCTCTGTTCCTAATTTTGCAGATCTAGCAGATGCGTTAGATGGAACAACAGATAATGCGCCAGTTGCGACGGGTAATGTTGTTACCGGAACGGATGTTGCTGGGGGTGATGCGAATACGACTGATGGCGTTGCTGATACCATGGGTGCAGACGGCTTCGGATCAATTGCTTGGGATGGTGCAACTGCTGGTGGCACGACTGTTGTTGGTACTTATGGCACGTTGACAGTCGATGCTGATGGTAACTACAGCTACGCGTTGGATTATTCTAATTCAGCAGTAACGGATCTTCCATTGGGAGATACCTTACCGGAAGTCTTTACCTATACAGTTACTGATGGTGATGGTGATACAGATGAGGCAACTCTGACCCTGACAATCAAAGGGGCAGATCATGGTGTCAAGATTACTGATCTTACACCTGCGTTGACTGGTGGTGATGCGATCGTTGACGAGGATGATCTTCTTGATGGAAGTGATGATACGCCGGAATCAACGACTGTAACGGGCGACTTTGCAATTTCAGCGATCGACGGACTTGGGTGTATTATTATTCAAGGTCAGCCGGCAACTCCTTATGAGTTCACAGAAGCTCATTTGCTTAATTCCGGAACAGTTAATCTAGAAGTTATCACTGAGTTGGGTAATATCCTTACTATCACAGGGTATGATCCGGCGACTGGTGTCGTTAGTTATAGTTACGAGCTACTTGATGATGAAACACATGCGCCAGGTTCTGATGCATTGTTTGATGATATTGCTCTGACAGTAAAAGACACCGATGGTGACAGTGCCAGTGATACGCTCTCGATACAAATTGTTGATGATGTTCCAACAGCAGCTGATGACAGCGGTTCTATTACTGAGGGTGAGACACTGACAGTTACGACTGCCAACGGTGTTCTCAGTAACGATGAGTTTGGTGCAGATGGTGCCGCTTCTCCTGCGATTACGGGTGTTCGTACTGGTGATGATACTGGTACAGAGCCGACAGGTTCTGTAGGTACGCAGATTGTCGGTAGTTACGGTACGCTGACACTGAATGCAAACGGTAGCTATAGCTATGAAGCGAATGGCAACTTGAACAATGCGTCACCTCTGACAGATACCTTTAGCTACACGATCACAGATGGCGATGGTGATACGGATGTTGCCGAGTTGGTTATTACGATCAATGATGGTGGTATTCCAACTGTAACAGATCCGTCCGGTGGGCCGTTGGCGCTGAGCGTTAGCGAAGTGAACCTGCCATCTGATGTTGATGATGGTACAATTACCTTCCAGGCTGGTTCAGACGATATTGTGACTGTCGAGTTCGATGGTACAAATGATCCAAGCATTGCCGGGATTGATGAAGGTTTCACTTGGTCTCTAAGTGGCGATGGTTTGACATGGACAGGGTCTGATTCAGAAGGCGCTGCAATTGTTCTGACTGTAAGCGGTGGAACAGCAACGGCAGGGAACACAGGAACAGCGACAGTTACCGTTACTCTTAGTGATGAACTGAAGCATGATCTTGGTGGTGGCTCTATTGATATCAGTGGCGTGAACGTTGTTGCGACAGATACGGACGGTGACACGGCAAGCGCGCCAGTTACAGTGGCTGTTATTGACGATGTACCAACCGCTGTTGATGACGTGGATTGCATTGAAGTAAGTATTGATGCAGTACCGCCACAGAATATCGGTATTGTTATGGATTTCAGCGGTAGCGTTGATTCTACAGAACGTGCTGCGCAGGTAGATAGTGTCAAAGCATTTGCGGCGACATTGTTTAATGGCAATCCAAATGTAACGATCTCGATTGTAGCCTTCGATGATAATGCTGGAACTGTGGGTGTCTTTACTGATCTGGCAACATTGAATGCGGCAATGGATGCAGCTGCGGATGGTACCTTTACCCAACCTGATGGAAATAGCTATTCAGGTGGTAGTGTTACTGATTTCGAAGCAGGTCTTGAAGAGCTATTTAGCAATTCTGGCGGAGCGGGTTATGCGGAACAACCTGGTGCTAATAACCAGGTCTTCTTCCTGAGTGATGGAAACCGTAATGATGGTGCTTCCTCTATCGGTAGCAATAATGTTGTTCTTGATAACAACGGTAAGGCTCTGCTTAACAGCGGCGCGATTGAACTGACGGCTGTTGCAATTGGTGACAGTGTTAGTCCTCAGACTTTCGAAGATTTCTTCGGTGTCGGTATCGTTGATGCGCCATCCGAAGTTGTTACCACTGCTTTTGCGGATCTTGCTGATGCACTGAACGGTAATGTTGGATCTTCTGGAAATGTTGCAACCGGAAACGTTGTTACTGGTGTCGATGTTGCGAATGGTGATGCCAATACAACAGATGGCAATGCAGATGATCTCGGTGCTGATGGTTTCGGTTCAATTACTTGGGACAATGTGTCTGGTGGTACAACAGTTGTTGGTACATACGGAACACTGACAGTTGATGCCAATGGTAACTACAGCTATGCGCTGGATTATACTGATCCGGATGTTATTGCGCTGGCTGGTGGTGCAACGCTGACTGAAACTTTCACATATACCGTTAAGGATAGTGATGGTGATGGCGATACTGCTACTCTGACATTGACGCTGAAAAATACTGATCAGGATGTTGAAATTAGTAACCTTACTGCTGTTGCTGATGGTGGTGATGCAGTTGTTGATGAAGACAATCTTGCGGATGGGTCCAGCCCGGATTCTGGTGCTTTGGTTCAAAACGGCGATTTCAATATCTCGACACCAGATGGTGTTGGTGATCTGACCATTGGTGGAGAAGCTGTGATTAGTGCTGGTGTGTTCACACCTGTGACGATTACAACACCAGAAGGTAATGCACTTGAAATCACGTCCTATGATCCTGCTGATGGCAAAGTTAGCTACACCTATACACTTGTTGATAATTCAACTGGTCATGGTCCGGCAGATAACGGTGAAAACAATCTGTTCGATAACCTGAATGTTACAGTGACAGATGTTGATGGCGACACCGCCAGCAGCACGCTTTCAATCAAAATCATTGATGATGTGCCAACTGCAGAGAATGATGCTGTCGAAACAACAACTGACAGCAGCGTTCTTCCACAGAATATTGCGTTTGTTGTGGATGAAAGTGGCTCTGTTGGTCAGTCAAACTATCAGTCCCAGATTGATGGAGTACGTACCTTCATCACTGATCTTGTAACAAATGGTGCGCCAGAAAAACTGGCTTTCTCATTGGTTACTTTTGGATCGGATGCCGAAGATTACGGTAGCTTTGTCTTCCAGGATAACGGTGTTGGTGGTATTGATCTGGATGACTTCGTCCGTATCAATAACAATGGTTCTCTGTCATCGACGACATTGGATGATACCTTGACCACAGTTCGGGGGAATTACGATAACGGAGGTTCGACGAACTATGATGCTGGTATGCAGTCTTTGTTCGCCAATAATTCCGAATATCTGACGAACCCGATCACGGACTTGCCGCTTAGCCAGAACCATTTGTATTTCATCAGTGATGGTGAGCCGAACTCTGGTTCAAATAATCATGATGAGATTGATCAAAGTGTTGCTACGTCGATTATCAACAACGATGTTCAGGTTACAGGTATTGGTATTGGTACAAGCTCTGGTGTTCAAGATGGTCTTGAAGATTACTTCCTGAATCAAGGTGGTGGAGATAGTGGGAATCCAAGTATTCCTGCTGATCAATACGATTTTGTTTCTGTACCGAACTTTGCCAATTTGGCTGCACAGTTGCTGGCTGCATCAGGTACGACGCAGCAGATCGCTTCTGGTTCCTTGATCGCCAACGATGATCTGGGTGCTGATGGTGCAAGCGTAACAGCGATCTCTATTGATGGTGTTCCGGCAACGTTCAATGGTTCTACAAACTCATGGGAGCTGGACGGAGCAACATTTGAGTTCGGGTACAATACGGCAACGGACGAATTTATTCTGATCTTTGATGAGGGTGAAGCAGCTGATCTGGCTGTGAATTATACAATCACAGACGGTGACGGCGATACTTCATCAGCAGTTCTGAATATTACTGCTGCTGAGCCACTAAGTGCAGTGGATGATAGTGTCATTACCAACATTACATCTGGTGATATTGATATTCCTGATTGGGTACTGACACAGAATGACGGGGGCAGCAGTGCCCGTGACATTAGTGGTGTTAGTAATACAACAGGTGGATCAACGTCGCATGATGGTTCTGCTGATGAGACAACATTTACCCTAGCTGATCACTCGTTTGGCTCTGGTTATACTGTGGTCAATGAAGCTGTATATGATAGTGGATATAATGATACCAATAACTCACAAGCAAATGCTGTTGATTTAACGGATCGTTCCCAGTGGGGGCCTGTTACTGATGGTAATGCTCTCAATGTTGGAAATGCTGCTTTGCCGAGTATCCTTTTCAAGGGAAGAGTTATGAATAATGGTAGTATTGATTACGATTATGTCATGGTATCTCTCCTTGCTGGTGAGAAGCTAGTTCTTGATATCGACAATGGCTCAAGTGGTATGGATAGTGTTGATACACGTGTCCGTCTGTATGATGCTTCTGGTGGTGAGATTGAGCAGAATGATGATTCTCTTTTCACGAATGGAGGAGCTGGCTCTAGACGAGATCAGTGGGATGACGATAGTTTGGATTCGTATCTTGAGTATACGGCGTCTTCTGACGGTACGTACTATGTACGAGTAGAATCATATAGCAGTACTGATAATGGCGATTATGATCTCTGGCTTTCTGTTGATAACAGCGGCGTAAGCACTCCAACACCAGGGTTTGACTATACTGTTGAAGATGGCGCAGACAGCGATGATGCTTCAGTTGTGATCAGTACTGTTGATAGCTTGACGCTGACAGGTACTGATGATGGGGAAATCCTGATCGGTGGCTCGCTTGCGGATATTATCAATGCCGGTGGTGGTGATGATATTCTGATTGGTGGTACCGGCGCTAATGTTCTGACCGGTGGTACAGGTTCTGATACTTTTGTTCTCAGTGATATTAACAGCCAAGATGTGATTACTGATTTCAATGGAACAGCGGATGATGGTGATGGTGATATTCTGAACCTTCATGATCTTTTGATTGAAGCTGGACTTGATCAGGCTGCATTGGATGGACTGAACGATGGAAACATCAACGACCATGTTCACTTAGATTCTACGGCTGGTGTTACGACTGTGTCTGTATCATCAGATGGCAATAGTTTCACAACGGTTGCGACACTAAGTGGTGTTGGTGATAATGAAATCATCAAAGTCCAAGTTGATGATGATCACATTCTGAATATGACCACGCTTTAAAGTAAGTAGTCAGCTTATGAAAAAGGCGCCTTCGGGCGCCTTTTTTCGTAGGGGATTTTGGTATCGGTTTCTGTTTACTCATAAAAAACCTCTTTGATTATCACTAGATCAAAGAGGTTTTTTATTGAGTTGATGAGTAATATTGAAATGCTTTAAACCCTACAACTGCGTCAAGGCATCTTCATCGTCGGCCTGTTTGTCCATCTGGGCCTTGGCTTTTTCATCCGATTGTATTTTTTCCATGGTGTTGGCGAGTTTGACGGTTGCGTCTTTTAAAGATGACAGGGGCATGATGAGTGTTGTTGTTGGTTCAGAGATCAGCTTGCCGACGTTTTTCTGGTCCCGGACAATCTGGCGGAGTTCGATACGAACGTTGCCGTTAACGACGGTGATGGAACCAACGCCATCTGTGAATACATGTTCCATGGGGACTATCCTTTAACAGTGGTAGGTATCTGACTGTGTCTGTCTAATTTTGTTTGTGCCGCTTGAATGGGGGGCAAAATGTTTGTTGTCTTGCTTATCATTGAATTTGCACAAACCTAGGTCAAGTCAGGGACGAATGATCAATTAAATCTGGTCTATATTACTCTATCGATAGGATAATATCATCCAAAAGCTGTAATCGCGTTTTCAGGTGGGTTTTACCTTGTTCTTTTTTATAACGGGTTTCCGCAGTGGTAATCGCCTGTGATGGTGCGCTTAGTGGATTGCCTGTAAGATACCCTTTACGGGCAAGTAAAGCCGCAATTGTCCGTTCTGGCGATGCAGATGCTTTGCTTCCTTGGTCGGGTTTTGCACCTTTGTCCCATAGAAAATCCAGGCTTCGAATACTTTTCCTGACATCAGGTTTACCATTCGCTGGGTGAAACCGCTGGGCGTTTAAGGCGCCTACATAGGTATTAACCCCACGTGTATCTGTTTCAATGCCGATGACGTTGATACCAACAATAGAGAAATCCTGTTGATCAAAGAGGAGTAGGGGAGAGCCACTGTCACCTTTTTGCAAAAAACAACGATGCGCAATGCCGTCATTATTCTTTGTCTTCCCAGGGTTTTTGACCTTCCCGGGATTTTTAACTTTTCCCGGTGGCTGACAATTAAAGTCCACAGTCTGTGCATGTGGGGCACCCGCGCGATAGCCTGAGGTAATAAGTACGGCCTGTTTTGTGTTTATTCTGTCGATGATTGCGTTGCTTAGGGAAGAAAGCTTTAGCCACCCCGTTTGAGTGCCGATGGGATCTGTTAATTCTAACAAAGCCCAATCTGTTTCTGTATTGCGGGCGGATGCTTCGTTTTTAGGTTTGTAGTTTTCGGATTTTTTATAGGATTTTATCTTTGATTTAATTTTATATTCTTCGAATTGATATCCCGCGATAAAATACAATTCCTGTGGGGCGAGCCACCGCCCTGTTTTGGCATCATAAATACAGTGGGCAGCGGTGAGAACATGGCGTTCGCTGACCATGGCCCCCGTACAGTGGGCGCGTCCGGCTGCATTCAGTCTACCGATTGTGCTCCACGGATATTCCATGGCATTGACGAGAATACGTTGCTGAACTGCCAGCTTTTGGGATGCATTTACAGTCTTACTATACAGGGCAAGAGCAGACAGGACTGTTAAAAGCAATATTCCCAAAGACAGTGCTTTCAACAGTCGCGTTTGCATGTGCATCTGTTAAGCCTATTGCTGAATAGAAGCGATAAGCTTTTCGCCTTCGACAGAGTTGACCACATCCCGCAGGGCGATAATGACACCCGTATCATAGCGATCATTATTGTCTTCAAGAATATCTAGCGCCCGAAGTGGTTCCAGCCCGTGACGATAGGACCGGGGTTCAATACGTGCGCAGAAAACATCACAGGCTCCAAGGATACGCGCGGTAATAAGAATTTCATCACCGACCAACCCACGGGGATAGCCTTTGCCATCCAGACGCTCGTGCATTTGCATGATGGTTTCAAGAACGGGCAGATCGAAATCAATCCCACGCAAAAGCTGTTGCGTATGTTCTGGATGTTTTTGGATTTCGGCAATTTCTTCCGGTGTCAGACGCTCTGGTTTGTTCAGAATGCTGCGGGGAATAGCCAGTTTACCTATTTGAGACAAGTTGGAAGAAATTTCCAATGTTGCAATTTCTGGTTCACTGAGGTTCATCCGCTTGCCAACCATAAGGGCAAACAGGCAAACACGACGTGAGTGCCCGCCAAGATAAGGATCACGAAGTTCCACGGCGCGAACCAATGCTGTCACCATTTGTTTTACAGCTTTTTCTTTCTTGCGCTGTTCTTCGACAATTTCAGTAACGTCGCGGAAAACAGAGACAATACCGGAAACCTGATTGTCCTCACCAACAAAAGGTACCTTGCTGATTTGTAAATGATGCTCTTTGTTGTTCAGGAAGACCCGCTCATTATTGGTGACGACACCACCGGAAGAAACGGCGCTCTGGTCACTGATCGACATTCTGGCCGCAGTACCTGTGCCAAAGATAGCGGCATCATCCATACCAAGAAGCTGATCTTCTTCTCGCCCAACCCCCTTGGCAAAGGCAGGGTTAACGTAACGATAACTGCCATCGACAGCTTTCAGACCAATGAAGTCAGCAATAGACCCGTTGATTTTATCCAACAGCTGCTTTTGCGCATGGATGCGTGTGGCAAGGTCTTTGAACTGTTTAGCTAGGGCCCCATTATGTTCGCTGTTTAGGCGCCACCAGAACGCAAGGAAGACGGCGGCAACAATCAAAACAATAAACCCAGCAAGCAGATAAGCGATGTTTCTGAATTCTATCAGGCTTTTTTCTGCGCTGGCACGATCGACTTCCTGAAAGATCCACAGTTGATCAGGGATTAAAGCAGAACCGACGGAATAGACTTCTTTTGCGGCAACCCCAATTGTCGGGCGAAGGGCAAAGGCAAAGATATCTTGGTTGTTTGATGTCAGGGTGATGTTGCGGATTAATGCTGAATTCTGGGGTATTATCTCTTGAAATCCTTTGTTGGTTATCTGAACCATTCTGGTGACTTCACCTTCTTCAGATAACGCACGTTGAGAAAGGAATTCCCCAAATTTTGTGGTGACAGGAAAGGTGAGGAGCATCAAGCCAACAGGTTCTTCCTGATCTGCTTCTGACTGAGCTGGTAATACGGGTAGTAAAAGATCCATCACCAAACCCGATGCATCAACCCGGACAGGGCCAAAAGTAACTTCTTTGCGTCCAAAGGTGGACATAGCAAGTTGCTTTTGTTGCTCAGAGACAGGGTCTGCACCGCCACTGGTCAGGTACGCCACCCCTGTTTTGCCAAAAAGATAACTGGTTGTGAAATCACTGTTGATTGTAAAGTCAGTGAGAACGCGTTCCATAAAAGGCAACTGCTCAAATAAAGATACCCCTAGATTGGAATCAGGGTCTTCACCGGGTTTTGGGGGAACAATTTGCGTGAAGTCACCGCCCGCGAGATCAACTTCGTAGGCAAAAAGACGAAAAAGCTCGTTTGTAACAAGTCGGTCTGATTGCGCACGGATGGAATCAAGCCAGGTTTGGACGAGCTCACTTCTGCTCGATGCCAGAATTTCTTGTCGATCCTGCACCTTGGCAATAACGCTGCTCTTCCTATCATTAATGATCACGCCGGGTACAATAATTGATAAGAGTATCAGCGCACCAATAACCAGAGCAGCAGTTACCACCGTTCGCCGATTTGCGGGACGCTCAGAGCTTGTTATGTCGCTTATGGCGTGAAATTCAAATTTCTCTTTACCGTTTTTCTTCATTGGTCTCCGCTCTTTCCCCCCCGGGGAGCATTCGTATTCCTGGCGCATATCTGAAGTGTCATTATCATCTTATTTGATATGTGCCCAACGTGTCGTCGAATTCATAGAATACTGTGGTATATAATGCCGATATTTTGTGTGTGTTAGTATCAGATTCGACAGGCTATCCAATATAAGAATATCGTTCTTTTCGTATATTGCCAGCACTGCGTGCCCAATACCACGGATACTATCTTTTAAAATAACAATACGCATTTCATTGTCTCTGAAACCCAGTTGTTTCAAAGCATAAAACTTGGCAATGGAATAGTCTTCGCAATCGCCGGATGTGCGCATAAATTGATTTGGTGATGCCCAATATTCACTAACGCCGTAAACTTCGCTGTCCAGTTTATAGGGCCAACGGTTAAAGAACTTGTTTACGGTATCAAGTTTTTGACGCCGTGACATGCTTTTGGCGGATTGAATAATTTTTCGCCACGATTTCTGTTGCGGTGTTTTGCAGCTGGCTGCGTTGTTCGCGCACGCGTTTAATAGTTTAATTTCTGCTTTGGATTTTTTTAAAACACGGGCCCATTGCGGCAAGGCCTTGAAAGACTTAGATCGGAACTCAACCGTTCTGAAAAGGGCTGTCCCTTTGCCTTTGGCTGCTTTTGCCAGATCGCCAAGTGATTGGGCATGCGCAGTCTCTATTGATACTGTGTTTACAAACACAGAAGCCAAGGCAGTGATTAAGACAGCCTTTTTAATGATTTGTAACGGCTTTAAATGGGTCAAGAGCTGCGTCGCGTTCGCCAAAAATAGTAAAAGTATGTAGCTTCTAAAATGACAAAGAACCGCTTAAAAGAGTCTTAATTTTTGCGGTGTGTATGATCTTAATTTGTCGCGCACACGTTGTGTTGATGGTGGGCCACGTATTGGAGCCCACCATAACTAATTTGAGATAAAGGCTTACTTTTCTCTCAGCGCAGAATCTCGTGCTTTCAGGATCGGTTTTAGCAAGTAATCCATCACAGTTTTCTTACCTGTCAGGATTTCAACGTTTGCTGTCATCCCGGGAATAATTTCAAGCTCTTTGCCTTTGCTGACAATCTTGTTGTCTTCGGTACGAAGATAGACGCGGTAGAAGCTTTCGCCTTCTTCATCTTTAATCGTACTGGCAGATATCCGTTCAAGTTTACCTTCAAGCCCGCCGTAAATAGAGAAATCATAAGCGGTAACCTTAATCGTTGCTTTTTGCCCGGAACGAAGGAAAGCACGATCCGAAGGTCTAATTTTTGCCTCGACCAATAGGGTATCATCAAGCGGGACAATTTCGACGATGTCTTCACCAGGACGAATAACGCCGCCAACAGTATTACGTTTGAGTTCTTTGATTGTTCCGCGTACAGGGGATCTGATATCTGTTCGCTGGACGGTATCAACACCTGCCGCAACCCGTTCGCTTAATGATTTCATCTCTGCACGTGACCTATTTAGTTCGTCAGAGACTTCGGCCTTTGTGGTCAGAACCATTTCATCAATGCGTTGTTTCGCTTCGAGTGTTGCGCCTTCAAGACGCGGCAAACTTGTCTGAAGGGTTTTGATTTCACCTTCGAGATCTGCGACCTGTCGATCAATACGAATAAGCTCGAGCCTTGGTGAGATACCTTTATCAACAAGTGGCTTTGTAATGTTACGTTCTTCGCGTGCCAATGCCAACGAATTGCGAAGTTGCCCTATACGACTTCGGACTTCGGCAACTTCTTGACGACGCTGGCGGGACTGATTTTCGAGAACCTTGATCTGCGCATCTTGCTGGAGCTTGCGTGCATTATAGAGCGAGGTTTGATCTGCAACCTGATCCGGTGCGTTCTTTATCTCGGCTTCTGTGTATTCAAGCGGTTTGTCGTTCAACTCTGCCGTAAGTCTTTTGACCGTTGCAGACAGAATTTTTAGTTGTTCGTTCGAATCTTTCACATTGGACGTCGCCTGTGAGTTATCAATACGAAGCAGGATGTCCCCTTTTTCGACAATATCCCCTTCCTGAACCATGAGTTCGGTTATGATACCACCTTCGAGGTTCTGGATAATCTGGGTTTTTTGCGCTGGGATAAATGTACCTTCACCGCGCGTGACTTCGTCAAGTTCAGCCATACTTGCCCATGTTCCGAAGATTACGAAAAACATAAAGGCAGTGAAAGTGAGAGTGTAGGCAATACGGCGTCCCTTACGCATGGTTGCCGCGTGTAGGTCCGGAGCAAATAGTAGATCTTCGTCCTTTTTAGACATGGAAGACATGATGGCCTTTATCCTTGTGTCTTATTTTTTATCTGATGGTTCTCAATTATTTCTAATGGTCAGAAACTTATCCGGCACTGGCTCGGATTTGTCCCTGTTTCAAGGCCTCAAGAACCTCAGCCTTTGGTCCGTCAGCGACGATACGTCCACTGTCAACAATAACCAGGCGATCAACAAGCGTTAGCAGTGAGCTACGGTGCGTTACGAGTACGAGTGTTTTGCCAACAACAGCGGATGCAAGACGTTGCTTGAAAGCAGCCTCGGATGAGTTGTCCATACCACTGGTAGGCTCATCCATTAACAGGATTGGCGGATCAAGAAGTAATGATCGTGCAATAACAACCGCTTGTCGCTGCCCCCCTGAAAGGGACATACCGCGTTCACCAACCTGAAGGTCAAATCCATGAGGATGCGTTTTCAGGAAGTCTGTAACACCAGCAAGAGATGCGGCACGAAGAATTGTCTGGTCATCTACATGGGGGGCACCGAAAGAGATATTTTCTTTTACAGAACCAAAGAAAAGATAGTTATCTTGCGAAACGTAACCGATGTTTCTACGCAAATCAGCTGGATCAATCTGGCGAATATCTGTGCCATCAGCAAGAACAGAACCTTCGGCAGGGTCGTATAGTCCGAGAGTAAGTCGAGCGATTGTCGATTTGCCCGAACCAATCCGACCGAGAATGCCGACACGTTCGCCTGGTTTGATTTTCAAGCTAACATTATCCAGTGCTTTTACTTCTTGCCCAGGATAGTTGAAGGTCACTTTTTTGAGCTCTATTTCCCCACTCAGACGTGGACGATGCAGATAAGTTTTATCTGCTGAACGCTCAACCTCAGAGTTCATAATATTATCAAGTGACTTCAAGGCAACGCGGGATTGCTGCAATCTGGTCAGCATGCCAGCAATGGTGCCGAGAGGGGCCAATGCACGACCGGTCAGCATACTCGATGCTACTAAAGCACCCATTGTCATTTCTTTTTCAATGATCAGAAAAACACCGACGATTACGACAACAACAGTTGTCATCTGAATGGAAAGTTGGGCAAAGGTTGTTGAAATACCCGACAAGAGCTTGGCTTTACCTGCTGAATCCGCGGTCAACCCAACAAAACGTTCCCATGATCGCTGAATACGACCTTCGGCGGCTGTTGTCTTGATGGTCTCAAGTCCATCAATTGTTTCGACCAACAAGGCGTGCTTTTGGCTGGATTCCTTGTGCGTTTTCTCAATAACCTTACGCAGTGGAATTTGGAGGAATATGCCGACAAGAATAACCAAAGGCACAACAATTAATGGTATGACAGCGACCTGAG
This sequence comes from Kiloniella sp., assembly GCF_048259265.1. Lineage (NCBI taxonomy): Bacteria > Pseudomonadati > Pseudomonadota > Alphaproteobacteria > Rhodospirillales > Kiloniellaceae > Kiloniella > Kiloniella sp. Next base: position 447,589 of record NZ_JBLXHT010000003.1, on the reverse strand, counting down.
GTGCTGCGACAATGGAAATAATCCAGATAAAGAGGAAGATAAAAGGTAGATCTATAAGAGCAACCAAAGTTCCGGACGTAAAAAAGTCACGGAGTGATTCAAATTCTCGAAGGTTGTTGGCCATAGCCCCGGTGGAAGGGGGCTTGTTGGACAGTTTCATAGCCATTAATTGTTCTAGTAATCGGCTGGCGATGATGACATCTGCATTTTTCCCTGCGACATCAACCAAATAGGTTCGCAGGTTCTTCATGATAAATTCAAACAAGAAGACCGTGGTGACACCAATTGCTAACACAGCCAGTGTCGCGCTGGCCCCGTTCGGTACAACGCGGTCATAGACGTTCATCACAAACAGAGGACTGGCGATCGCAAAGAGGTTGATCAAAATCGATGCCAACATGACATGACTATAAATTGGCCAGAACTTGAGGAGCGTTCCCCAGAACCAGGCTTTTGGTTTTTTTAACTGAATATCAGATGCACGAGAATCAAATTTGTATTCTGTTCGCGCGAATATGGCATAGCCAGTGTACTGTTCTTGCAACTCGGCGACTGTAATTTCTCTTTGGCCGCGTCCTTCAGGGATAGCGATATTCGCCTTACCCGATTTTGTATAGTTGAGAAGAATACAGGCGCCACCTTGTTTAAGGAGGACAACACAAGGAAGAGTAACGGGCTGAATATCTTCGATCTTTGCCCGACGTACGGTGCGTGCGGTCAGACCGGCGCGTTCCGCTGCTCTAACAGCCAGATCTGGCGTGAAATGCGCATCGCTATGAGGAAGACCTGCTTTTAATGCTTCGACCGAAATAGGTCTTTGCATCATTGAAGCAAGCATGTGTACGCATTCCAAAAGTGGATCTTCGAAATTTACCGATCCGGGATCAACCTGCCACTCTTCTTTTGGTGGTACGCCATCTTCAATCACGTCCGTAGGTTTAAGAGCTTCTTTTTTCTGCTCTTTTGCCTTTTGGTCTTTTGCGGAACCCTTTTTAGTATTTTTGGGTTTACTCGCCGTATTATCAGAACTCATTCTATCCCCGTTTCCCCCGAAAAACAGAATCCACAACCCTAAGGGAGTTTAGGGCCTTGGCTTAAATTTGTTTGTTCTATCTGTTAACCTTATTTTCAGTGCATAGATTGCCTGTTTAAGGTTAACGAATAGTTGAGTAAGACCGCCTGGTTCTCTATTTTTAAGCAAAATAATCTTAAATATTTCAAGAATTAAGCGATAATACAAAATAATATAGAGGCTTCATAGCATACTTCGTAGATAAGACCAAAGAATGACGAGCAGTAAAAAAGTACGTAGAAATACGAACCCAAAAAGCCAGTGCTACGGGGCTGCTGACTTGGTTGAAACATTTCTAGTCAGATAGCTGGAAAGCGTTTGGTTACTGTGCGGTTGCCTCTTTCAAAAAGGTGAGCAGGTCTTCTATCTGTGTTTCTTTCTTTAAACCGGAAAATCCCATTTTAGTCCCCGGGACAAATGCTCTTGGTTTCTTTAAAAATAATGCTAAGTTTTCCTCTGTCCAAGTGAGTCCGGAGGCTGTCATCGCTGGAGAGTATTTATACCCTTCGACGCTTGCTGCAGGACGACCGAATACTCCTGTCAAATCGGGTCCGATTTTGTTCTTTCCAATGGAATGACAGGCTTTGCATTTGTTAAAAACCTTTTTACCCGCAACAGTATCCCCTGCTGATACCTGCCCCGTGAAAAGTGTGGTGGCTGTTGCCAAAACAATCGCGAGAGCTTTAAAGCTATTATGTAAAGATATTGGCAAAGAATATTCTCCCCTGTTTAAAACGGGTTCATTTGAAGTAGGAAACCTGTTTTATTTATTGTTTTTTAGATCCATGAGCATCTTACGCTTAGGAGTGTATCATGCCGGGGAAATTTTAACTTGTCTGTAAAGTCTCGCGAATTCGTGATGATGTGGGAACAATTGTTATCAGCGCCACAAACAAAAACCCGGGCAACAAAGGCCCGGGTTTTTCGTGATCTCGCTGTACCGTTTAGCTGTTTTCTTTTAGGTAAGCGATAAGGTCTTCAATCTGTTTCTCTTTCTTCAGCCCACCAAAGGACATTTTTGTTTTGGGAACGAATTTTTTAGGTTTTTTGAAAAACTCGGCCAGATTTTCTTCGGTCCATGTGATGCCAGATGCACTCATAGCTTTCGAGTATTTGTATCCTTCAGAAGAAGCTGCGGCTTTTCCGACGATACCATGAAGATTTGGACCAATTTTGTTTTTTCCACCTGCGTCAATCGTGTGACAGGCTTTGCATTTCTTGAAGACTTTTTTACCCGCAGCGGCATCGCCAGCTTGGGCGGCGCTAAGGCTAAGACCTAATCCAATAACGAGGCCCATGGCCATGGTGGCGATTTTTGCCATAATTACTCTCTCCTGAATTGTACATGTTGTTTAGTTCTACTGGTTAAAGATTATGCCAGTAATAACTTAGCGAACCTTAAACATTAAATAATCTCTAGCTAGTTGTCTTTGTGCAACCTATACCACGAGATCTGTTTAAGAATTGATTATGCTCAATTTATCCTGCTTATGAGCTTTTTTCACCTTAATTTTGTTAGTGCGTGCGGTAATGTCGCAGTTTTATGCAAGGCGATTAATGGCGTCTTCAAGTTCTATGAAAGCATCTATGATTTCATCAGGGTTCTGTGCTTTCGCTGCCTCAGTCCCGTAGCCATGGGTGAAAAGAATAGATGGTATCCCTGCATTTTTTGCGACCAGAACGTCATTAACGCCATCGCCAATCATAATAGCCTGCGCTGCGCTTACACCTGATTCGTTCAAAAGGTTTAGGACATGGGCGGGGTCTGGTTTTTTTACGGGGTAGCTATCACCGCCGACAGCTTTATCGAAAATATTATGAAGATTGAATTCATTCATGATCTCAATAGTTGGCGCAATGGGTTTATTGGTACAGATCAAAAGCTTCCAACCTTGTGCTTTTAGACTTTCTAAAACCGTTCGGCAGTTGTCGTAAAGATGAGTTTCGACAATCAGATTGTCTGAATATATCTCAAGGAATTTTTTAACTTTCTCTTTGAGTTCTTGTTCTGACAGTGCAGATCCTGTTGCTGCGTACCCGCGTTCGACTAGCTTTGTCGCGCCATCACCGATCATTGACTTTACTTCCATCAGGTCCGGCTTTCTGCGTCCCTCACTCTTTAATAGAATTTGTAAGGATAATGCGAGATCCGGCGCACTTTCAATAAGAGTACCATCAAGGTCGAAAACAAGTACATTGCGTTTGGTCATGAAGATTAGGCTTACTTTGGTTGTTGGATTGGTTAACAAGCTGGGCGTTGTAATGTGAAAGCTAAACCGAGCTAATCTCTACCGCAACTGTTGTAAATAAATACTAACTGGTTTTGTGACGTGTAATAAATCGAAATATTGTGTAACACACAGAAATAAATGGTGATTTGAGCTGTGATTTCTTTTATGCCAGCTTTTGTACGCTATATTTTACCTGCTTTTGTCGGGACGACACGTTCTAATGGTTGATCCGAAGAGAAGCAGGGGGTAAGCACTGTGGAAGCATTTAACGAACTGTGATCCTTAGGATCCCCGAGATTAATGAATACCAGAGATCGATGACTGAACGTAAACTCGCTGTGATTGTGTTGGCTGCTGGCCAAGGCACCCGAATGAAATCAGATATGCCAAAGGTTCTACACCGTTTGGCCGAAAAACCAATGCTATCGCATGTTCTAGATGGTGTTGAAACACTTTCCCCTGATCGGGTAGTCGTTGTCGTTGGTCCTGATGCTCAGGCCGTTGAAAAAGCAGCTGAACCACATGAGACCGTTGTTCAGGTTGATCGTCTGGGCACAGGGCATGCAGTAAAACAGGCATTTGAAGCGCTGGGCGGGTTCTTTGGTCCCGATGATCTGGCGGATATTATGGTGATTTTTGGCGATACACCGTTGATCCGGCCTGAAACATATCAAGCAATGCAGACGCTACGGGAAGAGGAAAACGGACCCAAGCTTATTGGTCTTGCTTTTCGCCCTAGAGAAGCCGGCTGCTATGGTCGGGTTAAGCAAGATAGTGACGGTCGTGTTATGGGCATCATTGAGCACGCAGATGCAACGGACGAAGAACGCGCGATTGACCTGTGCAATGCTGGGATTTTGTTGGGGGATGGCCCAACAGTACATCGCCTGATCAATCAGCTGGATAATAATAACGCCCAAGGGGAATATTATCTTCCGGTGATTTTCGATTTCGCTTATGCAGAAGGTCTGGATACCCGCGCGGTTGAGGCAAGTGAAGAAGAAGTTATGGGCGTTAATTCCCGTCAGGAGCTGGCGGTTGCTGAACGCATTTTGCAACAGCGTTTGCGTGCGGCGGCGATGGCTCAGGGTGTTACCTTGATAGATCCAGAGACGACATGGCTTTCAACAGATACACAATTTGGTCGTGATATTATTATCGAACCTTCTGTTTTTATTGGTCCCAACGTTTCTATTGCTGATAACAGCCATATCAAAGCTTTCTGTCATATGGAAGGTGCTGTCATTGGTGAGGGCGCTGCAATTGGCCCTTATGCCAGACTACGCCCGGGTACAGTAATTGGAAAGGGCGGCAAGGTTGGTAACTTTGTTGAGACTAAAAATGCTGTTCTTGGTGAAGGCGCGAAGGCCAATCACTTGAGCTATATTGGGGATGCCGAAGTTGGTGCAAAAGCCAACATTGGCGCCGGGACTATTACCTGTAATTATGATGGGTTCAATAAATGGAAAACCTCTATTGGTGAAGGCGCATTTATTGGATCGAATACCGCGCTGGTTGCCCCTGTTGATATTGGTGCCGGGGCGATTGTCGGTGCAGGCTCTACAATCACAAAATCGGTTGCTGACGATACGATGGCTGTGGTCCGGGGACGTTTGATTGACAAGGCTGGTGCCGGGGCGAGTTTCCGTGCTAGTCGCAAAAAGATTAAAGAAGAGAAAAAAGGCTAAAGCAATATGTGTGGCATCATTGGTATTATCGGTACAAAGCCTGTTGTTCCTCTCTTATTGGATGGTTTGAAACGGTTGGAATATCGTGGATATGATTCCGCGGGGATTGCCACACTGGTTGATGGTGGTCTGCAAAGACGGCGCGCGCAAGGCAAGCTCGTTAATCTGCAAAACCGTGTCGAAGAAGACCCCATTACCGGTATGACAGGAATTGGTCATACCCGCTGGGCAACACATGGTCGTCCCAATGAGGTAAATGCCCACCCGCATGCCAGTGACAAGGTATCGCTAGTCCATAATGGTATTATCGAAAATTTTCAGGAACTACGTGCCGAGCTGGATGCCAAAGGACAAGCATTTCAGACCGAAACTGATACCGAAGTTGTCGTGCATCTGATCACACATTATTTGAATGATGGCCTGTCACCTGAAGAGGCCGTTCATACGACTCTCAAGCGCTTGGAAGGCGCTTTTGCTCTGGCAATTGTCTTTGCGGGTCGGGAAGATCTTATGATCGGCGCACGCCGTGGCAGTCCACTTGCCGTTGGGTATGGTGATGGCGAGATGTATTTGGGATCTGATGCTCTTTCTCTTTCTCATTTGACGGACCAAATTTGTTATCTGGAAGAAGGGGATTGGGTTGTTCTAGATAACAATGGTGCGACGATCAGAGATCTTGCTGGAAACCTTTTGAACCGTGAAGTCGTTCAAACTGCTGTGTCCGGTGCGATGATTGGCAAAGGCCAATACCGTCATTTCATGCAAAAAGAAATCTATGAACAGCCTGCAGTTGTCGGTGATACGCTTCATACGTTTTTTAATCCGCTGGCCCGTTCTATTCAGCTCCCTGACTTTCCGTTTGATCTCGCCAATATTTCCCGTCTGACCATCGTCGGGTGCGGCACAGCATCTTTGGCGGGGATGGTGGCCAAATACTGGCTGGAACAGGAAGCCCGCCAGTTGGTCGAAGTCGATATTGCCTCTGAGTTTAGATACCGTGAAGCACCGTTGCCGGAAAATGGTGTCAGCTTGTTTATTTCGCAATCTGGAGAAACAATTGACACCTTGGCGGCACTTCGCTATGCCAAGGAACAGGGGCAAAAGATCGTCTCTGTTGTCAATGTACCTGAATCGACCATTGCCCGTGAATCAGATATGGTGTTGCCTACTTTGGCGGGGCCTGAAATTGGTGTGGCATCAACCAAGGCCTTTACCACGCAGCTTACTGTCCTTGCTTGTCTTGCAATTGGTATTGGTCGTGCCAAAGGGACGATCTCGCCGGAACGTGAAGCGGAGCTGTCTTCGGCTTTAACCGAAATTCCGTCACGTATTACTGAAATCTTGAATACAGACGAGGCCATCCGCAAAATCTCTGCTGATGTCAGTGAAGCGCGGGATGTACTTTATCTTGGGCGTGGCAATCTTTACCCCATGGCGATGGAAGGAGCATTGAAGCTCAAGGAAATCAGTTACATCCACGCCGAAGGCTATGCCGCGGGCGAAATGAAACATGGTCCCATTGCTTTGATTGATGAAAACGTCCCTGTTATCGCATGCGCCCCAAGCGGCCCGATGATGGAAAAGACGATTTCCAACCTTCAGGAAGTTCATGCGCGTGGTGGACAGATTATTCTGTTCTCTGACCAAGAAGGCGTTGCACGGGCCGGTGATATTGCCAAGCATAGCGTTGTCTTGCCAAGGGTCGATCCCTTTGTGGCGCCTATCCTTTACGCGCTTCCTATCCAGCTTCTCGCATATCATACCGCTGTCCTTAAAGGTACAGATGTTGATCAACCCAGAAATCTAGCCAAGTCTGTGACTGTTGAATAATTGCCGAGTTAAAGAGAACTAAAAAAAATATCTTTTGAGGATGGTGGGCTATATTATATGAGTTGGTCTCGTTAGGGTCTTAGTCCAGTTCAATGGTTTTCTACCTAATGAATTTTTTATGTTTCATATCTCCCAAGTTAGGGAGTCTTAGATGATGAGTTTTGATTCAAATGATCTTGAATGGCTGGTTATTTCTCCCTTGCTCACCAAGACTGGAAGAGTGGTGATGTTCCTTGGTTGGTAACTTTAGTTGTGCCATCAAAATTCAATAAATCAATGTTAGATCATCTTTTGAATAAGCTGCAAGGTGCTCATAAATTGAAAATTTTTCCTAATAATTGAGTTTTTACAATGAAAAGCGGGTTGATGCTGGGAAATGAGTTTTTATGATTGTGTTCTCAATGTATTTTCTTCTCGGGATTTCAATAACACCCTCAGTAAATTGAAAGAAGAGAATGATATTAATACAGAAAATCTAAAAATCTATAAGCATAAATTAGGTAATAGATTTTTATTGATTTTTCTATTGATATTTCTGGTTTGGGGGATGTGTATTTATAGTTACTTGGCTAGTGGTAAGTTGATACCTATTTATGCGGGTATTTTTATAAGTATATTATTTTTGTTCTCATTATTTTATGCACCAATGAAGCGCCTAGAGCGTATGGTGATTTCTTGTACTACGCCTACTTTTGTAATGGGGACAATTATTCGGCGATGGATTGATAGATATGGGCAATTCGAAGTTCGTTATGAATTCTTTCTGAATGGCACAAAGCATACTGACGTTCAAAGAATAGGTGTCGGTTATTACTTTAGTGAGTGGGAAAAGAATAAGCCTGTAGAAATTGTGTGCGCTAAAGATTTACCAAAATATTCCTGCATATATATAGATTCAAACTTCAATTTATATTGCTTGTCCAATGTTGCATTGACTTTAGAGTTTAAAGTGGAGTCTTAATTAATGACAAACTCATCTTCTCAAAAATTTGTTTTTTACTACACAGGTGATGACGGCAAAATTCAAGTGCCAAGTACCAAGTACCAAGTACTATAATGAGTTATAGTACTGCGGGGTAAATTTTATGATTTTTTTGTGGTTTCTAGGACCAAAAGTAAGAAGAAAAATAAAATCTTTAAACGATTCTGGTGATTTAAATTTTAAATGTCTCCAGCATACTAATAAAAGAATTTTACTTAGCTTTGTATTCCACTTTTTTGCTGGAACTTTTTTGTCATTATTGGCGTGGATTTGTTCTGACGAACACTTAGAAACAATTGAAATTTTTACTGCTGTATTAATAATGTATTTTGTTTGTTTTATGTATTTTTTTACAACAGTTAGGTATGAGAAAAAATGCTTAAATTGTTATTTGTATGGCGATGTATTGCCGGCTAAATCTGTCAAAATTACTCGTGGTATGTATGGAAAGCCTTATATTGTCTATGAGTTTACTTATGGTAACAAATCAAAGAAATCACGCTGTATAGCTTCTACTAATTCTATTAAAAATTTTAATAAAAATTCAAGTGTATTCATACTTAGGGTTGTTGATGGGGGAGGGACGTGGATTTTGGAGAGAGAAAGCGTGTCTATACTTTCCTTGAGCAATATTCGAGTAACAAATCTTCTTCAGCATTTTGGGTGATCTGCTCCCCTGAAATGTCCCCGATTTTGATGAGGTCTTTTATTTAATCAGATCTACAAAGTTTGATCCGACTCAGGTTATGCCTGATGAAAATGAAAATCAACATTTTCACGGCTACCGATGGTGGAGCATCGCAGATATTAATGCATCAGATGAAACTTTAGTGCCCTTGGAACTCGGAAAGTATCTCCCTGCTTTGATAGAGGGTCTTGTTCCTGCTGATCCCATCAATGTTGGTGTATGACGCGTATAAGTGTAAAGACCTTCACCATGAAGCTTTCTAATATCTTAGTCTTTGCTGTCTTTTGAAAATATCTCTATAAAATGCTCTGAAACAAAAACGTTAGAGCGAAAAAATGATAATAGAGATCTTGCAGGCCGATACACAGACCATCCTTAAAGTGGTGGAATGTTTTGATCTCTATCGTCAATTCTATGGGCAAGAAAGTGACTGCAAAGCTTGTGAGGCTTTTCTTTCAGAACGTCAGGACAGTTCTGAATCCGTTGTGCTTTATGCGCAGAATAAGGACGGTGATGTTCTGGGGTTTACCCAACTCTACCCGACATTTTCTTCTCTTTCCTTAAGACGAGATCTCATCCTGAATGATCTTTATGTGCATGAAAAAGCCCGAGGACAAGGTGTTGCTCGAAAGTTGTTAACTGCCGCACGGGATCATGGGAAAAAAATGAATTCCAAAGGCCTTCTGCTTGAAACTGATATCCTGAATGCAAAAGCACAGTCTCTCTACGAATCTTTTGGGTTTGAAAGAGAGACGGATCATTATTTTTATTATCTGACGATTTAGGATTCTACCTTTATAGCTCAAGAGTAACGGGTTGATGGTCTGACGCATCGGTTTGTTCATCTACACGCACATTTTTCACGAAAGGCACAAGGCTTTCTGTGATGAAGAAGAAGTCACGGCAATGCGGGCCTTCGGGCCATTGTTCCGGGTCGAAGATGCCGCAAGTTGGGGCATGCTTTTTATCGTTATGGAAAGCAGGCCATGCATCAATGTAATGTTTTGATATCAGGGGAATCTCTGAATTCAACAGGCTGTAGGTTTCTTCGCCAACGACGGCATTGAAGTCCCCGCAAATAATGCTGCGTTCCGGTCTAGGGATCGCTGCATAAGGTCCAGATGAGGGGGCAATGCAGTGGTAATCCAAGTTTGAAACCACTTCTTCTTGTACTTCACATAGATACCCTGCTTGTGCATAGCGTTGTTTCGTACAGTGATATTCCAAATGTGTTGTTGCGATGCGTAAGGGGCCATTTTCGAGGTTAACAACAACTTCCAATGCCTGACGCGGCATATTCTTACATGGCTTTTCTGGCCGAGGCTGAGGTAATAGATGATTAAATACCTGAAGCACAGGAAGGCGGGAGAGAATCATATTGCCAAATTGACGCCGATTATGCTCACCAGAATATAGTCGATCGATTGCAGGTCCCCAAAAGGCACTATGATGAGGAAAAAGGTCTGAAAGAATAGCGTACTGGTCAGCGCCTTGGCCTTGATCTGAATCTGGGTCAAAACGAGCCACTTCTTGCAGGCAAATGATATCGGGATCGCCCTGTGATGAAATGACTTCTGCGATCCTGTTAAGATTGATCTGGCCATCAACCCCGAGGCCACATTGTATATTCCAACTGACAATTTTTGTCATTTGATCCCCGCATGCATGAAAGACTGAACAAACTGACGCTGGAAGAGAAGAAAGGCAACAAGCAGAGGCGCAACAGCCAGAAGAGTTCCAGCGGTAATGATCGACCAATCAACGCCTGATTCCGGGGCGCCAAAAATGGCTAAGCCAACAGTCAGGGGACGAGTTGTTACCGAGTTCGTAATCACAAGCGGCCAAAGAAAGTTATTCCAGTGATAACTGATGGAAACCAACCCAAAGGCGACATAGGTTGGCCGAGCGAGGGGGACATAAACTTTCCATAGAATTTGCCACAAAGAACATCCCTCAATTTTTGCGGCATCTTCTAATTCATGGGGGATCGTTTTAAAGGTTTGTCTCAGAAGAAATATGCCAAACGCACTGGCCATGTACGGTAACCCAATCGCCAGAATACTGTCCACGAGGCCAAGGTTACTCATTGTCGTGTAATTCTCTACAATCAAGACTTCTGGCATAATCATCAGCTGAATCAAGACAAGACCAAAAGCGAGCGATTTCCCCGGAAATTCGAACCGGGCAAAAGAGTAGGCCGCGAGTGTACAGAGAAAGAATTGGACCAATAGGATAGAAGTGACCAACAAAAAGGTATTGAGAAAATAGCGAGCAAAAGGGGCTTGTTCCCATGCCGTAGCAAAATTGTTAAGGGTCAATGGGGCAAAAAGCTCAAACCGGGTCGCGTATTCTGCAGGATGAAAAGCAGCCCAGAGCGCGTAAACGAGCGGTAAAACCCAGAGAAAAGCCAAAAAATAGGCTGCACTGGATTCAATCGAAAATGAAAACTTTCGTCTTTGTATGTTGGCTGTCACTGGTAATGGACCTTTTTATCAAGAAAGACAAACTGCCCGATTGCAATAATCGCGAGTACAGCGAGTAGAATTACCGTCAGGGTTGACGCGTAAGCTTGATCAAGGAAACTGAAAGCAACCTCGTAGATGTAGTACAGTAATAATGAGCTTGCGTTATCTGGTCCGCCTTTTGTCAGGATAAACAAATGATCAACCAGTTTAAAAGAATTAATAATCGCGTTGATCAGCACAAATAGGGTTGTGGGCATTAATAATGGAAACATAATGCGACGGAAATAATACCAACGGCTGGCACCTTCCAGACGGGCCGCTTCTTCCAGTTCGGGTGATAAAGTCTGTAAAGCCGCAAGGTAAAATATCATGAAGAAACCAGCTTCTTTCCATATGGTTATCACGATGATGCATCCTAAAACGGTATCCGGATCTCCGAGCCAGTTGTGGCTTTCGACCCCAAATGCGGCGGTGACTTGATCAATTAACCCTATTTCAGGGGAGTAAAAGAAAAGCCATATATTTGCGACTGCGATCATGGGCAGCATGGTTGGCAGAAAGAAGCTCATGCGTGCCAAAGATTTATACTTCAAACGACTGTTCACCCAAATGGCCATCATCAAAGCCAAAGCAATGGAAATCGGGATCGTGAACAGTGCATAAATTACGTTGTTCCAAGCGACACGCCAGAACACGTCGTCCTCTAACATAAAAGTGTAGTTTTCGAGCCCCACAAACTCAGAGGGCCTGATTGCTGTGCCTTGGGAAAAGAAGCTTTTCGCTAATGTGGCAAGGGTGGGGTAATAGGTGAAAGAGAGTAGAAATAGAGCGGCAGGCAATAATAAAAGCCAACCATATAGCTGATGTTTTGTGGATACATGCTTCATCTATTTACACTCATACCTAATCAACAATAAATTCTAACCATAAAACAGAAAGTCCCGGAGACGAATTAATCGTCTCCGGGGGCTTGCAACCAAAGATTTAACGGTAGCGTTTTAGCAGGCGATCAGCCTGTTTCTGTGCACCGCTTAATGCTTCTGCTGGTGTTTTTGATCCTGTCAACGCTGCCTGAATGGCATCATCAAGAAGTTTTCTGACACGACCATTTTGATAAGTTGATAATTCTGCTGTTGCGAATTCCAACTGGTCACGAGCAACAGCAGCAGGCGGGAAATCAGCTACATACTGTTTCATTTCTTCTGTTTCGTAAGCCGCTGGCATTGTGGCTAGGTAACCTGTTTTCATGCTCCATTCAGCTGTCCGTTTTGGCTCGGTAAGAAACCGGATAAGCTTCATCGTGGCTTTACGTTCTTCGGCAGTCGTTTTTTCAAAGATGTAGAAGTTACCGCCACCGGTGGGTGTGCCGCGACGTTTTTGAGCAGGAAGCATGGCAACACCAAAGTCAAATTTGGCGTTCTTTTTGACAACGCTCAGGTTCCCTGTTGAATGCCACATCATGGCTGTTTTACCTTCAAGGAAGTTCTGACGGAGAGTTCCCCATTCGATCGTTCCCTCAGGCATGATACCATGTTTTGATCCCAGGTCTTTCCAGAACTCTAGCGTTTCAATAGTTGCAGGTGCGTCAAAATATGTTTCGTTGCCATCACTATTCATAAGAACTTGGCCGTTCTGCATGCTAAGCGCGCCAAACATCCAGTATGGATAACCTGTGGATGGGATCATGGTACCCCATTGACCATCTTTGGTTAGCTTTTTACCGGCAGCAACCAATTCGTCCCACGTGGCAGGAGGTGTTTCTGGATCAAGGCCTGCGGCACGGAAAGCATCCTTGTTGTAGTACATGACGATTGTTGATCTTTGAAAAGGAATACCCCAGGTTTTCCCTTGGGTCTGGCCATTTTCCATTAACGCGGGATAGAAACTTTTGAGCCATTCTTTTTCTTCTTTGGTTTCAACGATATCATCAAAGGCAACGATAGCCCCCTGTTCGATCAACTCATAGGTGTCGATTGAAAACATGACAGAAGTCTGAGCAGGTTCCCCACTTTTAAGGGCCGCCAGGGCTTTAATACGCGCATCATTATAATTACCGGCATAGATTGCATTAACCTTGATATCCGGGTTCTGTGCTTCAAAGTCATCAACTAATCCATCAACAATGTTTGTTAATGAGCCGCCAACGGCTACCGGATAATACATTGTAAGCTCAACCGCAGATGCGTTTGTCGCAAGCCCCAACCCCAGGGTTGTAGCGAGCGCGAGACTTCCGGCTTTTCTTTTTAGTGTCTTCAGCATGGTGTAGTCCTCTTGTGATTGAGGAAGACCGTACTTCCGGCTTCCTTTTAGTTCCTGCTACTTGATTGTAGAAGGGGTGTGTAAGGGGGTGAAATTAGAAAGATTGAACCTTTACTTCGTCATTACGTTTACCTGTTGATTTGTCAAAAACATGCACGGCCTTTTCATCCCATTGCAGTCGTGTTGATACGGGGGCTGAAATCGCGACCTTACCGGGGGTGCGTACAAGTATTTCCTGATCATTGATTTTAGCGGTAACAACAGTATCTGCGCCTAGATAATCGGCTGAAACAAGCTCTGCTTTCAGACCCTTATTATCAGATAATGTGATGTCTTCTGGTCTGATTCCGATTAAAAATTGGTCTTTCTTTTTGGCAGATATTTTCTTGCCGATATCACATGCTGTCGGATCAATAAGGTTCATTGGCGGAGTGCCGATAAAAGCCGCAGCAAAGGTTGTTGCTGGTTTGTTGTAAAGCTCTTCTGGGGTGCCTTCTTGCTCAATTTTACCATCGCACATCAAAATAACTTTATCTGCCATACTCATCGCTTCAGCCTGATCGTGTGTGACGTAAATAACGGTCATTCCTAAACGCTGTTGAAGTGCTCTGATTTCGACACGCATTATATGGCGAAGCTTGGCATCCAGATTAGAAAGTGGTTCATCCATCAGGCAGATTGGATTTTCAGCGATAATTGCCCGTGCCAGTGCTACGCGTTGCCGTTGCCCACCAGAAAGTTGCGCTGGTTTGCGATCAAGAAGCTGTTCAAGCCCTACCTGCTGAGCAACTTTTTGCAGACGATCACTTTGAACAGGTTTTGGTGTCTTGCGTACTTTTAAGCCAAAGAGAATGTTTTCTTCTACATTAAGATGGGGGAACAGAGCGTAATTTTGGAACACCATTGAAAGATGACGTTCAGCTGGTGATGCTGTCGTCATATCTTTCCCATTGATAACAAGTTTGCCTTGGCTGATTTCTTCTAAGCCAGAGATCATTCTCAGCGAGGTGGATTTTCCGCAACCAGATGGCCCCAAAAGTACGGCAAAAGTTCCTTGGTCTATAGAGAAGGAAACATCATTAACAGCAGTTGTCTCTCCCCATATTTTACTTATGCCTTGTAGTTCTATGGCTGACATATTCTCTCTTTTGCCTTTCAGGTTCCTGTACCCTCTATGAGAGGTGTCAGCACCAAAATATGGTGCCTGTATAGGGGTGAATTATGTAACTATTGTGTACATAAAATTACATGAATGTAAATATTCTTACACTAGAGGGTGTGAAAGCCAAATACCGTTGTGATAAACCTTGGTTAGCTAGGGCACAGGTTATTTGGGGGCGACAAAAAGTTTTGTTCCTGCTTTATCTAATGCTTCAACGATTGATTTTGGGGGGGGCGTGTCCGTAAAAATACCATCAACCTCTGCGGCACTGGCAAATGGCATCATGGCATCTGCGTTAAATTTCGAATGATCAGCAGCGGCAAATTTATGGCGTGAAATGGCTAAGGCAGCTCTGGATGCCTGTGCGTCACGATAGTCGTAGTCCAAAAGCTGTCCGTCATTTGTGATGGTGCCTATGCCGAAGATGCCATACCCAACTCGAAAGCTTTTAAGGAAGTCGGTTGTCGTTTCCCCCGCTATGGCGCGGTCTTTATTGCGAACAAGTCCCCCTGGTAAGATAATTTCGAAGTCCGTTTTTTCACAAAGTATTGAGACGACGCCAATGTGGTTTGTAAGAATTCGTAGCCCCTCGTGATAAACGAGTGCTTCGGCAACTGCTTCCATGGTCGTGCCAATATCAATGAAAAGCGAAGACCCATTCGGGATCTGCTTTGCAACTTCACGGCCAATTGCTGCTTTTTCTTGCGCGTTTCTGACTTTGCGGTTGGGATAGGCTAAGCCATCTATTCCAGCGGGTAATCCTGCACCACCAAAATGACGCTGGAGCAAGTTTTTTTCACTTAAATAGATGATATCACGGCGAATGGTCTGTTGAGAAACATGGAATTTTTCGGCGAGCATTTCTAAGGACGCAAATCCACGCTCACGAACAAGATCGATGATCTGGTCCTGACGATTGTTGATACCTATGCGCTTTTGATCAATCACGGAAATTACCTGTATTGGATAAGGGCTTATTAATTGAAATATAATTATATACGTTGATAATGTAAACTTTCTTACATTTATGTGTTTGTAGGTTTAAGTTTTATACCTTGTTTCCGATGCCTTTGATTGAAAGACTATATCTATTAGCAGTTTTTTTATTCCTTAATAGCCTCTCAGAACTATTGAAATCAGTGTCTTAGTGCTTATATCTTCGACAGGGAATATAGTGAAGTTTAACAAACTTTATCACTCATACCCGTATCGTTTTATCCCCTTTGTTTTAGCGTAATTATTTGTCGAGTAATCTTGGGCTATGATTGATTTAAATAAGCTTCGTACTTTTACTGTGGTGGCGGATGAAGGTTCAATTACAAAGGCGGCGGCACGCCTTTATAGAACGCAACCTGCTATAAGTGCTCAGCTTAAGGATGTTGAAGAGGAAACAGAGCTAGTACTTTTTGAACGGAAAAATTCAAAGATCTATTTGACTAAAGAAGGCACATGTCTGTTCGAATACGCACGTGAGCGTATTGATGAAATTGATGGAGTTGTGGCCTGCCTTCGTAATAATCGACAAAACCTGGATGGGACAATTCGCTTAGGAGTTTACTTCGAGCTTACCTCTTCTTTTGTTCCTGAGATTGTGCATGCATTTAAAAGGGAACACCCGAGAGTTCGTTTAGATATTATTGAGCTCGACCATGATGCTCTCGAAGTTGGGCTTTTGGGAAATGATATCGATCTTGGACTGGTTACAACCCTAAAAAAGCCTAGCTTCTTTGAAACACAGCCCTTTTATAGTTTTCAACGCCACCTTGTCGCATCACGTGAGTATTTGTCGACCGTTTCATCGACACTTACGTATGAAAATATTTTTGATCTAGAGGTTATTGCGAGCTCTAATCTCCTTTCTGATTATAAATATTGGCTTAAAATAAACCAGCAAAACCAACTCCTTAAGCAGGTTGATAATATCACTAAGCTTATAACCGTAAAGGATGCTGAGGCTTTGCGCAGTTTGATAAAAAAAGGAGCTGGAATAGGTTTTTATGATGATTTTGGAGGGCAATCAAAATCAGAAGATTATGCTGTCGTACCTGTATTCCCAGAATCTAAACCGATCACGATTAATATTGATGTTGCCCGCCGTAAAACGAGAACACAAAATCTTCTTCAAGATGAATTTTATGATTTTCTTATCGAAAAATCAGAGGCAGGTCTGACCTGACCACTTTTTGCTTACACGAGCATTTTTTTGTTTGTGCTTAATGGTTGTAAGCTAGGTGATGAAGAGATTTATGGCTTCAGTTCTGCTATGAATATTTAGCTTTTTGTATATTGATTTCAATTGCACTTTAACTGTGCCTTCTGATTTTCTCGTTATGTTCGCAATTTCTTTATTACTCATGCCTGTTTTCAGGAGAGTTAAGATCTGAATTTCTGTCGTTGTTAACTGTATTTCTGAAAATAAATCACTGTTTGAATAAAGTACGTCATCTCTATGAGACAGATCCAAAGAAAATGATTGATGGATTAAATTGAATAGCCCGTTAATTGGCTTGTTTATGGAATAGATGGCTTCTACTTCAATGGTATTCAAAATATGGGCTGGACCAGTTTTTTCATCGGTTATGAGAATTATTTTTGCAGACGTATTCTGTTTGATTGATGCAATTCTTAATAAACAATTTTTACTAAGCGTTGCAGATATATACAAAATACAGTGAGGAAATTCCGTATAATTGAAGGGAAGACGTATATCGTCACCATCGTTGATGAAAACTTTGCTTTCGGGGAAGGCTATGCCAACTTCATCTGCAATGAATTTTTTGATCATGTCGAGTTCACCAAGAATGTAAAAAGAGGTGAGGTCGTGTGTTGGAGACATAAAGGTAAACCTGTTTTGCACAAGAAGTCGTTAGAAATCAGATGAATATCCTTTTTGAAGATTTGAAGGCTATTCCTAGTTTTATCTGACATACTGTATGTATGTTTTGTTTTTATTCTTCCAAATCAGAATTTCTTTCTGGTTTTGATAGTCGTGTTTATGGCTTTTTAAATTTTGGACGAAATAAAAAGAGGTCCGCAAATCGCGAACCTCTTTTCGACATTGCGTTTGATGGGTGATTTAGAACGCGACAGAAATACCTGTTTGGAAGTTGGTGAAGTCTTCGACACCGCCTTCATAGTCCCCGATTGTTGCGCCTGCCCAAGTTGTTAATCCAGGGGCGATTTCGTAACCAACACCAGCGGAATAGGCAATACTTTCGTTCTCGACGCCGTTATCTTGGTCAAACTCTGACCACGCAGCACCCACAGACATGCTCCACGCGCCAATACCGTATGATAACCCTGTATCAACAGTGTTGATCTCGCTTGTATTTTCGGTGTCTTCATGTAGCACGCCGACGGCTGCTTTAAAGCCCGCGTAACCAAGCATCAAACCGCCGCCTACGGCATAATAAGTGTCGTCAGAAGATCCTTGGCTGGTGACTTCGTGGGTGGCTCCTATAAGTGCAGCATCAATGGTAAAGTCATTGAAGGTACCAGAATAATTCAGACCAGTATCAATATGGTTGTTAAAACTAGTTTCGTCGCCGCTGACGGATTGCCCTGAATCACTGTCAGGGGCAAAGGATAACCCGGCTTTAAAGCCATTAAATGTTGGGGTGAAATATGTGATTTTAGACGAATCAGATGAATCACTAAAATCTGCGGCGGTACGCCCCAGGTTACCTTCATTTTCAAGTGCGGACAAACCACCAGTATAGTTACCAAACATGCCGTACTGGAACCCAACTGAAGAGCCTGAAACCATCATCCGATCACCCGCTGAATCTTGGTCGCCAAGTTCAACGCGTCCGAAATCACCTTCGATAAAGATATGGTTTTCATCGGTGTTGTTTGTGTTGTTTTGATCTGCTTCTAATTGAATGTGAAGGCCATAGGTTAGGCCATTATCACTTGTCTGGGATGCATTTAAATGAATCTCAGAATTGGTGTTAAAATCAAGGCCTTTATTGGTGTCTCCACCAGCTACATCTCCATCAACGCCTGTCGACGAAACGTTGAAATCTGTATAAGCAGACCATTCAATTTGCGTATCTGCTGCAGACGCAGATGCGGCAAAGGAAAAACCTGCAGCAAGCGCGGTACTCGCCAGGAAAATTTTTTTCATTTATTTAGATCTCCATAGTAAAGCTGAACTTTGAGGAACATTGCGCATTTTTCTAAATTGCTTACGAGATCTAGCAATGATCTTTCTGCTTCAGCAATACCTCATCAGGGGTATTGAAATTCAAAAAATAATAATTATGCCCATAAATATGTGAATTTGTATTTAAAGTGATATCGTTATTTAAATTTCAGTATTATCAATAGTTTACATCCACATAAAATTTACAATACTTTGGTGTTTTTTGTGTTGAGTGGAGCTTGGATTTAATAGTTTTTCCGTAACCCAAGTGGTCGCGATAATTGGCTCTTGAACTGTGATCTATGCTTGTTTAGCGTTCAAGCTACTCAATTCTCGAGATGTCTAATTGCCTGCGTCGCCAACCTTATATTTGTTTAGGATACCCACAATGTCTCTTTCTTTACGAGATAAGTCTCTTTTCCAACAACAGGCCTTTGTTGGAGGTAAATGGGTTGATGCAGTTTCTGGCAGAACGGTTCCTGTATATGATCCGGCTACGGGAAATGAATTGGGGAAAATGCCTTGGATGGGGGCTGGGGAAACACGTAGAGCAATAGAAAGCGCGGAAGAGGCTCTTGTCGGCTGGAAGGCAAAAACAGCAAAAGAACGCGCTTCTGTTTTGCGGCGATGGCAAAATCTGATGTTAGAGCACCAAGATGATTTGGCTCAGATCATGACAGCTGAACAGGGAAAGCCACTGGACGAAGCAAGAGGGGAAATTAGATCTTCTGCCGGTTATATTGAATGGTTCGCAGAAGAAGCTAAACGGGTATATGGCGAAACAATTCCGGCTGGGCGTCATGATCAACAGCTTTTGACAATCCGACAGGCAATCGGCGTTGTTGCTGCAATAACACCCTGGAATTTTCCGGCGCAAATGATTGCGCGTAAATGTGCGCCGGCTTTGGCCGCGGGCTGTACTGTTGTTGTGAAGCCAGCACCTCAGACGCCTTATTCTGCTCTTGCTTTGGCTGTCTTAGCCCAGAGAGCCGGATTGCCAGATGGTGTCTTTAATATTGTGACGGGCAAGGCTGGTGAAATCGGGGATGAAATGACGTCCCATCATGCGGTTCGTAAGCTTTCTTTTACCGGATCAACCGTTGTCGGTAAGGTTCTGATGGAAAAGTGCGCTTTGACGGTAAAACAGGTTTCTATGGAACTTGGCGGGAATGCCCCCTTTATTGTTTTCGACGATGCCAATCTTGATCTTGCGGTAAAGCACTTGCTGGCAAGCAAGTTTCGCAATGCAGGTCAAACCTGTGTCTGTGCCAATCGGATCATGGTCCAAAAAGGTGTCTATGATACTTTTGCCGAGAAGTTGGCAAAGGCTGTAAAGGAGATAAAAGTCGGCGCTGGTCAAGAGAAAGGCGTAGAGTTAGGTCCATTAATTGATGACCGCGCGATTGATAAGGTTGATGGTCTGGTCCGGGATGCCTTGTCCAAAGGGGCGGAAGCTCTGGTCGGGGGAACGTCGTTGTCCTTTGGTGATCAATTTTATGCCCCAACAGTGTTGACGGGCGTTACTGAAAATATGCAGGTTTTTCACAAAGAGATCTTTGGTCCGATTGCGCCGCTCTACTGTTTTGAGAAAGAAGACGAGGCCATCAAATTGGCGAATGCGACACGCTATGGCTTGGCGGCTTATTTCTTTTCTCGTGATGTTGGTCGGGTGTGGCGTGTGTCCGAAGCTTTGGAGTTCGGTATGATCGGAGCTAATTCGGGAACGTTATCTTCCGAAGCAACACCTTTTGGCGGGATTAAAGAATCTGGAATTGGTCGTGAAGGAGGGCAATACGGGCTTCAGGAATATCTTGAAATTAAATATATTAACATGGGGTTAGAGGGCTGATTTTAAATAAATCCTTTTACCAATGAATAAAAATTGCTCTCGCGTGTTTTATAATTGGGATAAACAAATTTAAGGGTTTTATAATGTTAAAAAATACAGTCAATTTTCTGTTTGCTGCGGTTCTTGTGTTCTTGCCTTTGAAGGCGATAGCCAGTGATTGGCAACTTGATAATGACAGTTCGCGGTTAAGCTTTGGCTCTATCAAGAAAACATCTGTTGGAGAGAGCCATTATTTTTCTAATCTAAAGGGAAGCGTGAACGCTGCTGGTAAAGCGCAAATTCAAGTTGAGCTGAGTTCTGTACAGACTGGCATTGATATTCGGGATGAACGCTTAAAAGAACATGTCTTTAAAGCGGATTCGTGGCCACAAGCAACACTTGCTATGGATGTGGATATTACTTCTTTAACCGCCCTGAAACCCGGGGAGATGATGGTTTTGGAAGATGTCGATACCAACGTGTCAATTGCGGGTGCAAACAGTGAGATTACAAGCTCTATTGTTGTGACACGCCTTAGCTCGACACGGATTATGGTTCAGCCCGATTTTATTGTGATGCTCGATGCCGAGGATTTCAATTTAGAAGCTGGTGTTGAGGTTTTACGTGAACTGGCGGATCTGAGTTCGGTTGCGACTATCGTTCCGGTTAGCTATCGATTTGTGTTTGAACGTCTTAATTAAATAAGGATAAATCCTATATTTTTATTCATGGCCTGTTACTGTTATTTACAGTGGTAGGCCATTTTTTTGTTTAATATCTGTGCTCTAAATTTATAGTGGTGTTGATAAATCTATCAAGTGTGTGCCCACGCAGGCATTGTCCATATAAAATCCCTTAAGGCTCAGTTATATCTTGAGCCCGAGAAAATCTTGGGACCCAGTAATGAAGGCAATCAGATGAAGAATAATAAACTTGTGTTGGCAACACGCCCAAACCCAACAATCTCGGCGAATATTTTCCGGTTGGAAGAAGAACAAGTTTCGCCTTTGTCTAATGGCCAATTTCTAATCAAAAACCACTATCTCTCTGTTGATCCTGCAATGCGCGGGTGGGTGACAGATATGCCGAACTATATTCCCTCTGTCGATATCGGCGCGGTGATGCGAAGCTTTGCTGTCGGTGAAGTGGTCGAAAGCAAGCATCCTGACTATGCCGTTGGCGAATTTGTGTATGGACTGTTTGGGTGGCAAGAGTTTGCGGTAAGTGATGGTACGGATATTGAGCGCAAGGTTAATTCTGAGGATGGCCCTCTTTCGATCAACCTTCATGTACTGGGGATGACGGGCGCAACAGCCTGGTTTGGATTAACCGAATTTGCTGATCCTAAAAGGGGAGAGACTGTTGTGGTTTCGACGGCGGCGGGCGCTGTGGGATCTATGGTTGGACAGATTGCCAAAGCAAGGGGCTGTCGAACCATTGGTATTACGGGTAGTGATGAAAAAGCAGCGCGTTGCCTCAAGGAATTTGGGTATGATGCTGTATTGAATTACAAAACAGCGACAGATTTGGCTGGTGATCTTGCCAAGGTTTGCCCTGATGGTGTCGATGTCTATTTTGATAATGTCAGTGGCCCAATTTCAGATGCTGTTATGAATTTGTTTAATATCGGCGCCCGGATGACTGTTTGCGGCGTGATTGGCATCTCGCCGGATCACATGAATGGTCCACGTGTATCGCGTACTATGCTGGTGAAGAGGGCCAAGATGCAAGGTTTCTTGATTTTTGATCATATGCACCGTCTCTCCGAAGCTGTTTCAGGTCTCTTGCCACTCTACAAAACAGGGAAATTAAGTTTTAGCGAAGAGATATTTGAAGGGCTGTCTTCTGCGCCTAAGGGGCTGGAAAGCCTTCTGACCGGAGCTAATCAGGGTAAGGTCATCGTAAAGCTATAGATCGTAAAATTTAGAGAGAAGGCGGTAGGAGGAAGGAGCGGCCTAACATAGTCGTCTCTCTATTGATCAATTATCCGCCCTTTATAAAGCGTTCCTTCTTTCGATATCCAGGTTATGAGATTGCCTTGGACCGTCATATCATAACAAGTCCAGCCAAAAGGTCCCCATTGCGAGCAATATTGATCAGCTTGCACGCTCCATTTCCCCTGTTCAGATTTTCTGTCTTGTGCCTGATAACTGGTTACTCCTGAAGCATTGAAGGTTTGCCAGAAACCATTATTTGCATCTTGGCGATGAACAACCTTTTTGTCTGTGAGATACTGTCTGATCTCCTCACTGGATAGTTTTCTTTCTTCGCTATGTGCAAATGTTGGGAAATGGATGAGAGCGATCAAAATGATGATGTATTTGTAAGGGTTCATGTACTGGTTAACTCTTCCGAAGAGAATGCGTTTCTTTAAACTTCTAGTGTCTTCAAAAAATATTACCCTGTCACGATCTTGTGAACTTCTAACTGTATAATAAAAACAGTGATTTATCAGGGCTAAGAGGGAGATTACAGTGCCTATAATAACTATTATAATAATCTGATCTTTAAATTCGATACTTTTATTTCCACTTAGTCTGTCCTAAGTATTTAATATCAAAAATATAGCTTTATCTTTCAGGAGCCTGTTGTATGCCGACCTATCACGATGATGATGTTCAATATGATTATGATCTGTTTGTAATCGGTGGGGGTTCCGGTGGTGTTCGTGGTGCACGAATGGCTGCGGCTACGGGCGCTAAAGTCGCTTTGGCAGAGGAATATCGCTATGGCGGAACTTGCGTTATTCGCGGTTGTGTTCCCAAGAAACTCTTTTCCTATGCAAGCCATTTTCATGAAGAATTTGAAGATGCCGCCGGGTTTGGTTGGTCCGTAGGTGGTAGCTCTTTTGACTGGAAGACACTGATTGCCAATAAAGATAAAGAGATTGATCGCCTTGAAGATATTTATAAGGGCATTTTGAAAAATGCAAATGTAACAAGATATGACGGGCGTGCTGTTCTTGAAGACAGGCACACTGTGCGTGTTGGCGATCAGACTTTTACGGCCAATAAGATCTTGTTAGCTCCTGGCGGTCATGTTGTCTTCCCCGAAGGAAAAGGCTGGGAGCATGCGATTAGCTCTAACGAAGCATTTCATCTGGATGAGCTGCCCAAGCGCGTGATCGTCTATGGTGGTGGTTATATTGCGGTCGAGTTTGCAGGGATTTTCAACGGTCTTGGGGCCGATGTAACGCAAGTTTATCGCGGTGATGCACTCTTGCGTGGATTTGACCGTGATGTTCGCGAATTCCTAGGTGCTGAAATGGCTAAAAAGGGTATCGCGCTTGAGCTTAATTTGACGATTGAAAATATAGAAAAAACAGATGGCGGACTGGAAGTAACCTATTCTGATGGGCGCAAGGTCGAAGTGGACGCTGTTTTTGCGGCAACAGGTCGTAAGCCGAATGTTGAGGGACTTGGCCTTGAAAAGGCCGGTGTTGAACTAAACAGCAAAGACGCAATCAAGGTCGATGAATTCTCTCAGACAACGGCGAAGAATATCTATGCCGTTGGAGATGTGACTGATCGGATTAACCTAACACCTGTTGCCATTCAGGAAGCAATGGCTTTTGTTGACACAGCCTTTAAGGGTAAGCCTCGCGCGATGGATCATCATAATGTTGCGACCGCTGTCTTTAGTCATCCGCCCGTTTGTACGGTTGGCTTGAGCGAAGAACAGGCGTTGGATCGTTATAGTGACGTTGATGTATACCAATCTTCTTTCCGCCCCATGAAGCACACCTTGTCTGGGCGTGATGAAAGGGCTTTGATGAAGCTGATTGTTGAAAAACATGGCAAGAAAGTTGTTGGGCTTCATATGGTCGGCGCTGACTCGCCTGAAATCGTTCAGGGTTTTGCTGTTGCCATTAAAGCCGGGGCGACGAAGGATATGTTTGACGCAACTGTTGGCATACACCCAACAGCTGCGGAAGAGTTTGTCACAATGCGTGAGCCTGTGAAAAAATAACGAACTTACATTTATTGTTTTTAATTACAAAGGGCTGCACGAAATTCGTGCAGCCCTTTGTTTGTGCATAGAATATGACTTTCAGACTTTAAATTATTTAAGGAAAGTCCAGTTTTTGTAAAAGATGCCATTAAATTTAATGAACACAGTCTGCATGATTTGCATAAAGACGTTTTGTAATCCTGTGAAGGCTGATGGCCGCAGCACGTCAACGAAGACACAATAGCGTTCGTGGTCTTCTTCATTGATAGACTGATGCTGGATCGTATCATCAAAAATGAAAAGCGGCTCATCGTGCCAGTAGTGCTTTTTGCCATCGACCTCGATATAGATATTATCACTTTTAATCGGTGTCAGGTTATAAAGAACACGTAGCGTCAGGCGTAAGGGGCCAAAATGCAGTGACGTGGATTTCTTTTTATTAAAAACGGATACGCCGATGGTCTTGATATAGGTAAATTCCTTATTAAAGGCTGGAACCGCATCATTGGTGTTCTTGCCATACCATTTGTAAAACAGCATGCCACGGCTTTCACCGCCAAGTTGAGCGCGGATGTCACCAATGATTTCTTCTTTATTATCGTCAAACTCTTTCAGGACACTTGCTATCTCGTTGCGATGTCCTTCGGGAAAATCATCCAGTTTGTACACATATCTGTTGCGATCAGAAATCAGATCAAGGAACAGATTGATCGGGGACAAGGCCCAGGTTAGCATGCCGTTGCCGATAAAATATTTCTTTGCCAGATCTGCTGTGACCTGATGGTGACGCCCGACATCCAGAAGACCCATGATGATAAAGGCTATGGTCAAGAGGGGGATGAAGTAGAGGAGGATCGCCAGCGGAATGATTACGCGTAATAACCTGCTGATCTGTTTCTTGCTCATAAAGTGACCCTTAGCTTCTGACCGAATACGACATGTCTCTGATATTTCCGGCTGAGCCTGATATCTTGGGAAGATCGATCGGCGGTGTGATTTTCAAACTGGCTAACGTTTCTTCTATGTATATAGCCCGTCTGCTGAACTGTTTCAAATGACGAAAAGCTATAAGTGCGAATCGCTATCAACTAATCATGAATAGGCTTTGCTGCAAATGAAATTCTAGTGAAATCTGAATTCTAGATGCCTATATCAAGAGTATCTTCCGTACTGCGGATATGCTTGAGATATGTGTTTTTGATGAATATATAAGATAAGTAAGGCTTTATGCTGGTAAAGGACAGAAAAGACGATTAAAACTGTCAAACGTGAAATTATATTGTGTAATTTAGAGGTATTGTAAATGAGCGCGAAATGGACACCTAATTCCTGGCGCGCCAAGGATATTCGGCAAGTGCCCGAATACCCGGATTCTGCTGTTGTAGATTCCGTGGAAAAAACCTTGGCGGGCCAACCGCCACTGGTTTTTGCAGGCGAGGCACGCAGACTACGTAAGCAACTTGGTGAAGTGGCCGAAGGCCGCGCCTTCCTGTTACAGGGCGGCGATTGTGCAGAGGCATTTGCCGAGTTCCATCCTGACAATATCCGCGATACTTTTAAAGTAATGCTGCAAATGGCTGTGGCTTTGACCTTTGGGGCAGCTTGCCCTGTTGTTAAAGTTGGCCGTATGGCGGGACAATTCGCTAAGCCACGTTCAGCGGGAACAGAAACAATCGATGGTGTGGAGCTGCCAAGCTATCGTGGTGATATCATTAATGGTATCGGTTTTACCCCTGAAGAACGCATTCCCGATCCGGAACGTTTGGTAAAAGCTTACCACCAATCAGCTTCGACGTTGAACCTGTTGCGGGCTTTTGCACAGGGTGGTTATGCCAACCTTCGTAAGGTTCACGACTGGAACCATGATTTCGTTCGTAACTCTGCGCAATCAGATCGCTACGAAGCCTTGGCTCAGCGTATCGATGAAGCCATTGGTTTTATGGAAGCCTGTGGTTTGACCGAAGACAAGGTTCCGCAGTTGAGCGAAACTGATTTCTACACCAGTCATGAAGCCCTTCTTCTTAATTATGAAGAATCCCTGACCCGCGTAGATAGTCTGACTGGTGATTGGTACGACTGTTCCGCACACATGCTGTGGATTGGTGACCGTACAAGACATCTGGACGAGGCGCATGTCGAATTTATGCGTGGTATCCATAACCCAATCGGTATGAAGTGTGGTCCGACATCCAATCCGGATGACCTGCTGAAACTTATTGACCGCCTGAATCCGAAAAATGATGCTGGGCGTCTGACCTTGATCGTTCGTATGGGCCACGACAAAGTTGAAGAGCATCTTCCGGCACTGATCCGTGCTGTTGAGCGTGAAGGCAAGAAAGTGGTTTGGTCATGTGATCCTATGCATGGCAATACCATCAAGTCTTCTAGCGGATACAAAACACGTCCGTTTGATCGTGTCCTAGCCGAGGTTCGTAACTTCTTTGCAGTTCATAAAGCTGAAGGCACCTATGCAGGTGGTGTTCACTTCGAAATGACAGGTAAGGACGTGACCGAGTGCATCGGTGGAGCGCAGGCGATTAAAGATGAAGATCTTTCCGCACGTTACCACACCTATTGTGATCCGCGTTTGAATGCCAGCCAATCCTTGGAATTGGCCTTCCTGATTGCGGAACAGTTGAAAGAAGAGCGTGAAAACCGTTCCTCTTCACCTGTTGCACAGGCGTCTTAAGGTTCTGACGATTAACGGGTAAGCTTTATGCCTGACAGTACACACGAAAAACGTCAACAGAACAAACACCAGAGGGAGGAGCGATCCTCCCTCTGGCCTGTTGAAGATAAAGACATCACGGCTTGGACCGACCATTATTTTAATAGAAGTAAAAAGGTTGTTGAAAAGTTTGGTGATCAAAAGGTGACCTATGCCATCTTTATGCGGCGTCCTGTCGTGTCCGCGCCGGGTCTTGTCATCAAGTGGCTGGAAGAGATGGCAGAAAAACGTAACTTTGATCTTGAAATAGATCTCCGTTACGCCGAAGGACGATGGGTCGGTGCGGGTGAACCGATAATGTATCTGACTGGATCTCTGGTACATCTGGTAGATCTTGAGACCTTGCTGTTACAGCGCCTTGGGCCTGCCTGTGTGGCTGCATACAATGCCTTTACGATGTGTTCAGATCTTCATTCCGTTGCTTTCCTTGCAATGGATGCGCGCCATTGTGCCGGAACCGACATGGCTGAAATTATGGCCTATGCTGCTTCTGTTGGCGCAGATCGGGCCAAGCGTAAAAACGGAGCAATTGGTTTCATTGGTAATGCGACGGATGCAACGGCGCACTTCTTTGGACAAGATAGCGGTATGGGCACAATGCCGCATGCTCTGATTGGCTATGCTGGGTCGACGTTGAAAGCTGCGGAAATGTTCGATGAAACTTTTCCGGGCGATCCTATGACTGTTCTCGTTGATTATTTTGCTCGTGAGATTACAGATGCACTGACGGTATGTCGCCGCTTTCCAAAACGTGCGGCTGAAGGTCTGTTGTCTGTACGTTTGGATACGGCGGGAAGCCGATTTGTCGAGACACTTGATCCTCCGAGTTCTTATGCGGTGCTAGAACGTAATGTGCCACGGGCAATCCGTGGCTATCGTAACGAAGAAGAACTTCGTTATCTGGTTGGACCTGGTGTATCCGCCGCTGCGATTTGGACGATGCGCGAAGCTTTGGATAAGGAAGGTTTTTCCAAAGTCAAAATTGTTGCTTCATCCGGTTTCAGTCCGGCAAAGTGTCGCTTAATGGCCGAGGCGGAAGCACCGCTTAATGTCGTTGGTACAGGAAGTTACCTGCCTAATCGTTGGTCTGAAACCTATGCGACGGCTGATATCGTAGAATATGACAACGTTCCCCGTGTTAAGGTGGGACGAGAGTTCCTGATTAGAAAGTAAATAAGTCACAATGACTGAAACAGTCACAGATACATCTATTGCAGATCTTATCGATAGTTTTGAATTCCTAGATGATTGGGAAGAACGATATCGTTATATCATCGAGATGGGGCGAAAGCTTCCGGCTATGGACGATGCTCTCAAGACAGAATCTTCCCGTGTTCAAGGGTGTACGAGTCAAGTGTGGCTTGTGTGTAATGTGGATGAAAGCACGCCGCCGCGTTTGAGCTTTATTGCTGATAGTGATGCCCATATTGTCCGCGGGCTTGTTGCTGTTCTTCTGATGATCTTTTCAAATAAGACTGCCCAGGAAATCAAGGCGATTGATATTGATGATATTCTTGCTCGACTTGAATTCTCTCAGCATCTTAGTCCGAACCGTGCCAATGGTTTGCATGCCATGGTAAAGCGTATTCAGGCTACTGCCGAAAGCTATTGTTGAGATCAGTAGCGGGCTTGTAAAATGCCTTCAAAAGTATAAAGGCTCGCAGAAACTTTCTGCGAGCTTTTTTTTGTGACTTTATAATACGGGGGTATTGGGTCGGACTAGAAAGTTCCGGGATAAGAACCACCATCGAGTAGCCAGTTTTGTCCGGTAATAAAGCCTGCACGTGTGCTGCACAGGAATGCGCATGCAGCGCCGAACTCATCAGGTTTACCAAAGCGCTTGCTTGGGTTTGATGACTGGCGTTTGGCCCATTCTTCCTCAAGCGTTGTGCCGTTCTTTTTCGCAGCACCTTCCAGTGTCGCGGTCAGACGATCTGTTTCAAACGGTCCAGGCAATAAATTGTTAACTGTAACGTTATTTGCGGCGACTTCCCGGGCAAGACCAGCCACAAAACCGGTTAAGCCAGACCGCGCACCGTTGGATAGCCCCAAGATAGAGATAGGTGCTTTTACGGCGCCAGAAGTGATGTTCACGACGCGTCCGAATTTACGCTCGATCATCCCGTCAATAACTGCTTTGGTAAGCAAAATAGGAGTGACCATATTGGCTTCTAGAGCTTTGTGCCACTCATCGCTGTCCCAATCGCGGAAGTTACCTGGTGGTGGGCCACCGGCATTGTTTACCAAAATATCAGGATTAGGGCATGCGGCAAGTAAGAGAGCGCGCCCCTCGGCAGTTGTGACATCACAGGCAACAGCTGTTACGGCTGTTCCTGTCGCTTTGCGAATTTCTTCAGCTGTTGTTTCCAGCGACTCTGGTGTTCTTCCGTTAATAACGACTTCAACACCTTCGTTTGCGAGTTCCATAGCACAGGCTTTCCCAAGCCCTTTGGACGATGCGCAGATAATGGCTTTGCGGCCTGCAATATCTAGATCCATTCTGTATCTCCCTGATTTATAAAAGATAGGAATTCATGGGCGAATTTCTTGCCATCAATTTTGTGCTTCTCGGACCATCCTGCAAGCTCTAATGATTGGCTGTGCGTACATTATTTTCGCCATATCAAATTACACTTGTTTTTTGGCAGAAAGAAATCTACATATACTCAATATGAGTATATGTAGATTTCTAGGGTAAGTACTGCCTCTTATCCTTGCCGCCGTACCTGTATAGAGGTAATAAGCTGACATGAGCGAAAAACTGATTATAGCCTTTGCGCAAATGAACCCGACAGTCGGCGATATCCGTGGGAACGCTGATCTTATTCGTGCTGCCCGTAAGAAAGCTGCTGATGCCGGGGCGGACTTGCTGGTTACGCCGGAGTTAAGTCTGGTGGGCTATCCGCCAGAAGATCTGGTTCTCAAGCCAGAACTATTGCTGGAAGCTCAGGCCGAACTGCGGAGCCTTATGGCTGATACAGCTGATGGTGGTCCGGGGATACTGGTTGGGGCGCCAATGCCGGATGTAAAGCTACAGGAAAACCCTTTCAAGAAAGCCTTCACGACAACGGGGTCAGAAATCTACAATGCTGCTGTTCTGTTGGATGGCGGAAACCTTGTTGGCTGGAAGGGGAAGCATTTCCTCTGTGATTATAGTGTTTTTGATGAAAAGCGTGTTTTTAAACAGGGTGCTTTGACAGGGCCGTTTTCTTTCCGTGGTGTCCGCATAGGTGTCTTTATCTGCGAAGATATGTGGGATGCTGATGTTTGCGAAACGCTTGCTGAAGCTGGCGCGGAAATGTTGATCGGGATCAATGGGTCTCAGTTCAACGCCGGAAAAACAGATATACGTCAGCTTTTAGCCATAGAACGGATCAAGGAATGTGAATTGCCGCTGGCCTATCTGAACATGGTTGGGGGGCAAGATGACATTGTATTTGACGGTGGTTCTTTTGTTCTGAACGCGGATTGCAGTCTCAAGGCACAGGCTCCCGTGTTCGATGAGCACTTCATGGTGACAGAGTGGTTGAAGAATACGGATGGTGAATGGGAGTGTCAGCCAGCACAGACCGTCGCACCCGAAGAAGAACTTGCAGCCATTTATCGTGCCTTGGTAATCGGTGTCCGTGATTATATCCGGAAAAATCGTTTCCCCGGTATTGTCATTGGCATGTCAGGGGGAATTGATTCCGCGCTTTCTGCCGCAATTGCAGTGGATGCGATTGGTCCAGAACGCGTGCGTTGTGTGATGATGCCCTCGCCCTATACATCCCAAGAAAGCCTAGAAGATGCAAGGCTTGCCACCGAACTGCTGGGGGTAAAATACGATTCTATTTCTATTGGCCCGGCCATGAAGGCATTCGAAGAAATGTTGGCTCCAGTGATGGCAGGTACCGAAGCGGATACAACAGAAGAAAATATTCAGGCGAGATCGCGTGGCTTAACACTGATGGCTATTTCCAACAAGTTGGGCTATATGGTGCTGTCTACGGGTAACAAATCTGAAATGTCGGTTGGCTACGCAACGCTTTATGGCGATATGTGTGGTGGTTATAACGCCTTGAAAGATGTATATAAAACCAAGGTTTTTGCCCTTTCTCGCTGGCGAAATGAAAACAAACCAGCTGATGTTCTTGGGCCAGATGGTGCGGTGATGCCGGATAGAATTATCACCAAACCACCTTCTGCCGAATTAAAACCAGATCAAACGGATCAGGATAGTTTGCCGGAGTATGATGTTCTGGATGGTATTCTGGAATGCCTTATCGAAGAGGAATTACCCCTTGTAGATATTCTGGCACGAGGATATGACGAGAGCACTGTTCGTCGGGTCTGGCGTATGTTAGACCTTGCTGAATATAAACGACGTCAATCTGCGCCGGGTGTTCGTGTAACAATTCGTGACCTTGCCCGCGATCGACGCTATCCGATTACGAATGCATTTCGTGGTCTTACAAACAGATAATTAGAGATAAAGACGAGTTCATGAAAGTACGCTTTGCTCCTAGCCCAACGGGTCGATTACATGCCGGAAACGCCCGTATTGCGGTATTGAACTGGCTTATGGCCAAAAAAGCAGGTGGAAGCTTTTTGCTTCGTCTGGATGATACCGATACTGAACGTTCAACCGAAGAATACGCACAATCCATTCAAACCGATCTGAAATGGTTGGGCCTTGAGTGGGATGAATTTGCTGTTCAGTCCCACCGTATGGATCGTTATGAACTCGCATCGGAGAAGCTAAAAGCGGATGGTCGTCTTTACCCCTGTTATGAAACCTCTGATGAACTTGGTCTAAAGCGGAAGATTGCCTTACAGGCTGGTCGTCCACCGATCTATGATCGCGAAGCTCTGAAGTTGACGCCTGAAGATATTGCCAAGTACGAAGCTGAAGGGCGTCAGGCTCATTGGCGTTTCAAGCTAGAGCACAAGGATATCGACTGGACCGATCTTGTGCGCGGCGACGTGCATTTTGAAGGTCAACACCTGACCGATCCTGTGCTTATCAGAGAAGACGGTCGTCCTTTGTATACGCTGACATCCTGTGTCGATGATATTGAACTGGACGTGACGCATGTGTTGCGTGGTGAAGACCATGTATCTAACACTGCCGTTCAGGTTCAGTTGTTTGAAGCCCTCGGTGGTAAAGTGCCGGAATTTGCGCATATCTCGCTTATGGTTGGTGCAGACGGTTCTGGTCTGTCAAAACGCCTTGGTAGTTTAAGTCTTGGGTCTCTTCGTGAAGAAGAGGGTCTGGAGCCAATGGCCTTGAATAGCTACTTGGCACGTCTTGGGACGCCTGACCCGATTGAAGTACGACAGACACCAGCGGCTTTGACCGAGCTGTTTGATATTTCACGCTTTGGCCGTGCGACACCGCGCTTTGATCCTGTTGAACTTGGCCATTTGAATGCTAAAGTTCTACACGACGCAGACTTTGCATCGATCAAATCCCGCTTACAGGATGGGTTTGATGAAGAGCTTTGGGAAGTTGTGCGTCCAAATCTAGAAAAATTATCTGATACGCAATCCTGGTTTGATATCTGTCGGGGCGCGGTAACGCCGGATATTGCAGGTGAAGATGCCGAATTCCTAGCTCTGGCAGCAGAAAAACTACCAGAAGGAGATTGGGATCAGGGGACATGGAAAGCTTTGACCACTGTTTTGAAAGATGAAACGGGTCGTAAGGGCAAACAACTCTTTATGCCGCTGCGTAAAGCCTTGACCGGTCAGCAACATGGCCCAGAGTTGGCTCAGCTTCTGCCTGTTATTGGTCGGGAACGTGCAGAAGCACGTCTCAAAGGCCGAACTGCTTAATATGTTAGCCATCATAGCGCTCTCTAAGTTGCTATGAATTAAAATTATTGGCGTATATCCAAGAAAGAGGTTTAAAATGAACCTCTTTCTTTAATACAATCACTTTACTCAACCCCTAGATTTCGGGAAAAGACAATGACGATTAAAGTCCACAATACTCTTGCGCGTGAAAAGCAGGATTTCGAGCCAATCGATCCTAAAAATGTGCGCATGTATGTCTGTGGACCGACCGTTTATGATTTGGCACATGTTGGTAATGCCCGCCCTGTTGTCGTCTTTGATACCTTTGCTCGTCTTCTGCGTTATGTATACGGCGCGGAACATGTGACCTATGTCCGTAACATCACAGATGTTGAAGACAAGATTATCGAAGCATCCCTAAAATCGGGTGAGCCAATTGAAAGTATTACCAAGCGTACAACGCAGGCTTATCATGATGATATGGCCGCACTCGGTGCGCTTCCGCCAGACATAGAGCCTCGAGCGACAGATCACATTCAGGAAATGATTGATATGAGCGCGAAGCTGATTGAAAAAGGACATGCTTATGAAGCAGAAGGGCATGTTTTGTTTTCAGTAAAGTCCATGGCGGATTATGGAGAGTTATCTGGACGTAACCGCGAAGATATGATTGCCGGCGCTCGTGTTGAGGTTGCACCCTATAAAAAAGATCCGGCTGATTTTGTGCTTTGGAAGCCGAGCAATGATGAGCAACCGGGTTGGGAAAGCCCTTGGGGCAAAGGCCGACCGGGCTGGCATATCGAATGTTCTGCTATGTCACGGGTTCATTTAGGCGAGACCTTTGACGTACACGGGGGTGGTTTAGATTTGACCTTCCCACATCACGAGAATGAGATTGCACAGTCAAAATGCTGCAATGAAAAACCTTATGTGAACTACTGGATGCATAATGGTTATGTGGTGGTGAATGGCGAAAAAATGTCCAAGTCTCTTGGCAATTTCTTTACCGTGCGTCAGCTTTTGGACGAAGGTTTGAATGGTGAGGCTTTGCGGTTGACACTGTTGTCTGGTCACTACCGCCAGCCATTGGATATCACCCGTGAAAAGGTTGCTGAGTTTAAAGTTCAACTTGATCGTTTCTACGGGGCTTTACAGGCTGTTGAAAAGATTGAAGCCTCAACAGAAGAAGCTTCTGATGCTTTCCTTGAAGCGTTACAAGATGACCTCAATACGCCGTTGGCATTATCTGTCCTTCATGAGATTACAACTGAGTTAAACAAAACCGGGACGGACCGTAAAAGTCATAGAAAAGCTCTTGGTCGCTTAAAGGGTCAGCTTCTGGCTGGTGGGTATTTGCTTGGTATTCTCCAATCTGACCCCGAAGTCTGGTTCAAAGGCGAGGGTGATGATGAACAGGATATTGAGGCTTTGATTGCAGAACGTATCGAAGCCAAGAAATCAAAAGATTTTGCCAGTGCTGATAAAATAAGGGATGATCTCGCCGCTCAAGGTATCGAGTTGCTTGATAGCCCAACGGGCACGACTTGGCGTCGTAAATAAAATTTGATTATGCAAGAATTTAGATTAGGGGCTAGGTTTTGACTTAGCCCCTTTTCATTTTGAGATACTTTCAGTTTTCATTTTGTTGAGTAAGCTTCGGAATAATAGCTTTCTGGCCTTTGATTTGGGCGCCACTAATTGCGTGAAATTATGACCTGTTAATGTCGTCGTGCTGTGATCTATCGTTTAGGCAACCGCCACCAATCAATGATCACTTTCGCAGTAATCGTGATAATGAACCCACATAATATGCGTTTTGATATTACTTCCATTGTGCCGATGATTAGAAACGCATGTATAACGCTGCTCGGAACAATCACGACCGCGAAGCCCGTATGAATGAACCGCCACATGCGTGGATTAATGCGCAGGCGATGACGCAATAAAACTGTAAGAGCAGAGGCAAATAAGGCCCACATCGCAATGACGCCCCAAAAGGAAAATGGCGTCGGTGAGGCAAAAAGGAGTGCATCGATTACATCAGGGGGGCTTGTGATCCATAAACCGATGACATGGATCAGGATCATCATGACCAGTATTCTCCCGATAACACGATGAACCCGGCGACTTTTTAATCGGCTTAGCCCACGTAAATATCCACCTGCGAGTACAGGTTGAATGAATAAGAGTACCATCGCAATAATGCCAGCTAATCCGGCGACAATATATATTGGATCACGCCACGCGAGCAGCGGACTCCGCAGTGCGGCAACAACGGGAACAATGATGACTATAGCAAGGATTAACCAAATTAAACCTGTATTAATCCAGGTCTTCTTTTTAAGCTTCACTTTGATTAGGCTGGTTGAAGTACGAATTCTACATTAAGGCTCGTATCGTTGACGCTTTGCATGACAGGCCGAAGGAAGACGGTTTTATATTCATCACCATCATAGACAAGGTGACCGTGCGGTTGACCGAAAGCGGGAACAATCTGTGGCATCTCAAGTCGGAAAGCGCCGTCAGCATTTGTCAACGTAGCGCCATGGCTTTGGGGATCGCGTTCGTGCCCCTCGGTCGTATGTGCCCATATTTGAATACGTTGACCAGCAAGAGGCTTTCCATCCCCGGCGCGGCGTACAGTTCCTGTCATCCAAAAGCCACCCCCACCGATCTTGTCTACGATGGCTGCACCGGGAAGGTAGTTGTTGGACCCGCCACGCATTGTAGGTGTTGGCAAAAGTCCTTGTGCGTGAGCTGGTAAAAGAGGGTGAGATACGCCGATAATCAAAGCTGCGCTAACTGATGCAATGACGGTACGACGAGTGATGAGAGTATCTGTCATGTGGCTTCTTTCAAACTATGAAAAATCCAAGTTAATAATAACACTTTGTTCGATTATTTTCACGGAGAGAACCTCAAAGGCAGGATAAACAATGGACACAGTTGCGTGATATGGCGGTTTGGTCACAGCCAAGACGTTGCTTATTGCAGATCCACACGATAATATTTGAGGCTTTAAGCATGTTATTATACGCAAGGTTTAGAGTATATCTGCGTGAGGTGTAAAAGAGCTATACTGCAAGGCGGATGTTGGTAAATGGTGCTTTGGAGTGATAAACGGCTCCTTTGTATCGGCGATAGTTATCGGAAATAGTTAATCATAGTGTACTGCAACAGTTCAGGGCTGGTCCGTATTGAATTGAGTCGTAACCTACAAGGGAGGCACTAATAATGACCCGACTAACAGCTAAAGATTTTGACCCAAAGTTGTTGGAACTTTACGATTTTTATGCGCACGGTATGATCACGAAACGACAGTTTCTTACGAGGGCAGCAAAGTTTACTGTTGCTGGCATGACAGCAACCACTATTTTGGGCTTGATGTCACCGAACTATGCCTTGGCGGAACAGGTCTCTTTTAACGATCCAGATATCATACCCGAATACATCATGTACCCATCACCTAACGGACATGGTGAAGTACGGGGCTATCTGGTGCGTCCTTTAGGTGTTGAGGGCAAGCTACCTGCCGTTGTCGTTGTGCATGAAAATCGTGGTCTTAACCCATACATTGAAGATGTTGCCCGGCGGCTTGCAAAGGCTGGATTTATGGCAATTTCACCTGATGGTCTTACGTCGGTTGGTGGCTATCCCGGCAATGATGCTGAGGGGCGCGAGCTGCAACGCACGGTTAATTCTGAAAAACTAATGAACGACTTTTTCGCAGCTATTGAATTTATGATGGCCCACGAAGGTTCTACAGGAAACGTCGGTATAACCGGGTTCTGTTACGGCGGTGGCGTGGCCAATGCGGCAGCGGTCGCTTATCCTGAACTGAAAGCATCTGTCCCATACTATGGCCGACAAGCGAGCGCTGAAGATGTGCCAAAAATTCAAGCGCCATTACTACTACACTACGGAGAACTCGACGAGCGGGTGAATGCGGGCTGGCCTGACTATGAAGCAGCGCTTAAAGCCAATGGTAAAGAATTTGAGGCTTATATCTACGAGGGTGCCAACCATGGCTTTCATAACGACAGCACGCCGCGTTTTGATGAAGCGATGGCTGATTTGTCTTGGGAGCGAACACTTGCGCATTTTCGCAAGCATCTCGCGTAAGCTTTTGGTTCCGTCATGTCACCAAAGAAACTTATCTTGTTTTAGGTAAGGATAAAAAGCAAACAGGTCTGGGGTTCTCAGCCCTGTTTCTCTATGAAAAATCTTAGTTATTGGTAAAGGCTATTCGTATTGCCATCCCGCCTAGAATAGTCGCTGTGATCCCGCGTAATAATGTCTTTATACGTTTGCTTGCTTTAATCTTTGCTGCGGCTAAAGAAGTCAATGTGATGAGAACAACGAAAACTATGTAGCCGTTGATATTAAAAAGAAGCCCCAAGGCGAGTGTTTGCCACACGACGTCCTGCGGTGCAGCATCAATGAACTGGGGTAGAAAGGCGAGCATGAACAGGCCAATCTTGGGATTTAAAAGGTTGGTTGTGGCACCTTCTAGGATAATACGTCCGTTTTTTGATTTTATTGAGATTAATTGTTTTTCGTTTTCTCTATGATTTTGTGATGGTGCCGTCAAAATTTTGTAGGCGATATAAAAAAGATAGATCGCGCCAGCAATTTTGAGTGTCAGAAAAGCAGTTTCAGATGCAGCTAGAAGAGTCGAAATCCCAAGGGCGGAGGCTGTGGCATGTACCATTGATCCTAGACTAATACCCAATGCAGCAAGCAATCCGGCTTTCTTACCCTGATGTGTTGTCTTGGCAAGGACATAGGCCATATCAACACCCGGAGTTAAGTTCAACGCAACCCCCGCAAGAATGAAGGGGATCAGTAACGATAAATCAGGAAGAAGCTGTGGCATGCTTAATACTCAAAAAAAAGCCCGTAGGATTTGTTTTATCCTACGGGCTTTATGATCAATGAAAAGCTTTATTCAAAAACTTCGTTGATATTCTGTTCTTCCGGAAACCGTGAAGCGCCAAAACGATTTGGACCTGCTGTCCCTCTCAAGAAGCCGCATTCAATGAGAACCCAAAAAGAGCCGATGATTGGGACAAAAATAATAAGGGTCCACCAGCCGCTTTTATCTCTATCATGCCAACGCTTGATTAGGATTAATATTGAAGGAATGAGGGCAAGGAGTGAAAAAATACCGCTAAAAAGGCTTTCCCCAGATTCATTGTACAAAAAAGAAACGAACTCAAGAACGCCTTAAGTTGGGCGCTTGTATAACATTATTATAGTTGTGATTCTATTGTTTTTATCTTGGTTAGTTGTGACGTAACTGTGAAACCTCCCGGTAATCGGTGGGACATTAATGAGTATATGAATTATGGCTGGAACATTGACCTTTTCGTATCTGTATGCTCAAAAGCAGGTATAAATCAATTTCACAAAGAAACTTGTAATAAAATGTCGTCAGGAACCCCAAACGAAAACCGTGTATTTCTATTTGATTCCACATTGCGTGATGGTCAGCAAACACAGGGGGTCGATTTCTCTGTTGCTGATAAAATTGCTATTGCCATGGGGTTGGATACGATTGGCGTTGATTATGTTGAGGGGGGGTGGCCTGGAGCTAATCCGACGGATAACGAGTTTTTTAATGAGCGCCCTGACCTGAAAACAGCTCAGTTTGTTGCCTTTGGTATGACACGTCGCCCTGGGCGCTCGGCTGAAAACGATCCCGGACTTGCGCCGTTGGTTAATTCAGCTGCGGATGCTGTTTGCATTGTTGGCAAGACGTGGGATTTCCATGTTGATGTCGCACTTGATATTCCAAAAACAGAAAACATCGACATGATTGGTGAGTCCATTGCCTTTCTGAAAGCACGTAAAAGCGAAACGATGTTCGATGCAGAGCATTTTTTTGACGGTTATAAGGCCAATCCGAAGTTTGCTATGGACTGTTTGTTATCCGCTTATGATGCAGGTGCGCGCTGGATAGTTCTCTGTGATACCAATGGCGGTACGTTACCCCAAGAAATTCGTCAAATCGTGAGTGAGGTGACAGATAAAATTCCAGGTACATACCTTGGAATCCACTGTCATAATGATACAGAAAACGCAGTTGCTAATTCACTGGCAGCGGTTGAGGCTGGCGCCCGTCAAATTCAGGGCACGCTTAATGGATTGGGCGAGCGGTGTGGCAATGCAAATCTTGTCTCGTTGATTCCATCCTTAAAGCTCAAAACATCTTATGATATTGGTGTAAGTGACGAACAGTTACGGCGCTTGACCTCTGTTTCTCATATGCTGGATGAGCGCCTAAACCGAGCATCTTCCAGCAATGCTGCCTATGTCGGGCAATCTGCCTTTACCCACAAAGGGGGATTGCATGTTTCGGCTGTGGAGAAAGACCCTAAGACCTATGAGCACATAAGCCCTGAGGATGTTGGTAATCACCGTCATATAGTTGTTTCAGATCAG
Source organism: Kiloniella sp. (assembly GCF_048259265.1). Classification (NCBI taxonomy): domain Bacteria; kingdom Pseudomonadati; phylum Pseudomonadota; class Alphaproteobacteria; order Rhodospirillales; family Kiloniellaceae; genus Kiloniella; species Kiloniella sp. The sequence goes on along the minus strand of NZ_JBLXHT010000003.1, from coordinate 408,339 downwards.
GCCGGTCGCTCGAACGTCTTGGCCATGTTCCGTGATATGAATATCAATTTAGATGTTCAGGATAACGGCAAGATGACGACTTTGCTGCAGCGGGTGAAAGATCGGGAATATGAAGGTTATTCCTATGATGGTGCCGAGGCCAGTTTTGAGCTTTTGGCAAGACGTGCATTTGGTGAGGTGCCAAAGTATTTCTCTCTTTCGCGCTTTCGGGTCATGGATGATCGACGCTGGGATGCCACTCATAATCTTGTGACGGAATCAGAAGCCACTGTTCGTTTGGAGGTTGGCGATAAGGAGATAATGGAAGTTTCGACAGGGAATGGTCCTGTGAACGCTTTGGATTGTGCTTTACGCAAAGCTCTGTTGCCATTTTATCCGGAACTTGAAGATATGGTTCTTCTTGATTATAAAGTGCGCATTCTAACGCCACAGGATGGAACGCGAGCGGTGACCCGTGTGATGATTGAATCCGGTGATAGTACGGGGCGTAGGTGGACGACGGTTGGGGTGTCGCCAAATATTATCGATGCATCGTATAACGCCATTAATGACGGTATTACATGGAAGCTCTTTCATGAAAAAGCCAAAAGCATTTAATCCCGAAAAGCATTCTATCTAAGGTTTGATTTCGAGAACGGAGAACACGGTGGCCGGTACTGATTCCACTCAAGAAAATTTGGCTCACACTTCAAAAACAGGCGGCCCAGTCATTATTCTGGTAAAACCCCAGCTTGGCGAAAACATTGGCATGGTCACTCGTGCCATGTTGAATAACGGTCTTACCGAACTGCGTCTTGTCAAACCCAGAGATGGTTGGCCGAACCCTGCGGCGGAAGCATCGGCCGCGGGCGCGATTGAGGTGCTTGAAAAAGCGAAAATTTTCGAGACGACAGAAGAGGCGGTTGCCGATTTACATAAAGTCTATGCAACGACGGCCCGGACCCGGGACATGACAAAACCTGTAGCGGTTCCACATTATGCGGCCAAAGAAATGCGTGCTTTTGATCAATCTGGTCAGAAGGTTGGTGTTCTCTTCGGGCCGGAAAAGGCTGGTCTGCATAATGATGATGTTGTTTTGGCTGATACTGTTATCTCGGTTCCGTTGAACCCCAAGTTTTCTTCGTTGAACTTGGCACAAGCTGTCTTGTTGATCGCGTATGAATGGTTTCAGCAGGGTGTTGACGTCCCGGATGAAGAACTTTTGCTTGGTAGTTCTCCGCTTGCGACTAAAGACGAGTTGTTGAATTTTTACAAACGTCTTGAGGCAGCCTTAGATGAATCCGGGTTCCTCTGGCCGCCGGAAAAACGTCCAAACATGGTGCGTAATTTACGGAATATTTTTCAACGGGCTCATTTAACGGACCAGGAAGTCAATACACTGCACGGTGTGGTGAAGACATTGCAGCTTGGTCCAAGAGTGCAAAAGCCAAAGAAATAGCTCTTTCTATTGTGAAGGAAGGATGAAGAGAAATTGTTAAGTTTCAATCCTCACATCCTTTTTGTCCTATCCGTTCGAAATCAAATCAAGCGGCATTTTGGAAAGATTCTCACAGCCATTTTTTGTAACGACAACTGTCTGGCCGGGGCACATGGCGGTGTTGTTATCGCTATCTATCAGGATCATGTGAAGGAAGAAGACCATATTTTCCTGCACTTCTACAGGATTACCATGGTAGAACATTGGCCAATCCATCCAGTTCGGTGCAAAAGTGGTTCCGAGGCTGTATCCAGTAGCGTTAAGTCGATGTTTCTGCATACCTGCTTCATCCGCAACTCGTGCGTAGGCATCAAACACATCACCGACGGCTGCGCCGGGTTTTAGGGCGTCCATACAAGCTGCCATGGCATCTGTCGCGACCTTGTGCATTTCAATCTGACGGACCGACGGTGTGCCAACTACAATGGTACGCATCATCGCCGCGTGATAGTGACGATAGGCGCCGGCCCATTCCAGTGTAATTTGGTCCTCAGAATCAAGGTGACGACGGCCTGTGAAATATCGACATAGAAGGGCATCTTGGCCTGATCCAATGATAAACTCATTACCTGAATAATCGCCGCCGCCTTTGAAGACGGCCCCTTGCATGGCGGCGAGAATGTCGCCTTCAAATGCTCCGGGCACGCAAAGCTCATTTGCTTCGCGGAGTGCATTATCAGCAAGTTCAGCAGCTTTGCGCACATATCCCAGCTCTGCAGGACTTTTGATGACCCTGAGTTGGCTTACGAGATCAGAGGCATCTTCAAGACGACAAAAACATTCCAGTGCAGCATAAAGACGGCGTCCGTTTCGGGCTGTTAATCCGTAGGCCTCAAGTTCGACTCCAAAGGTTTTATCCTTTCCGCCATGCTCATCCAGAATCTTCCGGAGTTCCAATTCAGGTGTCGCATCGGGGCCATCAACCCATATCCTCACATCGTCAATAATCGATGTATGTTTGGCTTGCCGTAGATCTGCCGATCGAGTCAGCAAAGTCATTGTTCCATCGGAGCCAAGGTAAAGACACTGAAAGAAAACGTAACCGAAAGTATCGTATCCGGTTAGGTAAAACATTGATTCTTGACGGAAAATTAGCATTCCGTCTAAGTTTCTTTTTACCATTTCATTAATAGTGTTTTGGCGGCGTTGGGCCAGTTCCTCTTCGGAAAAGTGGATTGCCATTGGCTTAACCTCGTAAAATGGGTATTTCTGCTGACCTGCAAGAAAGATATAAAAGGCATCTTACGCAGGCTTTTCAATCTGTACAGCGGGAAATAGGTTTGACTTTTGGAAGTGTATCCGTATAGTCGCGCCTGCATTCCCGGGAAAGTGGGGCGGCCCAAGGCCTGTTCCCCGTCCTTAATTGGAACTACCGGGACACCAAACTTAATATATAGGATACAGAAATGTCCAAGCGTATTGCTGCTAAATATAAGATTAATCGCCGTCTTGGCGTGAATCTTTGGGGTCGCCCAAAAAGCCCCCTAAACCGTCGTGACTACGGCCCAGGTCAGCATGGCCAACGCCGCAAAGGTAAGACTTCTGACTTTGGTACACAGCTTATGGCCAAACAGAAGCTCAAAGGTTACTACGGTAACATCGGTGAAAAACAGTTCCGTCGTTACTTCGCAGAAGCTAACCGTCGTAAAGGTGACACAGGTCAAAACCTTGTGGGTATCCTTGAAAGCCGTCTGGACGCTGTTGTTTACCGCGCGAAATTCGTACCAACTGTATTTGCTGCGCGTCAGTTCGTGAACCACGGTCACGTAACTGTAAACGGCAAAAAAGTGAACATTCCTTCTTATCTTGTTAAAGAAGGCGATGTGATCGAAGTTAAAGAGAAAAGCCGTCAGATCCCAATGGTTCTGGAAGCTGTCGAATCTGTTGAGCGTGAAGTTCCAGAATATGTAAATTCCGATCTGAAAGCGATGAAAGCTACTTTCGTTCGCGTTCCTGAACTTGCTGATATTCCATATCCAGTTCAGATGGAACCAAACCTAATCATCGAATTTTACTCCCGCTAATCGGGACGAAAATTCTGCCAACGATTTTCGGTGGCATCAAATGGTTATCAAAAAAGGTTGTCAGCTTTGCTGGCAACCTTTTTTATTTCCGTAATTCGTATTGTCTCGACTGTTTTAAGCCTCTGTGCTTTTGACCAAAGATTTAAAACTTAAAAGCTTTCGATGCGAGGAAATTTACATTCGCCTCTGGTGTAAATTCGGTCCACGCGCCCAAAACGATGCTGAACAATTTGCAAATAACCTTTGCAGTCTTCAAAACGAATATAGGTATCGTACCCAAATATTCTGCGCTTGTTACGAAAATCCCTAATAGTTCTTTGCGACGTAATCTTGCTTTCGTCAATTTTATATTTAGCGAGAACTTCTTTAATTTCTTCAGGATAAGGATTTATTGAACTAGCAGATACTGAGTTATCAATAGATAAAAAGAGAAAGCTGGAAATTGTGAACAGCTGTGTAAGGAATCTTGGTTTCGTCATGCTATTCATTCTCTTGGAGAATTAATTCAATAATAATTTGATTTGTTTGGGACAAAAAAAGGCCGCATAAAGCGGCCTCTTTCGATTGTCAGTGAAGGTTAAGAAGCTTGTTCTTGAGTTTCTAACCCTTTGTCTTTGAAGAACTGTTGCAGCTCACCGGTCTGGAACATTTCGCGAAGAATATCACAGCCGCCAACGAATTCACCTTTGACGTAAAGCTGTGGAATAGTCGGCCAGTTACTAAAATCTTTAATACCTTGGCGAATGCTTGGGTCTTGAAGAACGTCAATACCAGTAAATTTTACGCCGAGATGAGTGAGGATTTGGGCAGAAGTTGCGGAAAACCCACATTGTGGAAATACAGGTGTTCCTTTCATGAAAAGTACAACGTCGTTTTCATTTACTTCCTGACGAATGCGTTCAGCGACAACGTTATCCATAGGGTCTATTCCTTGATCGTATTAATTTAATAGGTGGGCTTAGTTCTGCGGGGCAGAGGTCTGTAAAGCCAGCGCGTGTAACTCATTGCCCATGCGTCCTTGAAGGGCTTGATAAACCATTTGGTGCTGTTGCACGCGGGTTTTTCCTTCAAAGGCAGGCGAAACGACGTAAGCTGCATAGTGATCACCATCGCCACGAAGATCTTCAATGGTTACATCTGCTTCGGGCAGTGCTTCCCGAATCAGTGCTTCGATCTCTGCAGGGTTCATCGGCATAAATACTGTCCTTGTTCTCATTTCTCCGGTTCAGATTGAGACCTTGTTTTGGATTCTCAACCCTTTTCAGATACCACACTACAAAGCTTGTTCGAAAAGATCTACAGGAGAGGTATGTTTAATCCTCTCCTGCGTCAAAATTTCTTTTCGAAGGATAGATTAGACTATCCAGCCATATAGTTCGGCATCCATGCTTCGTTACATGCACGAAGCTCTGCAACGGATATGGTGCTTCCACCCGGTAGCGTCAAGTCATTGCCGCCTGTACGTCCAACAACAACAGCTGAAACACCAGCTTCTTCGGCTGCTTCGAGCAAGCTTTCGGCATCACCGATAGAAATCAGGTAACGTCCCTGATCTTCACCAAATAACCATGCTGTCGTTGGTATCTCAACGTTAGCAGGTTTTATGACTTCGGCACCCATGTTTGAGGCTATGGCCATATCTGCAATTGCTGCGGCAAGGCCACCGTCAGAGAGATCGTGACAGCTTTCTACAAAACCACCTTCAATCTGAGATCTGACAAAATCACCGTTTTTACGTTCGGCAGCAAGATCAACAACCGGGGCATTCCCTTCACGACGTCCTTCGATGACATCAAGGTATATGGACATGCCTATATGCCCGATTGAGTCTCCGATAAGAACGAGGCTTTCGTTTTCTGATCCAAAAGTAACAGTGGCAGTTTTATCAGAATCTTTAAGTAAGCCGACACCACCGATAACCGGCGTTGGTAGAATACCTTTGCCGTTGGTCTCGTTGTAAAGGGACACGTTTCCGGATACGACGGGGTAATCCAGAGCCAGACAAGCGTCTCGCATACCCTCGATACAACCAACAAACTGTCCCATAATTTCAGGACGCTCCGGGTTACCAAAATTCATATTATCGGTAATAGCCAAAGGCGTCGCACCAACCGCGGTAATGTTGCGGTAGGTTTCTGCCACGGCTTGTGCGCCACCGCGAACCGGGTTCGCTTTGCAATAACGCGGCGTACAGTCAGAAGTCACAGCAAGAGCACGATTAGTACCGTGAACACGAACAACACCAGCGTCACCACCTGGGCGTTGGATCGTATCGCCCATTACCATGTGATCGTATTGTTCCCACACCCAGCGACGGCTGGACATGTTCGGAGAGCTCATCAAAGTCTTCAAAGCATCCGTTGTGTCGGTTGCTTCTTTGATATCGTTTGCCAGTACATCTTTGGAATCTGGTGTTGGCACCCACGGACGATCATATTCTGGGGAATGATGCGCCAATGGTTTGATCGGAAGATCACCAACGATATCTCCGTGGAATTTCAGAACCATACGCTTGCTATCTGTCAGCGTGCCAATGACAGCAAAATCGAGGTCCCATTTTTCCATGATAGAACGTGCGAGATCTTCTTTCCCTGGCTTGAGGATGATCAGCATGCGTTCCTGACTTTCGGACAGCATCATCTCATAAGGAGTCATGCCTTCTTCGCGCTGTGGAACCTGATCCAAATTAAGCTCAACGCCCATGTCGCCAGAAGAAGCCATCTCAAAAGAAGAAGATGTCAGCCCAGCAGCCCCCATATCCTGAATAGCAACGATCGCATCCGTTTGCATGAGTTCCAGACAGGCTTCAATCAACAGCTTTTCTGTGAAAGGATCGCCGACCTGTACTGTAGGCCGCTTTTCATCAGACGCATCATCAAATTCAGCCGAAGCCATTGTCGCCCCGTGGATGCCGTCACGACCTGTTTTAGAGCCGACATAAACAACGGGGTTCCCTATACCAGATGCCTGGGCAGTGAAGATACGGTCTGCCTTTGCCAGACCAACGGTCATGGCGTTTACGAGGATGTTACCGTTATAAGAAGGATCAAATTCTACTTCACCTGCGACTGTCGGCACGCCGACGCAGTTACCATAGCCACCAACACCAGCGACAACACCAGAAACGAGATGGCGTGTTTTTGGGTGATCAGGCTCACCAAAACGCAGCGCGTTTACGTTGGCAATTGGGCGGGCACCCATGGTGAAGACATCACGCAGGATACCACCGACACCTGTAGCTGCACCTTGGTAAGGTTCGATAAAGCTTGGGTGGTTGTGGCTTTCCATTTTGAAAATGGCAGCATTGCCGTCGCCAATATCAATAACACCGGCGTTTTCACCTGGGCCCATAATGACTTGGGGACCCTCGGTTGGAAGCGTTTTAAGCCATTTTTTTGATGATTTGTAGGAACAGTGCTCGGACCACATAACCGAAAAGATGCCAAGTTCGAGAAGGTTGGGTTCGCGACCCATAATTTCGAGAACAAGGGCGTACTCTTCTTCGTTGATCCCGTGTTCAGCGACGATTTCAGGGGTAATTTCACTCATTTTTCTATCACCTTATGAAAGTGCCGCAACCAGGCTATCAAACATGGGGCGTCCATCTGTACCGCCAAGGACATCTTCGCAACGACGTTCAGGGTGCGGCATCATGCCAAGAACATTGCCTTTGGCATTGTACACACCGGCAATATTATTAAGGGAGCCGTTCGGGTTGCTGTCATCATTAACACTGCCGTCTTCTGCGCTATAACGGAAGGCAACTTGTCCATTGTCTTCCAAGGCTTTTAGGCCTTCTGAATCTACGAAGTAGTTTCCATCGTGATGCGCAACAGGAATACGGATATTTTGCCCGGCCTGATAGTGCTGTGTGAAAACGGTGTCGTTACGTTCTACTTTTAGGTGAAGATCCCTACAGACAAATTTTAGATTGCTGTTACGCATGAGCGCGCCTGGGACCAGGCCACATTCTGTCAGAATCTGAAAGCCATTACAGATACCGAGAACAGGAACCCCTTTGTTCGCACGGGTAACAACTTCTTTCATAACGGGTGATTTCGCTGACATGGCGCCACAGCGAAGATAATCGCCATAGGAAAACCCGCCGGGAAGGCAAATTAGATCAACATCATCAAAGTCGGCATCTTTATGCCAGACCATCTGGGGTTCTGATCCCATGGATTGACGCAATGCAACCTGAATATCTCGGTCACAGTTGGATCCTGGGAAAACGATAACCGCCGCTTTCATTGGCAAGTTCCTCGTAGTTTGAAATTACAGTAAGCCATTACAGATCTTTAGTTGTGATTGCAGAAATAGATTTCTGCAAAGCACAAACTTACTGTTCCAGATCGATGGAATAGTTTTCGATCACAGTGTTTGCCAAAAGCTTTTCGCACATGGCTGTAACGGTTTCGCGTGCTTTAACTTCATCGGTTTCTGCGATATCGAGTTCGATGAATTTTCCCTGACGTGCTTCGTTAACACCATCAAAGCCCAAAGAGCCTAGTGTGTGTTCGATTGCTTTGCCCTGGGGGTCTAGGACTCCGTTTTTCAGAGTGACATGGATGCGCGCTTTCACCCGTATTCTCCATTATTCAGTTGCGAACCGTCGTCGGTAGGTATTTCGACTAACTGATTAGCGACTTTCGTTTAAACAACTTGGGGACCTTTTAAAGGCCCCCGCTACAATGGGCCTTTAGGCCCAGATTTCGTTCACAGTTTTACGTGACGACATACACAAGATCAGAACAAACGCTTGTATCATTGCTGGTCTAGTTTTCAGAGAAAAAGTCGTCAAAGTTTTATGGAAACCGTTTATGGGCAGATGTGACAGAACTGACCCTGCGCCAATAGGTGCGGATGACAGGCAATAGTGTAATGTGCCCGTTAAAGAGGCCAATGGTTTGCCTTTGTAAAATGGCTTGCCTGGCATTTTCTCAGTCCCTTGGGTTTCTACCCGTAAAGAGATAACAAAGGATGAATTTCTGTTTCCAACCTTATACATTCGCGGTCCATATAGCAGCCTACGCTATAGAAGACAATCCCACTTTGGCTTTCTCAGCCAGATAGAATTTGTTGGAAATAAGCTCTTTCTGTTTCAGCAGTATTAACTGCTTAATATTACAGATCATTCTGATTTATTTATCTTGTTTTTTTAAGTTGTTGAATTTGTATTTTTCGTGTTTATCAGTTTGAACTGATGAAATGAATTTTATATCTGTACTTCTTCAAAAGGAACATCACCGGGCTTGCCATTGGCAAACCACCATTTTGTTTTTTCCGGAGTCCCGAATTTTGTCGTGATCTCTGGGTTGGCTAAGGCAATGAGAGAGGATGAACCTGTTTCAAACCCTGTTTGGGTTTGCACTGTCATTGCCTTTTTGGGATCGCAATTTTTACGGGCTAAAATTTCCTTCCATCCCGACCAGTCATTTGCATCGACATCAGGAATGGAATTCTCAAAATCCTGTCTATGGGAAATGATACGTGGACTGGCGTCGTTGCCATCGCCAGCTGTGATCATAAAAATACCCTTGGGAATGGGGAAAACTTCGACCATCCCCGGACCATTTTCTGTATCATTTCGTAACCAGAAAGCTTTTTTATAATCTGCAATAATAAGATTAAAGCTTCTGTAAGCTGCTGTATTTAAATCGGCAAGCGCTATGGCAGCATCATAAGAATCAGCGTGATCTAGAGCTTCTAGAACCAGTTCGCCTCTACTCCGTTTGTCTTCTTTCATGCCGAGGCTTCCTCGACGATTTAAAACACATGATATGAGGCCGTAATCATTTACTCCCAACCAAGTGCCCCCGGCAAGTTCATCCAAGCCTGCAATAGTTTCTGGGCGGTCATCCCAATGACGTTTTGGGGGAAGCCAAGGACGATCATTCATTTCGTCGCGATTGCCTGCAAATAAAAGCGGCCATTTATGACCTGGGCGAGAGAGAAGGGTAACGGTACACATGAATCCTGCTATAAAATGTAATTATATTGATATAATTAAAGGGTTTCCCTTGCAGAAGAGAAGCGTTATGACAAAATATATAACAGATGGTTCGATGAATGGCTTTCAGTTATTTTGCAAACTGATTTCGTACTGAATAACCGACAAGTTTTAAATTCAAGAATGACAATTAAGTTCAGGCAAGGAGTCTTTGTTCTATGACTAATATTAGTGACCGCGAAAAGGCATTTGAAGACAAATACCAGCACGATGAAGAATTGCGGTTCAAAACAGAAGCACGTCGTAACAAGCTTCTTGGGCTTTGGGCTGCTGATTTGATGGGTCTCACCGGGGATGCTGCGGAAGAATATGCAAAGACTGTTGTCAAAGCAGACTTGATTGAGCCTGGTGAAGAGGACGTTAAACAAAAGGTTCTCAAAGATTTCCAGAGCCGTAATGTAGATAAATCAGTTCATCAGTTAGAGCGTCAGATGGCTGAATTGATGGAAGAAGCCAAAAAACAGATGATGAGCTAATAATCGCAATTAGCCTCGTTTTTTTATGATTACGTTAAAAGGAGCTTTCTAGAGAAGGCTCCTTTTTTGGTTTTAAATCATATTGCTTGATAAGTGGCTTGAGGCTTTGCGAATAAACTTTTGGTTATTAAGTTGCGTTTATACTGAACGATACAGAAGTATTTCAGTATCTTTCAGGGAAATGTAAATATGGATGTATTGCAGGAATTGAAAGAAGCTCATGAAAACAAGTTTAAGCATGAGCAGGATATTCTCTTTAAAGCTAAAATACGCCGGAATAGATTGGTCGGGCTTTGGGCTGGTGAATTAATGGAATTCTCTAGGAGCTATATCGAAAAATATGCAGAAGAGTTAGTTCAGTTGCATATCAACGACACGGGGCGCGATCGGTTGCAGGTTAAGGTCGTCGATGATTTTAATCGTCACGGTGTGCACAAATCTGAACATCGTATCGAAAGGCAGATTCAAGAATTTATGCAGCAGGCTATAGAGCTGGTGAAAAACGAATAGACGATTTCAAGGGCTTATATAATATAAAGAGAGCCCCAAAAACAGGGGCTCTCTTGTTCAAGGATATACCGTTCGTGAAGCTAAATCACTTCCCGAAAATGCGCTCGAAAATACGATCAACATTTTTGGTGTGGTAGCTGATGGAATCTTCATCAAGAAGTTTGCTGAGTTTTTCAACGCTTAGAATCTCCATTAAACCTTCGTCTTTAGACATAAAGAAGAAGAAACGGTTGTCGTGTTCCTGTGCTTCTTTTTCTACAGCATCGAGCTCAGCTGGTGAATCTGGATTATCTGGATCAATGCCATAGCTTTTCCAAACCCGCATGGCATTGCGTTGAACAATGCGATAAGCATCTTCACGGCTGATGTCGTTCTGTGTGAGGTAAAGCAAAACACGCTGGGCATCGTGGATACCACCAAAGTTGTTCATATGATCGAGCATGTTTTGCGGATAGACTACAAGTTTTTCGATCGTGCCGGCCAAGCGATTTAGAGCAAAATCAAGTGTTACAGTCGCATCTGGGCCGATCATGCGTTCAACAGAAGAGTGTGAAATATCACGCTCGTGCCATAGGGCGACGTTTTCCAGGGCAGGTGTAACTGCGGAACGAACAATACGCGCCAATCCGGTCAGGTTTTCTGTCAGAATTGGGTTGCGTTTGTGCGGCATTGCAGAAGAGCCTTTTTGACCCGGCGCAAAATATTCCTGTGCTTCGCGAACTTCAGTGCGTTGCAGGTGACGGATTTCAGTTGCAACGTTTTCGACCGAAGAAGCGATGATCCCCAGAACAGCAAAGTAATTTGCATGACGATCACGGGGGATGACCTGTGTCGAAATTGGCTCGGGCGTCAAACCCATTTTATCGGCAACGTGTTCTTCTACGGATGGATCAACATTCGCAAAGGTACCTACAGCACCGGAAATTGCACAGGTTGCAATTTCTTCACGGGCTTGTTGCAGGCGTTTTTTGTTTCGGTCCATTTCGGCATAGAAACGGGCAAATTTAAGCCCCATGGTTACAGGTTCGGCATGGATGCCGTGGGAACGACCAATACAAGCCATGTGCTTAGTTTCTTTGGCACGCTTTTCCAGTGCGGCGAGCAAGCGATCCACATCAGCAAGCAAAATATCAGCAGCTTGTGACATCTGAACAGACAAGCAAGTATCCAACACATCTGAGGATGTCATGCCTTGGTGCACAAATCTGGATTCTTCACCAACGTTCTCAGCTAGCTCTGTCAGAAATGCGATAACGTCGTGTTTAACTTCGGCTTCAATTTCATCAATACGAGCGATGCGTTCAGGAGTGTAAGGTATTTGACCTTTTTTCCAAATAACGGCGGCTGCTTCTTTAGGGATAACGCCCAGAGATGCTTGGGCGTCGCAAGCATGTGCTTCAATTTCAAACCAGATACGAAACTTGTTTTCTGCTTCCCAGATTGAAGTCATTTCTGGGCGACTATAACGCGGGATCATGGTGCTTTTGTTCCTTTTGGAAAGTGCACAAAGGTATGGCTAGCTTTTACTGCCAACAATCTCAGGGTGAAACAAGCGAAGTTGTTAGCGTCTGTCAACTGTTATAGTTATTTTATAGGGTGCTTTCCTTCTGTGAAGATAGTTTTGTTAACAAACAGAAGTGATTTTTCCATTTTACATACAACCCTTTGTCTTTGTGTCTCTGTCTTTCAACAGCTCGTTTCTTGTGTTATAGCCCTCGACGATAAAATTTAATGAAAAATTCATTGAGGCGGATGTGACACAAAATTCAGTAAAAAATGCTGATAATCTAACTGACTTTTCCAAGCTTTATTGGCAGTGGCTGCCATTATTGATGGTCGCGGTCATGGTTATTGGTCGTACGATTTTTCCAGATTGGGCAGAGTACGAATACTATATTGAGAGCGAACGGCGTGGTATCGTTGAGAATGCTGCGTTTGTTATGTTGGTGCCAGCGGTTATTTTTGGCTTCCTTGCTTGGCGTATGCGTGATGCTCTGCCGTCAAAATACCTCGGTTATTGGTTGATGCTTTCTACGATAGCAGTCTTTATTGCTGCGGGCGAAGAAGCGAGTTGGGGGCAGCATTGGTTCCAGTGGGAAACGCCCGAAAGCTTGGCGGCCATTAATGACCATAACGAGACTAATTTCCACAATACGCTCAATGGTCATGATACAACAATAAAATCGATTATCATGGTTGGCATGGCGATTGGAACGATTGTTATTCCGCTTATTATCAAGTTTGGATATATGACCAAACCAGCAATGGGCAGCGCGCTTTACTGGCTATTCCCAACTATTGTTGGTTTACCTGTGACAATCTACTGTCTTGTTAGTCGTGTTCTGAGGCAATTGTTTCAGAAATGGACCCGGCTTGATGAGCTTATGTATTTTGATATGGATTTGAACGAGCTTAGCGAGTTTTATGTCGCTTGTTTCTTGTTCTTCTATCTATTCTCTTTTTGGTATCGGTTGCGTCAGGTTAAGTCGCAATAAAACGATCCATTATATCCTAAAAGAGGCTGCCGAAAGGTGGCCTCTTTATATTAGGAAGATAGCACTTTTTTACAGAATCCCAAGATGGCGAAAGCTGCTGTTCCCCGTTTTGCTGATGATGAGATGATCATGTAGTTCGATCCCAAGCTTGCCACAGATTTCTTTGACTTCTTTTGTCATAGTGATATCTGCTTGTGATGGGGAGGGGTCGCCGCTGGGGTGATTGTGGACCATGATCAGGGCAGAGGCATTTAGTTCCAAAGCACGCTTAACAACTTCCCGTGGATAGACCGGGGTGTGATCAATTGTACCTTTTTGCTGAATTTCATCAGTAATAAGACGATTTTTCCGATCTAGAAAAAGCAATCGAAACTGTTCTATTTTTTCCCGCGCCATAACGATTTTGCAATATTCGATAAGGCGGTCCCATGTATCAATCACGGGATGATCAAGAATGGCATCTTTTGTTAAGCGGCGGGCCGCTTCGGGAATTAGCTTTAGCAGTGACGCGGCTGCATCACCTACACCAGTAACTTTTTTGAGCTCTTCAGGTGACGCCGAAAAGACTTCGGCTAAAGACCCGAAAGTTTCAATGAGTTTCTTTGCCAGAGGTTTGGTGTCGCCCCGTGGATTAACGCCAAAAAGAAGGAGCTCAAGCACCTCATAATCAGCAAGGCTTTCAGCACCCTTTTCCAGCAGGCGCTGACGTAGCCTATCGCGATGACCATGATAATGTGGTTTTTCTGTTTTCAAACCAATGCCTGAGTGTATCCAGATTTATAGGGTGTGTATCCAAATTTAAGAAGGCTTAATCGTAAGGCGGTTTATGCCAACCTTTGGGAGAGAGTGTGAAAATTTCGCATCCATCGGCGGTTACACCTAATGTGTGCTCGTACTGCATTGAAAGAGATTTGTCCTTCGTTACGGCTGTCCAGCCATCATTGAGAACTTTGACGGCGTATTTGCCCCCATTGATCATGGGCTCGATGGTGAAGATCATGCCCTCTAACAAACGGGCACCTTTTCCGGCTTGCCCATAATGTAAGATGCTGGGCGGTGTGTGGAAGCTGCGGCCAATGCCGTGACCACAAAAATCTTCGACCACAGAAAAGCGGTTTTCTTCGGCATAGGTTTGTATTGCATGCCCAATGTCGCCAAGCGTAGCGCCGGGCTTGACCACTTCAATCCCACGCAGCAGACATTCGTAGGTTACTTCACTCAGACGCTTGCTTTTGACGTTTGGTTTTCCGGCAAAAAACATGCGGCTGGTATCGCCATGCCATTCGTCCAAAATAACCGTTACATCTATGTTTAGGCTATCACCATCACGCAAAATCTTGTCTTCGCCAGGAATGCCGTGACAGACAACATGGTTGACAGATGTACAGATTGATTTTGGGAAGCCTTTGTAATTCAGTGGCGCAGGGATCGCGTTATGAGATGTAATAAACTCATGACAAAGATCATTCAGCTTTCCTGTGGACACACCTGGTTGTACGTATGGTGTGATGAAGTCCAAGGTTTCTGCAGCCAATCGCCCGGCTTTGCGCATTCCGGCAAAGTCTTCTTCTGTATAGGTTACAAATTGTCGTTCTTCACGTGTCAGATTGTCGATCACGTTATTTCTTCCATTTCTAGTGTGCCTTACAGTTACGTCTATCATTTACGAACTGTCTTCAGTGTTACGATATTTAATGTTTATATACCTAGCTCAAGCGCCTTATCCAAGTGAATTCCTTCTGGCGTAACATCACAACTATAGATGATAACTTCAACGCCACGTGTCATTGCGACTTTCAAAGCATCAGCATAAACAGGGTCAATATCCTTAGCGGGAGCAAGTACAGTGCAGTCACTTCTTTGTACAAGGTAGAACATGACGGCTCTATGTCCTTCTTGTACCATGTCCCCTAGCTCTTGCAGATGTTTTGTGCCTCTTGCAGAGACAGCATCTGGAAATTCCGCCACACCGGATGCTCTACTTAAGGTAACTGATTTGATTTCCACATAGCAATCGGCTTTGTCTTCTGCTTGTAAGAAAACATCTATACGAGAATTTTGACCATATTTAACTTCTCGTTTGATTGCAGTGTATCCAGTGAGACGCGGAATATTTCCAGCAGATATTTCTTGGACTACAAGTTTGTTGGGAACAGATGTATTAACGCCCACGGCAGTTTCTCCTGCCGCACCGATTTCCCAAGTATATTTCAATTTTCGTTTAGGATTGTCTGATTCTGAAAGCCAAACAGGTGAACCTGCTTCAATCAGACCGAGCATTGAGCCTGTATTCGTGGTGTGTGCGGTCACAATTGTACCGTCCGTCAGCTCTACGTCAGCTAAAAAGCGTTTATATCTTTTAATCAGTTTTCCGGGGATTAAAGGTGCGTCAAATTTCATAAGATCCTCTTTTGAACGACCGTAATGGGATACTGCTTTTTATAGCAAGGGGAATTAATAAAGAACTCACATATGATCTATAAGATAGGTTGAACTTTCTTAAAAGATCCTCAAGTGCCATTTATAACACTTGCCAAAGATCTGGAAGCCAGTACAAGTTGTTGTTAACTTTTGTTCGCTTTTATTATTTGAGCCAAACCTGTTAAAACGCAGGTGTTTACTTACCTATCTTATTGCTCACCAATTTATCGGGAGAATTTTTATGAATTGCCGTTTTGTTTTTACTGCTTCTGCTCTTGCTATTCTGCTTTCAGGGTGTGCATTTGGTGGGAAGAGTGAACAAGCGGCGCCCGAAAAACAGACGAAAACCTATACATCGGCACCTTCGACATTGGCAATCCCACCCAGTGGAAATTCGCTCAGTGGAAATTCGCCGAGTGGAAATTCAAACGAAGTTATCAATCAGAATGTTACCGGGACTGTGAATGAAACAGATGGTGGTCTGAGTATCAGTGATCAACCCGTAACGAACAGTTATCCTTATGGTTCTGCAGAACCATCCTCTATGCCTGCACAAGCTCCGGATCAAACCCCGGCACAAGGACAACCGATTATTAAGGCGCCTGATGGCAAGCTGTATTCTGCTGAAACGCCGAAAACAGAAGTTGATTATGAAAATGATGTCGCTTCCTGTCATTATTATGCAAAAGGTCTTGTCGCGCACGATGCACGAATTGAAGATGATCGCGGAGGCAGTTTTGGGGACAGTCACGGAGGGGGAACATCATCCATTTTAAACCTTCGTCAGAGTATTGATAAGAAAGACGTTAAAAAAAGGCAGGCTATTCACTTTAACCGCTGCATGAAGACAAAAGGGTACTATCAGCGTTAAAGGTATTTGATGATGTGATTGTAGGTGTTGGTTTTGCTTCATCTTAAATAATAAGATCTTGTTACCCCGCTAATTCCGGTTATTCTCAGACTGTCGTCTTCATTCTGACATCTTCTCTTCTGATCATCATTATCCCTTATTTATGGGCGTAACCCATGTTCAATTTTATTTTGACCAATGCCCGGTTCTTGGCCTTTGGCTTTGTGGTGGCTTTTGCATCCAGCTTTGGTCAGACGTTCTATGTTTCTTTGTTCAGTGAAGAAATTCGAACCGATCTGAATTTGTCCCACGGTGATTTTGGTGCCTTCTATTCTTCTGCGACATTGATTAATGGGTTCGCAGTGATTTGGTTTGGCAAGCAGATCGACCATATGGATTTACGGGCGTATAGCTATTTGGTGATCTTGGGGTTATGCACAGCTACTTTGGCTTTGGCTTTTATACCATCTGGATTGCCATATTTGATCTTCCCTATTTTCTTTCTGGTTCGATTGTGTGGTCAAGGGCTTATGAGTCACATATCTGTAACCGCGATGGCACGTTATTTTCACGACAATAGAGGGCGTGCTATTTCGATAGCATCATTAGGTCTTTCCCTTGGCGAGGCGAGCTTACCTTTACTGACAATCTGGATGCTGAGTTTGTTGGACTGGCGAGATGCCTGGATTTTGAATGCTGGCTTTTTAGGCCTCATCCTTATGCCTTTGGTTTTTCTTCTCTTGCGCGGGCACAGTGAGCGTGATGCGCGCATGAACGAGCAGATTAAAAGTCAGGCTTTGGCGTCTGCTGGAAGTGATGATCATAAACAGTGGTCTCGTCGCGATGTTCTGAGGGACAAAGGGTTCTATTTAATGTTGCCTGGCCTGGGAACATTGGCCTTTATTGTGACAGGTATCTTTTTTCATCAAATTCATATCGTCACGAGTAAAGGCTGGTCAATGGCATGGTTCGCCGGAAATTTCACGGTCTACGCTGTGATGATTACTATTAGTGCTGTTATGGCGGGGGCCTTAGTAGATCGTTTTGGTGCGTTGAGATTGTTGGTTGTCCATATCCCTGTTTTCCTGATTGGGTTACTGTTCCTAGGGTTATTTCAAGACCTCTATGCGGCGACATTGTTCATGAGCTTTATTGGAATTTCAGTTGGCTTTGGATCTACAGTGACAAGCGCAATTTGGGCCGAAGTTTATGGAACAAGACATATTGGGGCGATAAGGGCAATGGCGATGTCTGTGTCTGTTCTCGCTTCTGCTCTATCTCCCGCTCTTTTTGGGTGGCTATTTGATAGGGATGTCTCGCCCGAAGTTGTCGTGCTCGGGTGCATTGTATGGTGCGTGTTTGCAACATTTTGTCTTCGGTGCGCGCAAAGACAGTTTTTGGCCAGAAGGAAGTTTGCCTAAGAACATGAGCGTTGGTAACGTCTGGGTAGATTAAAGAAAAGGGAGGCTCAAGAGCCTCCCTTCGCTGTTTTGGCTTTAGTTAAAAGCACGTTTCATGAAAGGTAGTTGCGAGAGAACCAAGAGATCTATTGCAAGTACTCCAAGAAGAGTAAGCCCCACCAAAGGAAAAGCCAGAGAGAGAAGGAGCATGATAAACACTGCCCCTTTCCAGAGTGGTAGGTTTTGAGGAAGGGGAGGAGCAACGAGTCTTCCAGCACCTTTGGGGCGACGGATCCACCACATAACAATACCGCTGATACACAGAAAGATCACAGAAAGACAAAACAGGGCGTTAAGGACTGAGTTCCACCATCCCATGTCACCTTGATGAAGGGCAATGCCAACAGCCATTGATTTCGCCATCAGGGAGTAATCCTCATATCCGACTTCGCCAAGGACCTTGCCACTGTATTGATCAACATGGACAGTTCTGTCGCCGGTTGGTGTATCTGTATCCCCGTCCATAGAGTCTGCAGATATAGTGTAAACACCGGTTGGTGACCCGGGGAGATTGATACGGAATTGTGTGTCAAAGCCAATACCACGGGCCAGAACAACCATAGAATTCAAGTTGATTGCGTATCCTTCTGGAATGCCTACTGTCCCCGCGTCCGAACCGGACAATGGCATTTTAGTCAATTCTAATCCCCAGGGAATTTCTTTGACTGCCCCGTCATTCATCATGCCGTGAACTTCATCAGAAAGAGGAACGTTGTCCCATTTTTCGGCTGGAAATGTACTCCATGGCTGTACAAATTTTCCACCCCATACGCCTGCCCAGGATAAGCCGGAAATCAGGAAGAAAAATAAGATAATTGAAATATAGAAGCCAATGGATACATGAAGCTCTTTCCAGAAAGTACGCCCCTTTTCTGTAAGATCAGGAACAAGGGCACGCCTCAATCCTTTGCCATCACGTGGCCACCATAAATATAGTCCTGTTGCAATCAGGAGGATGGTTAGGCCTGCGGCAATTTCGATCAGACGATCACCAAGATCACCAATTAATAGGCTGGCATGAATGTCACTGGCAAAATAGAACCAGGTAGAATCTTTTTCCACTGACCCAACAATTTGGGCTGTATAAGGGTCGACGGAAACGATTGTTTTTTCACCATCAAGCTTGATGGTGAAAAGGCTGGTACGATCGGCTGCGGGGGGCGGCATATATTGAGCAATAACACTGTTCGGGTAGGCGTTAGAAACTGCTTTGAGTTGCTCTGTCGGTAGCACCATTTCCGCTTGTGGTGTTACATAAAGCTTTTCACCGAAACGGGTTTCAATGGAATTGAAATACACCATGATCAAACCAGTTACGGCAAGTACCAGAAGAAATGGTATGACATATAGGCCCGCGTAAAAATGCCAACGCCAGGCGGCGCGATAGAATTTTTGAGATAGTGTTGTGGATGAAACGTCTGTGCCATGATCGTTCATGGACGGGTTATCTGCTGTCATATTTGACATGACAAACTCCTGAGTATTCTCATTGTACGAGATAATTATTCTTGAGTGTTAACGCTTGGAGAGGTTCATAAGAAAAAGCTTATGAAGTGCCTTTTGCACAACAGCTCTTATGCGTGTTGCTCCATAGTCAACTGTTGATAAATTTATTACTTAGGAGAAGATAGGCGGTGCCCGTGACCCATAGGCCAGATGTCTTTGAAGTTCTGCTAAATGGCGGTCTGAAATTCTGTTCGTAGATGCTTTTGATAATACGGCGAGTTCTACTGGTTTGTTGAACGTGGCTAGATGCTGATCGGCATGGAGCGAAAACGCACAGTTTGATCCGCTTTTAACCTCTTTTTTTTCTTCTGCGGGAACTGATATTTCTTTAATGCCTTCGGGGGTGCAGATAACCAGGGTAAGAGTATCGCCCGCAAAACTGGTCATCATCCCTTGTGGAATCAATGAGACAGCAAGGAACTGTAGTAAAAGCACAAGCTTTACTGTTTTTCTGATTGCTGTAGCTGGTTGCCAGTTCATTGATAGTCCCTTGGTTATTCTGCTTATAGTCAAGATTTAGGTGACTGGACAATGTTAAATTTATCGCAATTTAGAGAAGGTTGTTGTTCCTATGGTGCATTCTTTGTAGCCTACAAAGGGTTTTGTACTGGTTTTCTGGGTACAATTTTATCTCTTAATTATTTACCATTTTATTTGTTGTAAGGATTAAAACTGTTATGATCTGGAAGATATATTTATCGGGTGAAATTCATACAAATTGGCGTGAAGAGATTGAACAACAGGTACAAGAGTTAAACTTGCCTGTGGAAATCTCTGCGCCTGTAACCGACCACGCATCTTCTGATGATTGCGGTGTCGCTATCCTCGGGGCAGAAGATGATAAATTCTGGCATGATCATAAAGGTGCAAAAGTAAACGCAATTCGCACCCGTACGCTCATAGAAAAATCCGATGTCGTTGTTGTTTGCTTTGGCGAGAAATATAAACAATGGAACGCAGCTTTTGATGCGGGATACGCATCTGCACTGGGAAAGCCGTTGATCATCATGCACGGACCGGACCACCAACATGCTTTGAAAGAAGTTGATGCTGCGGCGCTTGCTGTGACCAGAACGCCCGAAGAAGTTGTGAAGGTTTTAAAATATGTAATCCGAGGGGAACTTTGATCCAATAACTTGTTGATTGTAACGAAGAGAGCTTAAGCAATACTATGGAACGTATATACACGGCATGTCTGGTCATCATTGGGAATGAAATTCTTTCGGGAAGAACTCAGGATTCAAATCTTTCTTTTCTTGGTGAAAAGCTGAATGAAATCGGGATCAGAATGGAAGAGGCCAGAATTGTCCCTGATATTCCAGAGCGTATAATGCACACGGTAAATGAGGTGCGAAGTGCTTTTGATTATGTTTTTACGACAGGTGGTATTGGTCCTACACATGATGACATAACATCGCAGTGTGTTGCAGATGCTTTTGATGTTCCTTTGATCCTTCATCCCGATGCACATAAAGCTATGCTAGCTTTTTATGGCGAAGATCAGTTAACTGAAGCACGCCTGCGTATGGCACATGTACCTCAAGGGGCCAGCCTCATTGAAAATGATATCTCTGTTGCGCCGGGATACCAGATCGAAAATGTTTTTGTTATGGCTGGCGTCCCGAAGATTATGCAATCCATGTTTTCAAAATTATCGCCGGGGCTAACGGGGGGCAAACCCATGATTTCACGGACTTTGACGTCTCATGCTAAGGAGGGGGAAATTGCCAAAGACCTTGGTGATATTCAGAAAAAATACCCTGATGTTGATGTCGGTAGCTATCCATTTATGGGACGAGGAGGTACGGGGGTGCGCATTGTAATGCGATCAACAAATGAAGATTTATTGATGCAATGTGAAAAAGACGTTGATGTTGTTCTTAACAGCTATACGTGACTTGCCGAAGTGATGGCGACTTTTCTTTGTAGTATTGAGCATAAGTGGTTTTGTCGGCAGTTATAAAGAAGAATAAAAGGACCTTACCCCGAATTATACTTAAGCATATTAACCATAAATATTACTTTAAATGCATCAATATTATTAAGCTATTTGCCTTTGGTTTGTTTATTCTCTTGTAATTTTTCCATACTTGGTTCATTTTGAATTATATGGGATTTTATGGAAATGCAATGAAGTCGACGGGGGATCGATAGAAATGCAAGATGCATTAAAGGCAAGTGTAGAAGAGCGTCGCGGTAAAGCGCGTATTGGGGCCGCGTTGAGCGGGAGCTTAAAGTTTGGTCCAGAGCTATCTACGAGCTGTGAGGTTGTGGATGTGTCAGTTACTGGCGTCAAAGTACAACTTGCAGACACTGTTCCGTTGAATAGTGAAGTTACGCTTATTCTGCCGGGGTCTGTTCATTTTGGCGGTGAAGTAATGTGGCGTCACGGGCTTCAGGTTGGATTAAAATTTAGAAATTCACCTGAAAAAATAGCAGAACGGTTGTCCGGTTTTCTTAATAGCGATGACATGCGGGTGTTGCATAGTTAACCGTTAACAACGGACCGTGATTAAAAAAGCTCTTCGTATTGCGAAGAGCTTTTTTGTTAGCTTGCTATCGAAGAACTCGTGGCCATTTTGTCTTGGTCTAATTCCACAACGAGTTGATCCCAAAAAATGAGAGCTTCCGGTAGAGGCATTGTCCCGTATGCTTCCATAAAGCGTTCAGCTAGGGGTAAAAACGCCGCTTTGTCTTTCGTTTGCCAGACATTCAGATGCCAACGCTCACCCGATGATGCGATGCCATCGCCTGTTGCAAAGCCCAGGGCTGTAATTTCTTTTTCGTCGATTAACAAATTGAAGCGAACAAGGTCATACTCGCCTGTCTCATAAAAAAGAATACGGTCGATATCTGTTGTCGATAGAGACCCTGCGATCAGCACGGTTGCCTGCTTTCCGGGGCTTGGGATGAGTACAGGATAGCTTTCTTTTGCTTCCTTTTCGCATTGATACCCGAGGAGTACGCCTTGCTTGAGGTTTTGAACGTCAATCTTTTTGCCCAAAACAATTTCAAGGACATCTTGATCCATCAGCGAGCCAAAGAAGAAAAGTGGTAAGGTGTTGTCATGCATCTTGAAGCTCGGCGTTCTGGTGTTCTGGAGATTTGTGTTTAATAAAGCTCTCTTTGAAGGAATGAAACAAAGCAAAATTTCAAAGGAGAGCAAAATCATGTTCTAGCAACGGTCTCTTCTTAAAAAAAGAAGAGTGGTGCGGACGGCGGGACTTGAACCCGCACGGCCGAAGCCAACGGATTTTCATACCATCTACAGCTTTCGCTGCCACGCCTTTGGTGTAAACACCGCGCGTTTGTGGTCTGGACTATCCCTTCACCATAACAAGGCCTAACTCACTGATCCTTGTCGTAGGTGCTGCCCGTCTAGTCTCTACACCTTCCCAAATCTTTTTCAAGTCTTGGGCTTGGCTCGGGATTGGCATTATCTTGCGATTTAAGCTTTCCCCGAATTTGAGCAGTTCTACTCTCTGGGTTTCCCCAAAGGCACTCAATTTTTTAAGTCCGTCGTGTCTACCAATTCCACCACGTCCGCACGTGTTGTCTAGGACACTCTGTGGGGAAATCTCTCGCCCGAAAGCAGCTTTGTGTCAATGATTCGTTTTTAGGTTTTTAAAATTTTTTTGATTTTTCTGAAATGGAGTATGCCTTCACTTAAATGAGCAAGGATATGATTCTGAAACATAAATTAGAAGTACTATCGGCTTTGTTCGTTTTTATTGGGGGTGACATGATCGGTGCCAATTTCTCCTCTTTCTTTCGCTCTATCTAGGTCGATCTGTACATTGGGTACAAAGTCATCAGCCGTGGCTTCTTCAAGCAGCCATTCCCGGAAAACCTTGATTTTGGTAATCTCTGACGTGCTTTGCGGGGTGACAACGTAGTATTGATAGGTTGAGGGGGTTCTGGGGCCAAAGGGGCAAACTAATCGGCCTGCTTTTAGGTCGTCATAAGTAAGTGATGTGCGGCCCAACGCGATACCTTGTCCTTCTATCGCTGCCTGCAAGATTAAGCTGGAATCATTGTAACCTGGGCCCTTATCCGGGTCGATATCTGTAACACCGGCAATATGCAACCATCGCCGCCAGTTAACGGCAAAGGGCTCTTCGCCGACATCGTCATGAAGTAGCGTGTGATACTTCAGGTCATGGGGTGTGCGTAAAGGTAGTGATCCTTTGAGAAGGTGAGGGCTACAGACAACAAGACTCTCGTCTTCCATCATTTTATCAACGCGGCAGCCGGGATATTGCCCTGCGCCAAATCGGATTGCCAAATCCACATCATCGCGAGAGAAATTACTTTTTGTAATGGTTGCCGAAACAAGGATGTCGATTTCAGGGTGCTTTCGGCGAAATTTTGGCAGCCGTGGTAATAGCCATTTTGCGGCAAAAGAAGGCATGACAGAGACTTTAAGGGTGCCACGATCCCCACCATCATAAAGTTTCTGCGTAGTTGATTTAATAATGTCGAAAGCTTCACTGACAGCGGGTAACAGAATCTGCGCCTCATCAGTAAGGATTAGGCGGCGGTTCATTCGGCGGAAAAGTTGAATGCCCAAATGGTCTTCGAGTGATTTGATCTGGTGGCTGACAGCTGCTTGCGTCACAAAAAGCTCTTGTGCGGCTTTGGTAAAGGAGAGTTGTCTGGCTGCTGCTTCGAACGCGCGCAAGGCATTAAGAGGTGGGAGAGGTCTAAGCATGAATTCACATTATAAAATCTAATCCGATATATGAAATATCATCGTTTGAGATTGGAATCAAACGGTCATAATTTAGCTGTATTAAAGAACACAGAGAACAATTGCCCGTTGAGGCATATTATTTCGGATAAGGAGAACTGTTATGGCAAATGTAACAATGCACAAAACCTATACTTTTGGTCTGTTGCAAAAGAGCAAGCAGGATGTATCTTTTTTGAAGGCCCCAATTGCGAGCGTCATCCAGAAGTTGGTTACATGGCAAGAGCGTTTAAATGAACGTGCCAGCCTTCGTGATGCCGATGCCCATCTGTTACAGGATATGGGAATTACGGCTCAGGCTGCCTACCGTGAAGCAGCAAAGCCTTTCTGGGTTAGCTAAAAAATTACCCTGCCCCGACCGCGCTATCGGGTTCTTCTTTCGAGAAGGTAGCGTACTTTCCTTTTGGAACTTTATAAAGCCCGTTAACTGCTCGCCGACAGCCGTTGACGGGCTTTTGAAGTTTTTGGCTTTGTGTGAATTCAAAGACTGAACGAACGCCCAAAAAGAGAGGGCGGCTGATCAGGGAAGAAACTGTTCGCGAATAATGCGTTCTTCCAGATTGTGCTCTTCGTCAAAAAGAAGATTCATATCGACGCTATTGTCCTGACGAACACTGACCCGTTTGACGTGTTTAATTTCGGTGAAGTCAGCCGTTGCAGAAATGGGGCGCTTTTCCGTGTCTAAAGTTCGGAACGTAACTTCTGCCGAAGCAGGAAGAAGGGCTCCTCTCCAGCGTCTTGGTCTAAAAGCGCTAATGGGCGTCATAGCAAGCAGTGACGCCCCGATAGGGACGATAGGCCCATGAGCAGACAGATTATAAGCTGTGCTGCCCGCTGGCGTTGATAGGATGACGCCATCACATACCAATTCCTGCATGCGTTCGATACCATCGATGTCTATGCCTATACTTGCGGCTTGTCGACTATCTCGATGAAGAGAAACCTCATTGATGGCCAGGGCTTCAAATTTCTGCCCGCTGACTGTCTCTACGGACATACGCAAAGGATGCAATGTAACCTTTACGGCCCTTTCAATGCGCTGATCGAGTTGATCTTCATTGTATTTATTCAGAAGAAAGCCAATCGTGCCCCTGTTCATGCCGTATATAGGAATGTCCAACCCTATAAATTGGTGTAATGTTTCCAACATGAACCCGTCTCCACCAAGCGCGACGATCACATCCGCTTCGTCAGGTGAAACAGCTTTGTATTTGTTTTCTAGGCATTCCAATGCATTTGTTGCACGTTCTGTTTCAGAGGCAACAAATGCAACACGTTTTCGGCTCATCGTTTTTTTCTCATGGCAGCCAGCCTTTTCCGTAAAACATTACAAAGATCACTGATATGTATTTCACAAATGATAACAATAGACTGACAGCCACTTGCAGCGCTGTCAAAATGTCTGGTACTGATTGATAAATAAAATATGTATAAGGGGTGTTTATTTTGATCCGTTCATTTTTTCTAGCAATTCTGGCTATTGTTGGTTTTTGCAGTATTTTAGGGGCTACCGTTCAAGCTGCGGATAGGCATGCTGGATACTATTACCCTGATCCTGTGTACCGGGAAATCTACAAAGCCAGAGCTAAGCAAATTGCAACTGCGCACCGGAAAACTCGTATCGCTTTTGTAACGTCTATCACTCAGCAGAATATGCAACGGGAATTTGCGCCGACAGCAGCAATTTTTGCCAAGGGCAATGATGCAGATAAGCTCATTATTGTCGGGTTAGAAGATGGGCGTTTGGATACGATTTATCGCGCCCGTGCAATCTTTGCGAATATGACGGCAGGGGTTCGAACCTTACCTGTCTTTCAAGAACTGGGTGTTGAAGATGTTTTTACATTCTTTGATCTGGCAGCAATGATGGGTTTTACCCAGATAACGATTACGAATGGTCGGAACTTTACACACCAAGTTATCCTTCAATAAAATTCGGGTCTTTCATAATTCTGGTAGGTAACAATTAATTTCATGATTGTTCGCGTTTTCCTTCCCTTCGCTATTGGCTATTTCCTCTCGTTTCTTCTACGTGTCGTGAATGCTGTTATCGCACCTGATCTTGTTGCAGAATTGGATCTGTCTGCCGCAGATTTAGGCCTGTTGACGAGTGCATTTTTCATAGCTTTTGCACTTACGCAGTTGCCTTTAGGCGTATTGCTTGACCGTTATGGTCCAAGAAAGGTCGAAAGCGCCTTTTTACTATTAACAGCTGCGGGTGCCCTATTGTTTTCTTGGGCCGAAAGTTTTCCGCTTCTTATCTTGGCGCGGGGATTGATCGGCCTCGGCGTTTCTGCCTGTATGATGGCTGCGTTCAAAGCTTATGTCAGTTGGGTTCCGAAAGAACGACTTGCTTTAATTAATGGCTGTCATCTTGCTGCGGGTGGGCTTGGGGCTATCGCGGGAACGGCTCCGGTAGAGTTCCTTTCAGAAATTATGGGCTGGCGAGGTGTTTTTGTTGTCCTTACCATCATGTCGTTGTGTATTTCTGCTTTGATTTATTTTATGATTCCACGAAGAGGTGAGATCCCTGCAAGTGAGAGTGTTAGCAAGCAGATTAGAGACTACGGCCTTGTTTTTAAAAGCTCGTTTTTCTGGCGTATCATGCCCTTCACGGTAATGTCTCAGGCGGCCTTCTTTTCTCTGCAGGCGTTATGGTCTGGTCCTTGGTTGCGTGATGTAGCTGGCTTTGATCGCGATATCGTCGGATGGGGTTTAACTCTGATTGCGATTTCTGTTTTTGTCGGATTTCTTGTGGGTGGTATTCTAACTGATTGGTTGCGGCGCCATAATATTAGCCCGATTACTGTCGGGTTTTATGCGATGTTTCTTTGCGTCATACCCCAAGCTTTTTTATTGATCGAAATGAATTCATTTCTGATGGTTAGTATTGTTTGGATGATTTTTGGTCTGTTAGGGACGGGGGGGTATCTTATCTATCCGGGCTTATCACAATTTTTCCCGGTTCATCTGGCTGGCCGTGTTAATACGGCATTGAACTCTTTTGTATTTGTCGTTGCTTTTGTCGGACAATGGGCCGTCGGTGCAGTAATCGAATTATGGCCTGTACAAGCCTCTGGTGGTTATGCTGTCGAAGGATATCAAGCGGGTATTGTTATGCTGCTTGTCGCACAGTTGCTTGGTGTGGGTTGGTATTACCTTTTTCCGCTGATGATGAAAAAAATACCATCAGCTTAACAGGGCTGTAGAAAGGATAAAGGGAACTTGATCGGAGCCTCCCTTTATCTCTTTAGCCGCCTGTAACACTCATGTGTCGAGCAACAGATGGGTCGGCTTCCCGGTCGATGATAAAATCATGACCTTTGGGCTTTCGGGCAATGGCTTCAAATATTGCCTGTTCTAGCGGCCCGTTTTTATCACTGCTGCGCAAGGGGTCCCGCAAATCCATGGCATCATCTTGCCCGAGGCAGAGATACAAGGTTCCGGTGCAGGTCATTCGAACTCGATTACAGCTTTCGCAGAAATTATGGGTCATGGGGGTAATGAAACCGATCTTTCCGCCTGTCTCCTTGACCTCTACATATCGTGCAGGGCCGCCTGTTTTGTGATCACTTTCATTTAGGGTCCAATGCTCCCCTAAAATGGAACGCACTTCCGTTAGAGGCAGGTACTGATCAACACGGTTTTCGTTCCCAATATCGCCCATCGGCATCACTTCGATAAAGGTAATATCAAAGCCTTCGTCGCCGCACCAAGATACAAGGGTGTGTAGTTCATCATCATTTACACCGCGAAGAGCAACGGTATTAATCTTGACTTTTAGCCCGGCTTTTTTGGCCGCCTGTAAACCTTCTAGGACCTGATCAAGCTTTCCCCATCGTGTGATCGCGGCAAACTTATCTTTATTGAGTGTGTCGAGGGAAACATTAATACGTCGCATTCCCGCATCTGCAAGCTGTTGCGAGTACTTTTCCAACTGGCTTCCGTTTGTTGTCAGGGTCATTTCCTTGAGCTGCCCTGATTCCAGGTAAGGTGTCAGGCCATTAAACAGCTTCATAATGTTTTTGCGAACCAGTGGTTCACCACCCGTAAAACGAAGCTTTTTGACGCCTAGGTTGATGAAGGCACCAGAAACTCTTTCCAGCTCTTCAATCGTCAACAGTTCTTTTTTTGGTAAAAAATTCATGTCTTCAGACATGCAATAAACACAGCGAAAATCACATCTGTCGGTGACCGATATCCGCAGGTAATCAACCATGCGGCCAAAAGGGTCAATCATTCCAGGGTGACCATCCTGCCCGGGGTGACCATCCTGCCCGGGGTGACCATCCTGCCCGGGGTGACCATCCTGAATGTTGCCTTGCGTATTGGCCGCAGAAGCCGCGGACGAGACGAGGCCCTTTTGTCTGTTTGACGAATTAATCATCAATTATATCTCCTGAGCTTTCAGGTGCTCTGTTTTTATTCCTGAAAATCATCCTACACTTTGGCGCATAAGTCGTTAATTGCAAGTCAATTTAAGTTTCTAACCTATAGTGAAGGCCAAAGGACTGTGCCCTGTCATATATCAAGGTCACATATTAAGCCGCTTTCATTGCATGTAACATAGATCAAGTTGTCGATATTCGCTTAATAGCGGTTATACCTGTTCCACCCGTTTCCATTTTTACGCGTTCTGTGATGTGGGAAATTGGCTCTATCAGAACGTCCATAGAGTTCGCGGTAGCATGAATAACGTTCTCTTTATCTAATGCAATAGCAACATGCCCCGGCCAATAGATAAGGTCACCTTCGGCGCATTGTTCGGAATTCACTGGAAAGCCCGCATTTGTTTCTTGGACATAGGTATCCCTGTGTGTGTTGATACCACTGGCGCTTAGGGATAGCTGGACCAAACCAGAGCAGTCGATGCCAACAGAAGATTTTCCACCCCAGAAATAGGGGGTTCCCAAAAATTGGTAAGCGACATCTACATGACTTAGGGCTTTAGTTTCAAGTGAACAAATGTGGTCGGTAAAGACCCATCCGCCGCCTTGAATTTGGGTGTAGCGTCCTTCTTCTTTTAGGGTGAGAACCGTTGATTCCATTGAAAGCATGTCTATCGGCGGGATTTTCATGTCAGGCTGGGGATAAACATAAGTACGAAGGGCTTTTACCCTGTGTGTTGTTTGTCTTACTTCTCGTGATAGGGTGTCAGCGCGTATGTAGCCGACATAGCTGTCTTTGGCATTTTGCACCCACGCCCAGCCGTTTTTTTCTTCATAGACGGTGACTTTCTCGCCGAAAAGCAACTCGGTGTCTTGTCCAGCCTCATCTGCTGGGTGCCGCCTGAGGGGAACGATACCCCTTGATACCTGTGCCGCGTAGCCTTTGCTGTATGCGGAGGCCTCAACTTTGTCGCGCAGATATTCAGCAGCTAGATCTTTTCTCAGCGGATGGAGGCGAGGGTCCAATGTTTGTGACATGATGGCGTCAGGCTTTCTCTATCAGTCTTATTTGATTACAAGCTTGCCACTGTCGAGTAAGTAAATAAAGTGCTGTTGTTCCTATTTTACAGCCCAGAGGTCAAAATGGTAGCAATTTTCTTTGATTTGGATGGAACCCTTACCGATCCAAAAGAAGGTATTACGAAGTCTATTCAATATGCTTTGGAACAACTTGGTATGGAAAGTCCGTCGCCTGATGATCTGGAATGGTGCATCGGGCCACCTTTGAAAGAATCATTTGATCAGCTGCTTGGCGGTAGATCTTTAAGTGAGGAGGCTATTGTTCTCTATCGAGAGAGGTTTGCTGAAACAGGCCTTTATGAGAATGAGATTTATCCAGAAATCGTTCTTCTTCTTAAGAGCCTTAAAGAGAAAGGTTTTCCCCTTTTTGTCGCGACAAGTAAGCCGGAAATCTATGCCACTAAAATAATTGAGTACTTTAATCTTGAAAGCTTTTTCGAGCGGGTTTTTGGCTCTGAATTGAATGGCACGCGTTCGAATAAAACTGATTTACTCGAGTACGCACTTTCAAAAACGGGAAGCCGTCCGTCAAATTCTCTCATGGTTGGAGACAGGAAGCATGATGTTTTGGGGGCGCTAAATAATAAGATGATATCGGTTGGTGTTACCTATGGTTATGGAACTGTCAGTGAATTAAAAGGCGCTGGTGTTCACTACCTTATTGATAAGCCGTTGGACTTTTTGAATGTTGTTGATTCTCTATAATCAAGAAGGTTTGTTTTCTGGTTGACCTTGCCCATAATCTGTTTGATTCGAAAGGGTTTCAATCTGGATTGGTGCTTTGATATGAAGGTCACGTTGGGGGAAGGGAAATTCGACATTCTCTTCTTTGAATTTATCCCAGATTGCCAATAACAATTCGCTCGTTATATTGCCAACTCCGTTCTGTGGATCGGTAATCCAAACCCGTACTTCTAGGTTTACAGAGTTGTCGCCAAAGTTACGTACAAGACAGTTTGCCTTAGGGTTGTCCAGAATGCGTTTGTTCTCTTTCGCGGCTTCTATACAAAGATTAATGGCCTTGTGAAGATCTGAGTTATAGGAAACACCAATTGGTACACGTACTCTGACCCAGCTGTTCGTATAAGACCAGTTTTCAACCCGTTGTGTGATGAACTCTTCATTTGGGATAAGGTGTTCAATACCGTCCCGGGTAATAACAGAGGCATAGCGAGCACCGAAAGATTTAACCCAGCCATAGGTATCATTTACGGCGATAACATCGCCCGGTTTAATGGATCTATCCATTAACAAGATGATACCGGATACCAGATTGGAAATAACCTTTTGAAGGCCAAAGCCGATACCAACACCAAGGGCGCCACCAAAAAGTGCAAAGGCCGAGAGATCTATGCCGACTGTTTTTAGGCCAACAATAACTGCAAGACCAATAAAAGTAACTTTTAATAATTTGCCAAGAAGGACCTGAACAGAAGGTGTTAATTCTGGTACGGCTTTTACGCGACGTTCCAATAGAGAGCTAAAGGCAATTGCGGCCCAAAGTAACACGGCGAGCGAAATAACGCCTTTTAGTACCATGAGGACTGATATACGTAAGCCCCCCACGTCTAGCGCAGCTGCGTCTAGAATTTCTTCTGTAAAATCAAGAAGTCCTAAGATGTTTAGGGCGGCGACTGACCAAATGAAAAGAGAGACCAGCCGTGCAACGATACGTGTTTTGATGAGACTTGTCGTGAGGTTAATAATGACCCAGGCTAACGTCAAACTGGCGACCGTATTGATCAGGAACCTGGTGCGGACAGGCATTTCTAGCTGGATCAAGGCACCAAGTGTGATCCAGAGCATTAACAAGAATACAACCCATGGAATCATAGGCAGTAGGTTGGTGAGGATCAGCCTTAGAGCTTGTGGTGTTTTGGATAGTTGCTTCCACTCACTGGCTATCGGGCGTAATTTATTGCCGAGATAACGGCTGAGTGGAAGAAGGATAAGGAGGAATCCCAGTTGGAAAATGACCGGCCAGCTCAAGAGATTTTGTCCCAACCAGCTGGTAATTTGTTCCATCCAGCTGGTAATTTCTTCGTGGCTTGGGAGCATTAAAAAATCCAACCTTAACCTCCTAATTGTACCTCTATAAAGGCGTGCATAGTTTTGACGCTATTTTTTTGTGCTTGCTTCTTTTTGGTGCCCTGTATCACAAGTTTAGCAATTTTATTCTATGGGGAACAGACTCTGTTTGTTGGGAGGGCAAGGAGTCTCGAGGTGCGTCAATTTGGCAGCATTAAATTATCTATCTGATATCATTTAGATAATTATTTGACGTCTGGAATTTAAGCGAGTTGAGTTCATTAATTTAGTTGTTTGTTTTGAGAAATGATATACATTAAGTTTACTTATTAAGAATTTAATGGAAAGTTATTCTCAATATGAAAATATCTAACAAGCAAAAAGAAGCAAATAAAGCGAAGTTGATTGCTGTTGCGGTGGATCTGTTTTCCGAGCATGGCTTTCACAATGTTTCTATGAAGCAGATTTCCAAGGCAGCTAAAATGGGGGACTCAACAATCTATAAGTATTTCCCTAGCAAAGATAAATTTTTGCTGGCTTATCATGAGTCTGCTTTGAATAGCGTGATACTGCTCGTCGATGAAGCCGACGATTTTCCTGAATTTACTCTCGAAGAGAAACTTCAATTTTTTATCTATAATTATCTAGATATCCTTATCGAAAATCGTGAGTTTGTTGCCGAAAGTATCGAGATTTTACGAGAGTCTCCGGCTTTTTTAATGCAGCGGGAGTTCCCGGCAAGCAAAGCCCTGAAAAAAGAAATCATTCAAATTCTTGAACATTCGGTGGAAAATGGTGAGATCCCGGATGTTCCTTTTGAAAGTGCCGTAGCGCATCTGATGGTTGATGCTTTATTGGGAATAGTTCTCTATTGGCTACAGGATGAAAGTGAAGAATTCACCCAGACAACTCAATTTGTAGAGGTTTCGACAAATTTCTTTGCCACAGTATTAAAAAGTGGCGTGCTTGGTAAGGGTGTTGATCTGGTTAGCTTTATGATCAAAAGCCAGATGATGCGGTTTCTAGAAAATGGTCAGGGTTTTTCGAGCCTAATGAAAGGCTTGGGCGCTATGGCCAATAAAGGCGCGGGCAAAGGAGGCTGGAAACATGGGGGGTAAGGGATCAATCGCAACCAGAAAACTGCACCGTTCGGCAACAATTGGATTAACCGCAACCAAGGTTGGCTTACGACATCTGGGGCATGTGGGTAAGAAAAAATTTACCGTGGGACATTTCTCTCCGGAACAGGATGAAGATGCTCGTATCAAACACGAAGAAGATATTGGGAAAACGCTTTTTAAGGCTTTGAACCAACTTAAAGGGACAGCGTTAAAGGCCTCACAAATTCTCAGCATGGAAGCCGATATTCTTCCTGAAGGTATTCGACGGGAGTTATCAAAAGCTTGCTATAAAGCAACGCCCTTAAACCGGGCTTTGGTTGACAAGGTATTTCGGGATCAATTTGGTAAAAGTCCTGGCAAAATTTTTGATGATTTTAACTCGTCGGCGTTTGCTGCGGCAAGCCTGGGACAGGTTCATAAAGCAAAGCTTGGATCGGGGGAAAATGTCGCTGTTAAGGTTCAGTACCCGGGAATTG
The DNA here is from genome assembly GCF_048259265.1 of Kiloniella sp. Taxonomy (NCBI): domain Bacteria; kingdom Pseudomonadati; phylum Pseudomonadota; class Alphaproteobacteria; order Rhodospirillales; family Kiloniellaceae; genus Kiloniella; species Kiloniella sp. The sequence goes on along the minus strand of NZ_JBLXHT010000003.1, from coordinate 375,267 downwards.
CGGCATCGATTAAAAGCGATGTGAAAATGCTCGGTGGGTTGCTGACAGTTTTTTCTGCCTCTACTGATTTGATGCCAGATAAAAACATTATCGACACTGTTCTCGATGAAATCACTATTCAGTTGCATCGGGAAGTTGATTATTTCCAAGAGGCCGAAAGCCTGAAGTGGTTTAAAAAAAGAATAAAGAACGAGAAGATCGTCGTTCCGGAAACTTATGATGATTATAGTTCTGAACGTATTTTGACAACGGAACTGTTAACGGGATTTCATTTGGATGAATGGTTGGTAACTAACCCTTCGCAAGACGAGAAAAATGCGTATGGTCAGCTCTTATTTGATTTTTTCTTCGACAGTTTTTTTGAATTGGGGTTTGTACACGCAGATCCACACCCGGGTAATTTTCTCTTTATGAAAAGCGGCCAACTAGGGCTTTTGGACTTTGGGTGTGTTCGAAAGATGGATAGAGAATTTACCAAAACCATATCCGATTACTACAGATTCCTTATTCATCATCATACGGTCGAACCGGATTACGATAAGTTGAGAGGCTTTTATGACGATCTGGAGCTAAGCAAGGATGAGATGACGGACGAAGAATTCCGAACACTTTTGCAACCTCAGTTGGATGTAATTCAAAAATGGATGATCGAACCGTACCTAGAAGAGCAATTTGATTTTACTAACCGGGAATGGCCAGAAATGAAGATGGCCGACACCCGAAAAATAACACCATTCATGAAAGAGATTAATAGAAACCTATTATATTTTGACCGAACCTATCGTGGGATGATTCTGTTGTTGAGTAAGTTGGGCGCAACAGTAAAAACCGGAAACAAGTGGATCGGAGTGTGATAATGCCGATGACGATGAGGGGACATAAAGATCTGTTCGAGGGAACATCATCGCATGAGAGGCTGCTTTGCTATTTAATTAAGCAGCGATGGGTTGGTCGGTGGATTATGGGCATATCTATATCTCATCTTGTTTTTACCTTTATTGTGTTTCCAACTCAGGTAACTTATATTTTTACGAGAGGTTTCTTTGATACGGGCGTTGCGAACGCTGAGGTAGGAAACACCGTTTGGTTCTTTTTCTTTGGGATCCCGCTTTTTATTGTTGGGTATATGATTGATCGTGATGAGAAGAAAACAGTGATGCCGCCTTTTCAAGAGGTTATCCTCGTTTCTTTGGTATGTATGACGGCGTTGGGAATATTGTTGATACCTGCGTCAGGATTTTGGTTGATGACACCTGCAATATTCGGATTTTACCTGAAGAATAAATCGGCTAATGACAATTGGAACTAAATCGTCTCGGGGATGTATGACAGGTCATTTTGACGGATAGGGTTCTAAGGCTCGTCCGTAATGAAGGTAATGGGATGGCTTTGAAAGGCTGCGCCATGTGTCTGTGATGTAGAAACGTGGAAATGCAGATGAGGTCCGGTGGAATAGCCTGTGTTCCCTGAATAGGCGATAAGCTGACCTCTATCGACCTTATCATCTATTTGGACAACAACACCGTCTCTCTTAAGGTGCAGATACTGCCCTATTGACCCATCAGGATGTTGGATCCAGAGATAATTTTCTTCGCTTTTGTATTTATTCGAAACGCCCCCACGGGATGAATCTTCCCTGAGTGAAATGACAATCCCTTCGCGTGCCGCCAAAATTTCTGATCCCACAGGCATTGCCCAATCAATGGCAAAGCTATTTGGCCCAGTGTGAGAAAATGCCGCATTAGGTCCTTGAGAAACGGGATAGGATTTGGTTTTTGGAAAAGGGAGTTGGTAAAGCGCGTGGTCATCATGTTTTGCGTCTCCAGTGTCTGGATGTAGCTGTGATGTCCAGTTGTAACGCCACTCACCATGGCTTTTTGCCTTTATCGTGAGAATGCTTTTAATTTCATCTGGGTTAAGTCGCACGTTCTTTGTTTTATTTGCAGGTATTACATTATGCCCCGTCATTTGTAGCGATATGCGCATAGGAAAAGTATAGTTGTTTTGGGCTCTAATCAGGGCGCTTTTATTGTTCTCTACTGTCAGATAACAAACCTTGTTGTGATGAAAGCAGTCTTCACGTTTACCAGCGTTGGTCTCTGTTGTGGATAATAAAAAAAAGCAGGTAAGTAGAACGCTGACCAAGCTATAAAAAGAGAGAGGAGTAAGGGAAAGATGTTTCATGTTCTTACGCGAGATTCTCCAGTTTTAATAGGCCAGTTTTCTTCGTCTGTTTCTCTTGTATGTACTGCTCGTCACTTGTTCGAGACGAGACGTTTACCCAAGCAACAAGCTGTCACTGTCAAGTTCCTCGCCCCTGACCTTACCAAACATATCTACGAGATCGTGAATTGTCATGGAGCTACGTTCTTCACCAGAAACATCTAACACAACTTGTCCTTCATGGAGCATTACTGTTCTTGTCCCAAACTGAAGAGCTTGTCCCATAGAGTGGGTAATCATCAAGGTCGTGATGCCAGTCTCTTTGACAATATCATTGGTGAGTTCTAGCACAAAAGCTTGCATTCTGGGATCAAGTGCGGCCGTGTGTTCATCAAGAAGCAGGCATTTTGTTGGTTGTAATGTTGCCATGATCAGGCTGACGGCTTGTCGCTGACCACCGCTGAGAAGTCCCATCTTGTCTGCTAGACGGTCTTCCAAACCTAACCGTAGGCGAGACAAACGTTCTCTGAAAAGTTCACGCTTGGTATTATTTATTGCCAGACCAAAGCCGCGTTTTTGCCCCCTTGAATGGGCAAGAGAAAGATTTTCTTCGATGGTTAAAGCTTCACAGGTTCCCGCAAGAGGATCTTGGAAAACCCGCGAGACCAAACTACTCCGTCGCGCTGCTTTCCATCGGCTGACGTCTTTACCGTCAATTGTAATGGCACCACTGTCTGCGATTAACTCACCGGTTAAACAGTTCATAAAGGTGGATTTTCCAGCACCGTTTGACCCGATGACAGTAACAAATTCCCCTTCGGCAACAGACAAATTTACACCTTGAAGTGCTTTGTTTTCGTTTGGCGTGTCTTTGCCAAAAGTGATGCGGAGATCTTGAACATTGATCATCTTAGTGCCCCCGCTTCATCAGTTTTTTGAGGGGGTTTTTTGCCCCGGGTAAAATCAAGGCAATTGTTACCAATAAGGCAGTAACCAGGTTGAGGTCGGAAGGTTCCAACCCAATACTATCCGCGTTAAGGGCGAGACCAATGGCGATGCGATAGACAATCGATCCGAAGATACAGGCAAGAACGGCCATCAACATGCCGCGTGTCGAGAAGATTGCTTCACCTGCGATAAGGGCTGCAAGGCCGATTACAATAGTACCAGTACCAATCGTGATATCTGCAAAGCCGTTCATTTGGGTGAACAAAGCCCCAGCCAAACCAACAAGGGCGTTTGAAAGAGCCATACCAATATAGGTTGTCTTGTTAGTATCAATTCCCTGTGCGCGGGCCATTTTCTGATTTGCACCGGTTGAACGCATGGCTAGTCCATAGTCAGAATTCAGGAACCGGGCAACGATGAGGGCAACAACAAAGACGATAACAGCAGCAATGATTGGCTTCAGATAATAACCGGGTAGTCCTTGACCTTCAAAAGGTGTCAGAATTGTCTCTTCTGTAATTATTGGTACATTCGGGCGCCCCATAATCCGCAGATTGATTGAATAGAGGGCAATCATTGTCAAGATAGATGCGAGTAGATTGAGAATCTTGAAGCGCAGGTTTAAAAATGCAGTGACCAGACCGGCCATGCCGCCAGCAAAGAAGGCAATAACCGTTGCTAATACCGGGTTACATCCTGAGACGATCATCGTTGCGCAGACGGCAGCCCCTAAGGGAAACGATCCGTCAATTGTTAGATCGGGAAAGTCGAGAATTCTGAATGACAAGAAGACGGCTAAAGCAATTAGACCGTAGATCAGACCTAATTCGATGGCACCCATAAAGGAAATAAGGTTCATTTATCCGAAGCCTTGCGGCTCTCTAACTGTTGTGTTCCTGCGTATATCACGCTGCTTGGATAGTTCCATAACGCAAGAAGACGAAATCCGCAAAACGAATTTCGTCTTCCTTGAAAGCTTTTATATCACTGTTGTTTTTGACAGCGATAGAACAAGCGATATTATTTGATCACTTCTGTTGCGCGCGCGATGACTTCTGGGGAAAGGGTTACGCCCATTTTCTCTGCCATTGCCGGGTTCACAAAAAGATTGGTTTTGCTCACGCCCTGAAATGCAATATCACCTGCTGCTTTACCCTTGAGGATTTCAACAACAACTTTACCTGTCTGGCGACCGACATCGTAGTAATCAAAACCCAGCGCGGCCATTGCGCCACGTTTTACAGAATCTGTATCCCCAGCATAAACAGGGATCTGGTGATCGATACCAACTTTCACCACAGCTTCGAAAGCTGAGATGATTGTGTTGTCCGTTGCAACATAAATAACATCGGCTTTACCGATCAGGTTTTGTGCCGCGGTTAGCACTTCACCCGTTTTTGTTGCCGGGGATGCAATAACGTCAAAGCCTTGGGCTGCACCGTGTTTCTTCACAAGATCCAATAGAACAACAGAGTTTGCTTCGCCCGGGTTATAGGGAACACCGATGCTTTTCGCATTTGGTGTCAGTTCCTTGATCAGGGCAATGTGCTGATCAATAGGTGAAAGATCGCTCACGCCTGTAACATTTGTACCTGATGGACCTTCATTGGCAACAAGCTTGGCTGCGACAGGGTCGGTAACGGCAGAGAAAACAACGGGAATGTCTTTTGTCGCTGCGACAACAGCTTGTGCAGAAGGCGTTGCAATTGGGACGATAACATCAGGACCATTCCCAATGTATTCTCTGGCAATTTGAGCTGCAGTTGCGGGATTACCCTGTGCACTTTTATAAAGGAACGTAAGGTTTTTACCTTCTTCGTAGCCCTGAGCTTTCAGTTCGTCGCGTACGCCGTCACGTACCGCATCAAGAGCGGGGTGTTCGACAATAGCAGTTGTGGCAACAACAACATCTTCAGCTTGCGCTGCAAATGGAAGCGATAGGCCAAGTGCTAAAGTAGCTGCAATAAATTTGGATCCCAAATTTTTTGAAATCATGATGTGCCTCCGAGATAGCAATTATATATTCGTTTGTATGGTTCAGAACGCCATGATACTCGCAGAGAAATAGGGTATCAGGAGTCTGTCCAATTTATTGTGATGTATTAACCCTTGTCACTGCCATGAAAGCAAGAAGATATGTTGAAGTGATCAGATGTTTTTTATGGATTTAAATTCTAAATAAATGCCCTAGTCCAAGCCGAATATAAGATCGTAAATCACGATTAGGCCTTTTCTTGTTCATAATGAGAAAACCCGACATAGTGCATGGGATTTAGTGTTTGAATGATATCAGCAGACCTGTAGAGATTTAATGCGGACCGTTTTATGAAAGATAAGAATCAGGCCAGTACGACATCCAGACGTATGGCAAAAGCCTCTTTGGAAACGTTGGAAGAATTTGTCTTGCGCCCCGATCCGTCGAAAGAAGGATTAACTGAAGCGGTAAAAGGAACGGATCAGGATGGAAATGTAATTGAAATTCCTGTTGTGGTCGAAAAACCTTTAACTCTTTTCCTGAATGGGCAGGAAATTGTAACGATGATGACCATCGGTGATTACCCTGATTATTTGGCAGTTGGCTATCTTTTAAATCAAAATATGCTACGCCGTGATGATGTGATCACAGCCATTGATGTGGATGAAGAGCTGGATTTGGTTGTGGTTCGAACCGAACGTGAAACCAACTACGAAGAAAAACTCAAAAAGAAAACACGAACATCTGGATGCGCTCAAGGGACTGTCTTTGGGGATTTGATGGAAAAGTTCGAAGATATAAAACTACCTTCGGATGCCAAAATTCACACATCATGGATCTACGCACTCAGCCGTAAAATCAACATGGTGCCGAGTTTGTACTTGGAAGCTGGTGCGATACATGGGTGTGTTTTATGTCAGAGCGATCAGCCTTTGATTTATATCGAAGATGTCGGGCGTCATAACGCCGTTGATAAAATTGCCGGTTATATGTTTTTGAATAACATTACAGCTTCAGACAAAATCTTTTACACAACGGGTCGTTTGACATCAGAGATGGTGATAAAAACAGTGCAGATGGGTATTCCTGTACTGGTTTCCCGTTCCGGCTTCACGGCATGGGGTGTTGATCTGGCAAAAGAAGCGGGTCTTACATTAATTGGTCGCGCCAAGGGTAAACGTTTCACAGCCCTGGCCGGACAGGACCGAATTGTATTCGACCATCAGGACGCTGATTTGGAAGATGAAAACCCACGCCATCAAAGAGCGGCAGCCCGTGGGACAGATAATATAAGCCAAGGAACTGAAACTAAAGAGAGCCAAGCCGATGACTGATGTTGCGGGTGTGATACTGGCCGGTGGGCTGGCCCGCCGCATGGGTGGCGGTGATAAGGGCATGAAATCATTGGCGGGGGAGAGCTTGCTCACCCGCATTATCAAGCGAATAAAACCACAGGTCGGACCGCTGGTGTTAAACGCTAATGGTGATAGTGAACGATTTAAGGCTTTTTCGTTGCCTGTAGCAGCAGACGTCGTTGATGATAATCCCGGCCCTTTGGCTGGGGTGCTCACGGGGTTAGAGTGGGTTGCAACACATTCGCCTGATGCGAAATGGATGATATCTGTTCCTTGTGATGGGCCTTTTGTGCCTATGGATCTCGTTGAAAGATTAGTATCAGAGGCGAGCAAACAAGACTTACCTTTGGCTTGCGCCATGTCGCATGGGCGAACACATCCTGTTGTTGGTTTGTGGTCTGTTGCTCTACGTGATGATTTACGCAAAGCAATCGTGTTCGAAGAAATGCGCAAGGTCGATCGCTGGACTGAACGTCATGGAATTTGTCACGTTTCATTCGATGATGTTGTCATCGGGAATGAAACGGTTGATCCCTTTTTCAACGCCAACAAACTGGATGATTTGTTAAAGGTCGAGAGTTTGTTGAGGGAATGAAAAAGTGGGTGGCATTTTTGCGAAAGTGAATGTGTAAGATTAGGCTTTGCTAATCTTACAGGCATCATGCTTATTAAACGCTCGCCAGTCATTATATCGGGGTGTGATGGCAACTATTATATAGTGCTTTCATACCCTGATATAACTCTGTCTTCGTACAATTTTACGTCGATATAAACGTCGAGATCAAATCAGCCTAAATCTTTGCCTAACGGGTTGCTATCGGTTACTGATTGGTTACGTCAAAATTATCCTGTCTGTGGATAGCTGCAGAAAAATTTGCTATTGAGCTATCCTTTCTTCACATGATCTCTTCATAGGGAAAATTCATTTGTCGCAGTCTGCTGTTATGCCCGATAAACCTGTGTCATTGCAAAAGCCACCAGCCAACTTGTCTTGGTTGATGTGGTTATTGGGGGCCATGCTCTTCTTGATTGGGTTCTTTCACCGTATTGCCTTTGGCGTTATGGCAGAGCCTTTGACGATTGAGTTTGGATTGACGGCAACAACCTTAGGGACGTTGGCGAGCTTTTATTATTATAGTTATGTGGTTATGCAAGTACCTGTTGGCGTTATGGCGGATCGTTTTGGCCCGCGAAAACTTTTAACAACAGGGGCGATTGTCGCGGCAATCGGAACTGCGATTTTTGCACTTGCGCCTAATTACTGGATTATCAGTTTTGGTCGCTTGTTGATCGGTGGCTCAGTGGCTGTTGCTTTTGTCACCATGATGAAGATAGCTCTGCATTGGTTTGACCTAAAACGCTTTGCACTTCTGGTTGGCCTTGGACTTCTGTCCGGCAACCTGGGGGCTGTTGTTGCGGGGGCGCCACTACAGCAAATGATAGAGTTGATTGGCTGGCGCTATGTCATGCTTGGCTTTGCAGGGATTACAGGTGTACTGGCATTAGCTACAGGCATTTGGTTGCGGGATGATCCGACGGATCTTGGCTATAAAAGCTATGGTCATGAGCACGATGAAACTCAACCAAAACAGTCCATTTGGGCTGATTTAAAAGAAGCCATTACCTATCGTACGGTTTTTCTTTTGACGTTGGCATGCGGAGCATCTGCAGGGTCAATGCTTACCTTTGGGGGGCTTTGGGGAGTGCCTTTTCTCAAGGTCGCTTATGGTTTCTCCACATCAGAAGCAGCACTAATTACCACTGTTACATTGCTTGTGTGGGCCGGAAGCGGCGTATTGCTGGGGCATTGGTCCGATGCATCAGGGAAACGAAAAATACCTTTTTTTGTGCTGGCACTTGTGGCTGCGTTAGGTTGGTTTGTTGTTACGCAGATACCTGATCTTCCTCTGATTGTTCTTGGTTTGGCATTATTTTCTGCCGCCGCAGGAAGTTGTATTATGATTGTTGGCCTGTCCTGGGCCAAAGAAGCTGTTCCTGCTCGACTGCAAGGAACATCGCTAGGTTGGTGTAATACAGGTGTTATGATTGGCCCAATGGTTCTGCAACCTCTGACGGGTATTTTGATAGATCTAAACTGGAATGGTGCAACAGAAGCGGGGCAGCGTATCTATGATGTTCCTGCTTTTGAAGCCGGATTTATCCCGATGATCATCTGGTTGGTTGTTGCATCTGTTTTGGTATTGTTTGCTCAAGAAAAACAAAGTCCCTTTAAATAATACGGGAATCAATAAGGGCCACCTTTAGTCGGGTAGCCCTTATCTTTTATATAATGGGTAATGCTATTTAATGGTCACTGCATAATTAGATACATCTCCAACTTCTTTAATCAGGTCTTTTGCTTTCAAGAAATCTGCAAAATCGCTGTAACGTCCTTCATCCAAAGCCGCTGGACGTAGAGCAAATCGCGGAAGAGTATCCTTCCAGGCTCTTCGGTTCAGTTCGTCGTCAAGATCTGGATAGGCTTTGATGAAAAGGGTCCAGCTTTCTTGTGGGTGATTTATAAGATAAGTGGTGGCTTGCTCTAAAGCTTTGAGAAAACGGGGAAAGCGCGGGTCGTCGACATTCTGATTGTTTGCTACCAGAATAAGTTCGTCATATGAAGGTACGCCTTCCTCTTCGACGTAGAATGCCCGACCTGGCTTTCCAACAATATCCATCTGGTTCAATTCAAAGTTACGGAAAGCCCCGATGACGGCGTCAACCTGACCTGAAATAAGGGAGGGGGAGAGTGTGAAATTCACATTGATCAGTTCTACATCTTTTACGCCGAGACCGTGTTTTTCCAGCATTGCATCTAGAATAACATCTTCGAAGCCGCCAACGGAATAACCGACTTTACGACCTTTCAAGTCAACAATGGATTTAATTGGGCTGTCTTTAAGGACAACAAGCGAATTCAATGGCGTCGCCACCAGTGTTCCCACACGGGTTAGCGGAAGCCCTTCGGCGACTTGTAAATGAAGTTGAGGTTGGTAAGAAACCGCAAGCGCGGCCTTTCCTGCTGCAACCAGTTTGGGCGGATCGTTCGGATCTGCCGGGGCGATCAGATCTACGTCTAACCCCTGTTCACTAAAGAAGCCCTTTTCTTTGGCAACAACAAGTGTGGCGTGATCAGGGTTCACGAACCAGTCTAATAAGACGGTTAATTTTTCATTGGCAACAGCTTGTGATGAAAAGCTTAACAAGCTGGTCAACGCAAGAGCCGTAGAGATAAATTTTCGTAACATTATAAGGTCCTTATGTAAGGTTATTTATCGTGTTTTATGGTCATCAAGTGAAAGGTGTCGAAGAAGTTTGTGTAGGAGGTGGTCTGTTGTCAGATAGAGAGAAACAGCCATGATGGAGAGTATGAGGAGGGCGGCAAACATCAGATCAATTTGCATACGTCCGTTTGCATGAAGCATTAGGTAGCCTAGACCCTCTGATGAACCAACCCACTCGCCGACGATGGCCCCAATTGGTGCTGTGGCCATTGCGACGCGCAAGCCTGATGAAAGTGCGGGCAAGGCAAGAGGGATGCGAACGTGGACCAGAAAAGCCAGTGGTTTTGCCCCCATGACCTGAGCCAGTGCTTGCCAGTCTTTTGGTGTGCGCCTAAGTCCGTCATAGAACGCCGCAGTTACCGGGAAGTATATAATGAGGACAGCCATAGTTATTTTTGACGCTAGGCCATAACCTAGCCACAAAACCAAAATCGGTGCGAGGGCAAAAACAGGCAAAGACTGAGTGATGACAAGCAAAGGTGTTAACCAGTCACGTGCCGATTTAACTGTGGCAAGGACCAAGGCCGAACAACATCCCAGCAAGCTGCCAATAAGAAAACCAAGAATAATTTCAAGCAGGGTTATGCCTGCGTGGTTGATCAGTGTATCAAATCGCTCAAACAGCGCTTGAAAAACAGATAGGGGATCGGGGAGGATATAGGGCGGAACTTCGGTCGTATAAATCAACAACTGCCAAGCCAGAAGAAGTCCGGTAATAATTATGAACGGGCGTGCGCACTTTATCATGATAAACCTTCGTTATCAGAAAGCTGTTTCATCAAAGTTTCGTGCTCTTCAAGCACAAGTTCGTTCTTGATGTTTCGTGGTGGGAAGGTAGAAGGCGTTAATGTCTCTACACTGGAAATTGTCGGCCCTTTCAACACGTAAACTATGTCTGCGAGTTTTAAGGCCTCAAGCGGATCGTGGGTGATCATGACAACGGTTTTGTTCGTCAGATATCGAAAGGTGAGGTCGTGCATTTCTGCGCGTGTTATGGCATCCAGTGCCGAGAAGGGCTCATCCAATAGAACAATTGGGCGATCGTCCAATAGTGTTCTAGCCAAAGCTGTCCTTTGACGCATACCGCCGGACAAGCTGTCTGGTTTCATATCCAGAAAGGATCCCATCCCTAAATCTACCAATAGCGATTTTGCTTTTATTTCACAAATAGCTTCGGACCCGGAAATTTGTCTTAGCTTGTTGCCGATCAGGACATTTTGTAAAACGCTGAGCCAGGGAAGTAGCAAGGCATCCTGCGTCATCCAGCTTATTTGTTCGGATAAAAGAGAACCATCGTCTGCTTTGATTGTGCCTTGGTAAGTGGATGGTGGAAGAAGGCCCGCGATTGCTTTGAGAAGGGATGATTTTCCAACACCACTACGTCCCAATAGAACATTCCACTTTCCGCCTTTCATGCTAAGGGAAAAGTTTTTGAAAATCTGCCTGTCTTGATAGGAAAGGTAAAAATTTTGAATATGGATGCTACTTGCTGTCTGGGATGTCATTAACGCAATTCGCCTAATTTGTTGTAAGTAACCTCATGGTCAAACTTTCCAACTGTTATGAAAGTGATGAACTGGGCCATGTCCTTTACCTACTTCGAGGGTATCGGCGTGACGAAGCGCTGCTGTAAGGTATTCTTTGGCCGTATTGACAGCTTCTAAAAGTGTAAGTCCCTTTGCTATGCCAGAAGCAATAGCTGCAGAGAGAGTGCATCCGGTTCCATGACTGTTTTGGGTACTTATGCGCGGTGAACTCAGACAGATTTCGTTTTGTCCGTCAAAGAGCAAGTCATCGCTTTTGTTACCGCCAAGGTGTCCCCCCTTTAGAAGAATAGCTTTAGGAGTGATAGCCTGAAGTGTCGAGAGCATGCTCTTCATTTCTTCAATGGAAGCTGGTTCTTTTTTACCAGTCAAGACGGCTGCTTCCGGAAGATTGGGGGTAATAATTTCGGCAAGGGGAAGCAGGTTTTCTATCAGACTTGCAACAGCATCATCCTGTAGAAGTTTGTCACCGCTTTTTGCCACCATAACTGGGTCAAGAACGATGGGGATTTGTGGGTAATTTTTTAAAACACCTGCAACAGATTTGATGATATCTGGCGTGCCCAGCATACCGATTTTGATAGCTCTGACGTTCAGGTCTTCAAAAACGGTATATAGCTGATCTTGTATGAAATCAGTTGATACAGGGAAAATCGAATGAACTTTACAGGTATTTTGTGCCGTCAAAGCTGTAATAACCGATGCGGCATATACACCCAGAGCAGACATTGTTTTGATATCAGCTTGAATACCTGCGCCACCACCACTGTCTGATCCGGCGATTGTTAGGGCTATTGGTGCAGACATACTTTCCTCCGTTTTATTTCCAGAGGAAGTTGTTAATGCTGTTTCCTTTATCGGGAAGGATTAGTCGTGCTTTAACTAATCTTAGCATCTCAATTTCCTCCGCCGGTATTAACCGGATCAGGTTCTGCGGGTTGGCGTTTGCCTCTCAGCTGTATCAATGTTGATTGATTGAGCACCCCGACGAGATTTACTGAATTATGCGGTGCTTTTAAAAATAGGCAAGAGAGAAAGTTATTTTTGATTTTCTGGTTTATATTTTACTCAAATCTGGACCTAGGGATATGTTTTGACGCATATAGAGCATCTCATCCAAAGGGGTGTGTTTTTTATTAGGGAGTTATCTTCATGAGTGAAATTATTCGTCACGACACGACGGCGCGATCCAGTAAAATTGTTGAACATGGTAATACTGTTTACCTCTCTGGCCAAGTGGGTACAGCGGGTGATTCTGTCACTGAACAGACAAAAGAGATTTTGAAAAAAATTGATACATGTTTGGAGTCTGTCGGAAGTGACAAAACCAAAATCCTACAGGCTGTGATCTGGTTAAGTGATATGAAATATTTCGCTGAACTCAATGAAGTTTGGAATGCTTGGGTACCAGAAGGTTATGCCCCGGCTCGTGCTTGCGGTGAAGCTAAACTTGCACGTGCAGAATTGAGCGTAGAAATTATTATTACTGCTGCAAAGTAAGTTAAAATTCAAGAAAACGATGGTTAGAAAGCTGCTCGATTGTTGATATCGGGCGGCTTTTTTTGTGACCTAAGCGACTTAGGCTGGATTCTCTTCTTTGTATAAAGTATAATACTGAAATGCTCACCAGTTTTGATCAATTAATAAAATAAAATGGCTGTTTTGCTACGTTTATTACCGACTTGATCTAAAGTAAAGACCAGCTCTTGTCATTGAGCGAAAAGAAGGTCACTTTGTGTATGTCGCACGCAAGGATATAAAATTATCTGGTACGCACAACGAACAGTAACAACAGGGAAAGAGTGAAAAGTTAAACTCTGCTTTGCTAAAAAAAACTGATTAATTTTTTGATTATTTAAAGTAGTGGGTAGAGTCCCTTTGAAGTGAGAAGGGCTAACTTTTTGTTCGAAACATGAGGATATTATGAACAAAAAAATACTAGTGCTTTTGTTGCTTATAGTTGCAATCGCAGCTGGTTTCTTCTTTTTTATGAAAAAAGAAGAAGAAAAAGTTGCTGAAAAGGAAATCGAAACTCCAGTTAAGGAAATGGTTTTTCATAGAGGTAATGGTTCTGAGCCAGGATCGCTTGATCCGCAAATTTCGGAAGGTGTACCTTCTTCGCATATTCTACGTGACTTGTTCGAAGGTCTTACAGCTGAAAACACCGATGGTGCGATAATTCCAGGGCAGGCCGAAAGCTGGACAATCAGTGATGATGGAACTCAGTTTACCTTTAAAATTCGTGATGATGCCGTATGGAGCAATGGTGATCCCGTAACGGCGCATGATTTTGTTTTTGCGTGGCAACGCGCTGTGAACCCTACGACAGGTTCAGAATATTCGTTTCTGCTGTATCCTCTTCAAAATGCGCAAGCAATTGCAGGTGGGGAAGAAAAGGATATCAATAAGCTTGGTGTAAAAGCTGCTGATGACAAAACGCTTGAAGTTCAGCTGGAAGGTCCTGCCCCTTACTTCCTTGGTATGATCACGCACTCAGTTGCTTACCCTGTTCATAAAGCTACTGTTGAATCTCACGGTGAAGCTTGGACACGTCCTGGCAATATGGTGTCAAACGGTGCCTTCAAACTTGATGAATGGACACCGCAATCTCGTATTGTTTCTGTGAAATCAGATACATATTGGAATAAAGACACAGTTAAGTTAGATAAAGTTGTTTACTATCCGACTGAAAGCCAGACAACAGCCCTTAAGCGTTATCGTGCGGGCGAGCTGGACTGGACTTACGAAGTTCCAAATGATCAGATTAAGTGGATCAAAGAAAACATGGCTGATGAGTTCCATGTTTCTAACTATCTTGGAACTTATTACTATGGCTTTAACATGACAAAGCCACCGTTCAATGACCCGAAATTACGTAAAGCATTTTCGATGGCCATTGATCGTGACATTCTAACGACAAACATTGTGACTGCTGGTGAAGTGCCTGCCTATGCTTTTGTTGTCCCTGGTGTTACCGGCTATGATCCTGTTTATTCTGACTTTAAAGCGAAAGACCAGGCTGCACGTAACGCTGAAGCCTTAAAGCTTTATGAAGAAGCAGGCTATTCTAAAGATAATCCAATAGAGATTGAGCTTCGTTATAACACCAGTGATAACCACAAGAAGATCGCGATTGCGGTTGCAAGTATGTGGAAGAAAACTTTTGGTGCTAAGGTCAACCTAGTTAACGAAGAATGGAAAGTTTACCTCGAAACACGTAAGCTTAAAGAAGCGACGCAAGCTTTCCGTGCGGGTTGGATTGGTGACTATAACGATCCCAACACTTTCCTAGAGCTATGGTTGTCTGATTCTGGTCTAAACGATACTGGTTTTGATAATCCTGAGTTCGATAGTTTGCTTAAACAAGCTGGACTTGAGCAGGATGCAACAAAACGTAAAGAGTTGTTGATGAAAGCTGAAGCAATCTTCTTGGAAGCGAATGCTGTTGCACCGATCTATCACTATGTGACTAAGCGTATGGTTAAGCCTTATGTTAAAGGCTGGCAGAGTAATGTGATGGATCATATCCGTTCGCAATACATCACTATCGAGAAATAGGAAATTCCGGTTTCCCAATAATGTCTCGGCGCGTCATCACGTTGGTGGCGCGCCGGATTTTTTTGTCAGGACATAGTAAATGTTGTCGTTTATTTTAAAGCGTCTGGCCGGGGCTATTCCGACGCTACTTATAATTGTTACACTTGCGTTCTTCCTTATCCGTTCAGCCCCAGGCGGACCATTTGACAAGGAACGCACGATACCTCCGGAAGTCGCTGCAAATCTGAATGCTGTTTATCACTTGGATGATCCCTTGTGGGAGCAGTACCTGTATTATCTTGGAAGTGCTATACAGGGGGATTTTGGCCCTTCTTTCCAATATAGAGATTTTTCTGTTACCGAACTTATCGCGGCTGGTTTTCCAGTGTCGCTAACGCTTGGCTTAACGGCGATTTTTTTGGCGATTACAATTGGTGTATCCCTTGGTGCAGTTGCTGCTCTTAAACAAAATTCACTTATCGATTATGCTGTTATGGCAACGGCGATGACGGGTATTACCATTCCTAACTTTGTAATGGCACCACTCTTAACTTTGGTGTTCGGGGTCTATTTAAACATGCTTCCCGTTGGAGGCTGGGGCGAGAGTGTATCCCAAGCCTTTTTACCGATTGTCGCATTGGCTTTGCCGCAAATTGCCTATATCGCGCGGCTGACACGTGGATCGATGATCGAAGTTCTGCGATCTAACTTTGTCCGTACGGCGCGGGCTAAAGGTTTGCCTGAACGGTTGATGCTTAGCCGTCATGCCTTGAAGGCAGCGATGTTACCTGTTGTATCCTATTTAGGACCAGCCTCAGCTGCTGTGATCACAGGCTCTGTTGTGATTGAACAGATCTTCGGTATTCCCGGTATCGGACGTTACTTTGTTCAAGGAGCATTAAACCGGGATTATACCCTCGTGATGGGTGTCGTGATTTTTTACGGATCGTTGATTATCACTTTCAATCTAATCGTTGATATTATCTATGGCTTCCTCGATCCAAAAGTGAGGATGGGATAATGGCAGTTGATATGGAAATGAAAAGTACAGGTTCCGACGAAAAGGAAATTCAGGGCCGTAGCCTTTGGCAGGATGCATTCAGGCGATTGCTGATAAACAAGGCCTCTGTGGTCAGCTGTGTTGTGTTGTTGAGCATCGTTCTTATTGCGGTTATTGGGCCTTGGATACATCCTAATCCTTTTGACGAAGTCTATTGGGATTACATTCAAGCTGCACCGGATATGGAAGCTGGGTTTTACTTTGGTACAGATACCAATGGTCGAGATCTTTTTGTCCGAACATTGTACGGTATTCGTGTATCTATGCTTGTTGGTTTGGTAGCAACAGGTGTGTCATTGATCATTGGTGTTACTTATGGCGCGATTTCCGGTTACGTCGGTGGACGTACAGATCACATTATGATGCGATTTGTGGATATTATGTATTCCATGCCTTTCATGTTCTTTGTGATTCTGTTGATGGTAATCTTCGGACGAAACATCTTCCTGATTTTTGCGGCATTGGGGGCGGTTGAATGGTTGACCATGGCCCGTATTGTTCGCGGTCAGGCGCTTTCTATTAAAAATAGAGAGTTTGTCGAAGCTGCCCGTGCATCAGGCGTGAGTAACTTTAACATTATTCGCAGACACATTATTCCCAATGCGCTGGGGCCTGTGATTGTTTATGTAACACTTACAATCCCACAGGTTATTCTGATCGAAAGCTTCCTTTCTTTCCTTGGTCTTGGAGTACAGGAGCCGATGACAAGTCTGGGCGTGTTAATTTCAGAAGGTGCCCAACAGATGGAATCTGCACCTTGGACACTGTTGTTCCCGGCGAGTGCACTGGCAATCATCCTTTTTTGCTTTAACTTTATTGGCGATGGTCTGCGCGATGCGTTAGATCCTCGCGATCGCTAGGGAGGTCTGAAAATGAGTGATATTATTCTTGAGGTGAAAGACCTCTCTGTGACCTTCTCTACCCCAGAAGGTCCTGTGAATGCCGTAAATAACATGAATTTCACGATTAAAGCGGGTGAAGCATTAGGGGTTGTTGGTGAGTCAGGGTCGGGTAAGAGTCAGACCTTTCTCGCTATCATGGGGCTGTTGGCCTCTAACGGTAAAACAACGGGTAGTGCCAAGCTTTTGGGACGCGAGTTGATTGGCCTAAGTGCGGATGAGTTGAACAAGATCCGTGGGCAATCAATGTCCATGATTTTTCAGGATCCCATGACATCTCTGAATCCTTACCTTAAAGTATCAAAACAGCTCACAGAAGTTTTGGTTCTCCACAAAGGTATGAGCGAGCAAGCTGCAAGGTCAGAAGCACTTAACATGCTCGACAAAGTGGGAATTCCCGAGGCTGAAAAACGCTTTGATATGTACCCGCATGAATTTTCTGGTGGCATGCGTCAACGTGTGATGATTGCAATGGCACTGTTGTGTGAGCCAGCTTTGTTGATTGCGGATGAACCCACGACGGCATTGGATGTGACTATTCAGGCACAAATCTTGGATCTAATGCGGAAACTGAAGAGTGAGTTCAATACGGCCATTGTCATGATTACCCATGATCTCGGCGTTGTTGCTGGACTATGTGACACCTTGAATGTCATGTATGCCGGGCGCATTGTTGAACGCTCTTCTGTTCACGAGGTTTTCTCTGCACCGCGTCATCCCTATAGTCAGGGGCTTTTGGCCTCTACGCCAAGACTTGATGAAAAAACGCATAGCAATGAGCTGGTAACCATTCCCGGACAGCCGCCAAACCTGCAGCGTTTACCACAAGGCTGTGCATTTGCGCCGCGCTGTATCCATGTACGGGATCGATGCCTTTGTGAACGTCCGCCGCTGTTTGAGACACCAAGCGGAAGTCATAATGCCTGTTATAGAGAGGAGGATGTCGCATGAGTATGTCCCAGGAAGTCCTTCTTGATGTAAAGGATCTCAAGGTTCATTTTTCGATCCCAAGCGGTAAGTTGTTCACAAAGCCAGGATTGCTCAAAGCTGTCGATGGTATTTCCTTCCAGGTTAAAGCGGGTGAAACACTGGGCGTTGTGGGGGAGTCCGGTTGTGGTAAATCGACACTTGGGCGTGCTGTTTTGCGCCTTCTAAAACCAACCGACGGGCAAGTTGCCTGGTTTGGTCAAGAAATGGGTGGCATGAAGGCTGAAGAATTGCGGAATGTGCGCTCTGATCTTCAGGTGATTTTTCAAGATCCTTTGGCGTCACTTGATCCGCGTATGACAATTGGGCAGATTATTAGCGAGCCTTTGATTACCCATCACCCCAAGCTTTCAAAGGCTGAAGTAAAGGGAAAAGTCAAAGCAATGATGGCCAAGGTTGGCCTTCTTCCTGATCAGGTTAACCGTTATCCCCATGAATTTTCTGGTGGGCAGTGCCAACGGATTGGTATTGCGCGGGCGATGATTTTGGAGCCAAAGCTTATCGTTTGTGATGAAGCGGTAAGTGCGCTGGATGTTTCCATTCAAGCGCAGATCGTTAACTTGCTCATGGGACTGCAAAAAGAATTCGGACTTAGTCTGATCTTTATTTCGCATAACTTGAGTATTGTCCGCCACATCAGCCATCGTATCATGGTGTTATACCTTGGACGGATGATGGAAGTTGCGGATCGGGATGCGATTTATGCGAAGCCTCTTCACCCCTACACCAAAGCTTTGATTTCTGCGGTGCCAATCCCTGATCCAGAGATTGAGCGCAATAAAGAGCATGTCGCTTTGAAGGGGGATTTGCCTAGTCCTTTAAATCCGCCATCAGGTTGTGTTTTTAGAACACGCTGTCCGTTTGCCAAGGACATTTGCGCAGCAGAGGTTCCCGCTTTGAAATCCTATGCAGGAGATAGAGAGGCAGCGTGTCATTTTATTGAAGAATAGGACGTAATATCTGAAGAACTAATCGAGAAAGCCCCGCATTTGCGGGGCTTTTTTGTAATATTGCTCTACGATCCGACCTTAGATCTTGGGTCTATAGGCGTTTGCATTTTAGGGAGTATTTCTTCTAGTAAATTCGCTGCCGAAAGCAAAGGTCCGTCACCTTGAGGTTTACCAACAAGTTGTAATCCGACAGGTAATCCTGTTTGGGTGAATCCACAGGGGATTGAAATTGCGGGGGATGCCGTAAGGGTTATCGTCGAGACGATTGCTAGCCAATCAATGTAAGTTTCCAACTTCTGGCCAGCGCATTCAGTCACGTATCTTTGTTCGACAGGAAAAGGTGGCACAATGGTTGTGGGGCAAATCAGCAGATCGTACTCGGTAAAAAACTGTTGCATGGAATAGTAGATTTCGCCTCTTTTCCGCTCTGCCCATGCAATGTCTTCTGCACTCAAAGAGCGCCCGTATTCAATATTCCAAATAATATCCTCTTTTAGCTTATCACGATGCTGATCTAAAAGAGGACCCAGCCCAACAACAAAATCTAAACCGCGCAAACGTTTAAATACTTCAGGAGCATCCAAAAGATCGGGTGTTATTTCTTCTACAATTACACCTGCGGCTTCGAATTGTAGTGCTGCGCTTTTACATATTTCTGCGATTTCTGGGTCTACCGGACTGACACCGAGGTCAGGGCTGTACGCGACTTTGATTGGTTTAATTTTTTTGTTGGCAGTTGATAGAAAGCTTGTTGCTGGGCTTGGTTGGGCCAGTGGGTTCATGTTCTTGAAGCCCGCCATAGCATCTAATAACAAAGCGGTGTCGGCTACATTCCGTGCCATGGGACCCTGCATGGATAGAGTTTGGAACGGCGATGTTCCCGGTCCATCGGATAAGCGATGCATAGAAGGGCGCAAGCCGACGACACCACAAAAACTTGCTGGATTACGGAGCGATCCGCCCATATCGGATCCATGAGCCAGCCAGGCACAGCCTGTGGTGAGAGCAGCAGCGGCACCGCCAGAAGAGCCCGCGGCTGATTTGGATAGATCCCATGGATTTCTTGTTGTGCCAAGTACGGGGTTGAATGTATGTGCGCCGGCGCCAAATTCTGGTGTGTTTGATTTGGCGTAAACAATGGCACCGTTTGTTTCCATTGTTTCAACCAAAACATCGGACCAATCAGGAATACGATCTGCAAAAATTGGACTGCCAGAGGTTGTTCGCACGCCGTTTACGGCGGTTAAGTCTTTAATCGGCACGGGAATACCTGCCAACAATCCACGGTTTTCAATGGGTTTAGCTTCAAGTTTTTTTGCAAAGTCGTAGGCGCGGTCAAAACAAAGGGTTGGCAGGGCATTAACCGAGCCATCCACCTGCTGAATTCTGTCTTCAAGAGCATCCAGCAGTTCTGTTGGTTTGATATCTTTTTTTAGAAGACGATCTCTGACCTCACAGGCCGTGGCATTGATGATTTCGTTTGTGTTTTGTGCGGACATTTGGGGGCTCGGTGATACGTGATGAAAGAGAGGATTAATAAAGATAATGCTAGCTTATACCTATCCGGTTTCGTTGGTCGATAGCATTTTCGTCAGAAATGAATTGATTTGCTTTTGTGCGGTCTGTGAAAGCTGATCGGCAAGGAGTTTGAGATCCTTTTTTCTGACCGAGCTTTTCCGCCATGCCAAACCAAGCTTTCTGTGACCTGTATTTCCGTCAAGTGGGGTTAAGGCAACGTTGGTGCCCGAGAGAAGTGATGATTGGCAGGAAAGCGCAGGTAAAAGAGTGACGCCCAGACCGTTAGCAACCATATGTACCAGTGTCAGAAGGCTGGATGCCTGTAGTGTCTGTCCGGGCTTTAGCTTTGTCATGTGACAAACAGCCAAAGCATGGTCACGTAAGCAATGGCCTTCTTCCAGAAGGATAAGCTGGCTTTGTAAGGCTTGGCTTTGTAATAAATGATTGCGTTGTGCAGCGTCCATCGTGGCAATTGGATGATCAATGGGGTGGGCAAGAAGGAAGGGATCTTCGGCAAGTTCAACCCATTCAAGACTTGCTTCATTATAAGGGAAAGCCATTAAGGCTGCATCAATGGTTCCTGCCCGTAAGCGATCAATAAGCCGGGATGTTTCATCCTCTACCAGATAGAGCTTGAGGTCTCGATATTCTCTTCTTAAGCGCGGAAGGGTTTGCGGCAGAAGGTAAGGGGCTATTGTGGGAATAGCACCAAGCTTGAGATCCCCGCTTAGTGTTTCGGCACTGTGCCGTGCCATTGTCGCAATGTCTTCTGCTCCCCTTAATAACTCTAGGGACCTTTGAACAATTTCATTACCCAATTCGGTGAAGAGGACTCTGCGTTTGGTTCGTTCAACAAGTTTACATCCAAGCAAATTCTCAAGTTCTTGTATGCCAGCACTCAGGGTTGATTGAGTCACAAAACAAGCATCAGCGGCCCGTCCAAAATGGCTGTGACGCTCCAGTTCGACGAGGTATTTTAGCTGTTTTAGCGTGGGTATATGCATATTAATCGATTTTTCCAATTATTGTGATCAGAATAACTCGTTGGATCGATTTAAATCAAGGGGGTATTGTTTCTTTATCGGCCGGCGCAATTCAAACGACATAAGCAAAAACAATTTCAAACTTCGCAACAGGCCGGATGAAGTGATTTTGATCAATTCTCAGCTTTTATATTATGGCTGGATAAGGAGAGAAGGTAAGCAGAATGAAAAATAAACTAACAACAGCATTCGGTGCTCCCGTTGTCGATAACCAAAACATTCAAACAGCTGGTCCGCGTGGCCCTGCACTATTACAAGATGTTTGGTTCTTGGAAAAGATGGCTCATTTTGACAGAGAAGTCATTCCTGAAAGACGTATGCATGCCAAAGGATCTGCTGCTTACGGTACATTCACAGTTACGCATGACATCACTAAATATACTAAGGCGAAAATTTTTTCTGAAATCGGTAAAAAGACGGAAATGTTCCTCCGGTTTTCCACAGTAGCGGGTGAACGTGGTGCGGCAGATGCGGAACGTGATATTCGCGGTTTTGCAATGAAGTTTTATACAGAAGAAGGAAACTGGGACCTTGTCGGAAATAACACTCCTGTATTTTTTCTTCGGGACCCTATGAAGTTCCCGGATCTTAATCACGCCGTAAAACGTGATCCAAAAACTAACATGCGCAGTGCCGATAATAACTGGGATTTCTGGACAAGCTTACCAGAAGCTCTGCATCAGGTGACAATTGTCATGAGTGATCGGGGTATCCCAGCAACTTACCGTCATATGCATGGCTTTGGTAGCCACACCTTTAGCTTTATCAGCGCGGATAATGAGCGTTATTGGGTGAAATTCCACTTTAAGACCCAGCAAGGTATTAAAAATCTAACGGATCAAGAATCAGCCGAGTTGGTTGGGGAAGACCGGGAAAGTCACCAGAAAGATTTATTTGATGCAATTGAAAATGGTGATTTCCCCAAGTGGACACTTTTTGTTCAGGTAATGCCTGAAAAAGAAGCCGGATCTTATCATGTTAATCCATTTGATCTGACCAAGGTATGGCCAAAGGCAGATTACCCGTTGATTGAAGTCGGTGAATTTGAGCTTAACCGTAATCCTGAAAACTATTTTGCGGAAGTTGAGCAATCTGCTTTTAATCCGGGGAATGTTGTGCCTGGTATTAGCTTCTCGCCAGATAAAATGCTTCAAGGGCGCTTGTTCTCATACGGTGATACACAGCGTTATCGTCTGGGTGTAAATCACAGTCAAATTCCGGTTAACGCTCCGCGTTGCCCTTTCCACTCATACCATCGTGATGGTGCGATGCGCGTTGATGGTAATGGCGGTAGCCGCATCGGGTATGAGCCTAATACAAAAGATGAATGGAATGAGCAGCCTGATTTTGCTGAACCACCATTGTCAATCGAAGGCGCTGCGGATCATTGGAACCATCGAGAAGATGACGATTATTATTCTCAGCCTCGTGCTTTGTTTCAGCTCATGACAGCTGAGAATCAGCAAGTGTTGTTTGAGAACACGGCAAGGGCTGTTGGCGGCGCACGGTTGGACATTCAGCACCGTCATATTCGCAACTGTTACAAAGCGGACCCTGCTTATGGTGCTGGAGTCGCCAAAGCGCTGGGGCTAAATATTGAAGAGATCGCTGCCGCTGAATAAGAAATTATTCAAAGGTAGTATGAAAGGGAAGGTCGCGCCGGGCCTTCCCTTTTTGTATCTGGTGGTGAGGTTAAGTTCTTAAAGCTGAAAACTGATGAAATTGTAAGTAATTAATACGTGTATAGAGGGAGTGTTGTTTCATTCTATTGTTGTTGGCTTTTAGGTAAAAATTCTTTTTTTGGGGAGTATTACGAAAATATTATGGTTAATGATCAGAATTAAATTGATCTTTTATGTTCGATTTGCTTTCTCATGGAAGAGACGGCGCTTTTGTACTGGTTTGAGGACTGTGTGAGCCCGGTAATTCAAGTTGAAATGGGCTGTGTATATGACCAGCGAGCATTATCGTAATGAACATGCTCTTACTTCGGAAGCACGAAGTAATGCAAGCAATATCTTACTCGAAAATAGTTTTGAAGCTGTTCTTGTTACTGATAACAAAGGGCAAATTCAATACACTAATCCTGCGGTCAGGAAAAATTTTGGATATGCGATAGAAGATCTTTTTTCGCAGTCGATTTTTGACGTCTTTACCGTTAGTCAAGGGAACCAGAGCAAGCTTCTCAAAATTTGCGACAATGACAACTTACCTGAGGGTGAATTTATACTACCCGGTCTTATCAAATCTAAAGACGGTGTGAAAATAGATGTACAGCTTCGATCTTTTGTGACGGAAAATTCTAAACAACGGCAGCTTACTTTTTTGGTGCGTGATATTAGTACTCGAGTTTCTATTAGCCGTGAACTTGCCTCTTCACAACAATTGATGAGCAGTATTGTTGCTGGGGTTGGCGATGCAATTATTGCGACAGATAAAGATGGTCTTCTGACGCTTTTTAATCGAGGTGCGGAAGATACTTTTGGGTATAGCGCTGAAGAAATTATAGGAAAACACCTGGATACATTGATTCCCGAAGAACATCGTGGTGAGCATAGCGGCTATATGACGGATTTTGATGCCGGGGCGATTGATACACGCGGCATGGGAACCCGCGGTGCTATTTCCGGGCTGCGTCAAAACGGCGAGATATTCCCTGCAGAAGCAACGATCATAAAGATTGGTGAGGGAGAACAACAAACCTTTGCTGCGGTTGTCAGGGACGTATCTGAACGGATCAAAGTTCAAAATAAGCTCCGCGAAGCAAAAGATATGGCTGAAATCGCCAGTCAGATGAAGTCTTCATTCCTTGCAAATATGAGCCATGAACTTCGAACACCTTTAAATGCTATTATCGGTTTTTCTGAATTCATTACCGAGGAACA
This sequence comes from Kiloniella sp., assembly GCF_048259265.1. Lineage (NCBI taxonomy): Bacteria > Pseudomonadati > Pseudomonadota > Alphaproteobacteria > Rhodospirillales > Kiloniellaceae > Kiloniella > Kiloniella sp. The sequence goes on along the minus strand of NZ_JBLXHT010000003.1, from coordinate 351,119 downwards.
CTTGGGACCGATTGCACATCCAAAGTACCGTGAATATATCGGGGATATACTGGATAGCGGAAGGCATCTTTTAACGATCGTAAACGACATCCTCGACCTGTCCCGTGTTGAAGCCGGTGAGATCCAGTTAAATGAAACTGTCGTGTGTGTGCGTCAGTCGATCTTGTCGGCTTATCGTTTTGTTAAGCGTCAGGCAAAGATAAAGAATATCTCTCTTGATGCAAATCTACACGATGATTTGCCCTATCTGTTTGCAGATGAGCGTTTGGTTAAGCAGGTTCTGATTAATTTGGCGACGAATGCCGTGAAGTTCACACCTGATGGTGGATCTATTAAAGCCGAAATTCGGTATCCTGATGGAGAGAATGGTCTTTCTATTGTTATTTCTGATACAGGAATTGGTATTCCTAAGGATGATCTCGAACGTGTTATTAAACCATTTGAACAGTGTGAGTCGAGCTATTCAAAAACCATAGAAGGCACTGGGTTGGGGCTATCTTTGGCCGGGTCTCTTATGAACTTACATGGTGGGAATTTATCTATTGAAAGTGAAGTTGGTCACGGAACTTCAGTTGTTCTTCGGTTCCCGGTAGATCGCGTGGTAACAAAAGAAACGGCTCTTACAGGGGTGCAGGCAAAAACGTCTGTACGAAAGCTATCGGCTAAGTCCTTTTCTAATTATGTAAAAGAAAAAGGCTGAGTACCCACCACTCAGCCTTGAAAGTTAATGTGAATAACTGACGATTAGTTTACAACTCGGTAGTCTTCTTCGGGGAAAAACATAAAGTCTTGATCTTCGCCGACTGCATTGTGGCAATCAGCACAGAATTTCACTTTCTTAGAGTTGACCCCATTGGTTTCGCCAAAAATCTTGCCGCTTGGGGTTACAAGCGTATATTTCCAATCACCGTTATCAGGTGCAAAGCCAGCTTCCATTTTCTCCATGAGAAAGAGAGGGCCGGGTTTTACACCTTTCTTGCCTACCTTGAAGCTGTCCTTGGCTACAATAGCCCCTACAGGCAGGGTGCCGATATCTTCGTATTTTCCATAGGATTTCGCCAGATCGTTTGCGTAGTTGTGAACCAGTCGACCGCCGTGTGTACTGGATTTATGAGGCGCTTTTGTGTAACGATCCCAGTTGAAGTACTCAGTTGAAACTGGGTGGCCCGATTTTGCATAGCCAGCTCTCATTTTTGGTGAGAGAGCTTCATAATGTTCAGTCGCTTTCTCTGGGGTAATATCTTCTGCATTCGCGACCACAGGAGTCATGAATAGTGATGGTACAAACAGTGTTGAGAGAAGAAAGCTTTTGACAGATGAGCTGAACGTGATCTTCATTTGGGTATCTCCAATTATCCTGACTGACATCGAATTATTACCTTGCCCGCGTTTCGATGTTTTTTTCTCTCCTTTCTAGATAGCATTCGTGTAAAAAAAGGGGAGTAAAGCCTCTTCACGATCAAGTGAGATCAACTAGTTTGAAAAAAGTTGTGCATAAAAAAGGGCCACATAAATGCGACCCTTCCAGATTTAATACGAAAAGTTATACGTATCAGAATTATTCTGCGGCAACCGCAAGAGGTTCAATTTTTGCCGCACTGTACTTGAATTCAGGAATTTTTCCGAATGGATCAAGTTGTGGGTTTGTTAGCATATTGGCCGCAGCTTCAGAGAAACAGAATGGCATGAATATCATGCCTTCAGGAACTTCGCGATCTTGACGAACTTTCAGACTAACAGTTCCACGCCTTGTGGAGACTGACACCCAGTCACCAGCATCCAAGCCGAGTTTTTTCATATCCAGACGGTTGATGAAAACAACAGCTTCTGGTTCTAGATTATCTAGAACCTCTGAACGACGTGTCATGGCACCTGTGTGCCAATGTTCCAAAAGGCGTCCTGTTGTCAGAACAAGTGGGAACTCTTTGTCCGGTAGTTCTGCCGGATCAATGAGAGCTGTGGAAACAAGCTTGCCCCGTCCAGATGTTGTCGGGAAGCCTTGAGCAAAGAGGATTTCTGTGCCCGGTCCATCTTCGCTTGCACAAGGATAAGTCACCACATTTTCACGTGATAGTCTTTCCCAAGTAATGTTGTTTAGTGACGGCATAACCTGGGCCATTTCATTGAAAACGTCCCGAGGGTGCGTATAGGTCCAATCAAGTCCCATGCGCTGTGCAAGTTCCTGAATGAGTTCCCAATCTTGTCGTGCGTCACCTGGCGGAGATACTGCAGCACGTCCCATCTGAACCTGACGGTTGGTATTGGTAAAGGTACCGTCTTTTTCGGCATGAGCAGAAGAGGGTAGGATGACATCAGCATGCCATGCTGTTTCGGTCATAAATATATCCTGAACCACCAAGTGATTTAGCTTCGACAGGGCTTCACGTGCATGCTGTTGGTCAGGATCAGACATTGCAGGGTTTTCGCCCTGAATGAACATGCCAGTAATATTACCGTCATGGATTGCGTCCATGATCTCAACAACGGTCAGGCCTTTTTCCTTGTCGAGTTCCATGCCCCAAAAATCTTCCATGCGGCTACGAATTTCTTCGTTTTCGACGGATTGATAATCTGGGTAAAGCATTGGGATAAGACCGGCGTCAGATGCGCCCTGCACGTTGTTTTGCCCTCGTAACGGGTGCAGACCTGTACCCGGACGGCCAATTTGGCCTGTGATCAAAGACATAGCTATCAGACAACGTACGTTGTCTGTACCGTGTGTATGCTGGGATACCCCCATTCCCCAAAGGATCAGGGATGCTTCGGACGTCGCATAAAGACGCGCGGTCTCACGTAGAGTTTGCGCATCAATACCACAGATTTTGGCCATATCTTCAGGGGCAAAATCTTTGATATTTTCTTTCAGCTCTTCAAAGCCCTCAGTGTTGGCTTGAACGTACTGAAGGTCGTAAAGTTTTTCTTCAATGATTGTATAAATCATCGCGTTCAGCATTGCTACATCACGACCAGGTTTGAACTGCAAATGATTATCTGCATAACGCACAAGGTTTTGTCCACGTGGATCCATGACAATCATATGTTTGTTAGGATCTTTTGCAGCCTGTTTGATGTAGGTCGCGGCAACCGGATGGTTCCAGCCAGGGCGACAGCCAATGATGATGATGCATTCTGCATCAGCAACCGAGGTAAAGGGTGCTGACACCGCACCTGAACCGACACCTTCCATTAGCGCCGCAACGGAAGAGGCATGGCAAAGTCGTGTACAGTGATCGACATTGTTGCTGCCAAAGCCTGTTCTTACCAGTTTTTGGAACAGATAGGCTTCTTCGTTTGATCCTTTTGCAGAGCCAAATCCAGCAAGCGCTTTGGGCCCTTTTTCATCACGTATCTTGTTGAGACCGAATGCTGCACGTTCAAGAGCTTCTTCCCATGTTGCTTCGCGGAAGTAAGCGGAAAAATCGTTATCGGGAACACCAATGTCCCAACCACGTGGTGCATCATCACGGCGGATAAGTGGTTTGGTCAGGCGATTTGGATTGTGGATATAGTCAAATCCAAATCGCCCTTTCACACAAAGCCTCTTTTCGTTTGCAGGGCCTTCAGCACCGTCAATTTTGATGATCTTGTCATCTTTGACGTGAACCTCGGTCTGACAGCCAACACCACAAAATGGGCAAACAGAGTTTACGATTTCATCAGCATAATCTTCTCTGACGCCAGCATCGTTGAGGAGAGAGCTTTCCATCAGCGCACCAGTTGGGCAGGCCTGAACACATTCACCACAAGCCACACAGGTACTGTCACCCATATCGGCATTGAAATCGAAGACGACGCTGGATTTAGATCCGCGGAAGGCCATTCCAATGACGTCATTGACCTGTACTTCGCGGCAGGCACGGACACAAAGGTTACAGTTAATACAAGCATCCAGATTTACGGCGATTGCTGTATGACTTAAATCTGCTACCGGACGTTCATGCGCAGGGAAACGGCTGGATGTGACGCCAATATCTGATGCCCAGTTCCAGAATTTTGAATTTGGCTCATGGGTTTCTTCGCGAGCTGGCTGGTCGGCCACAAGCAATTCAAACACCATCTCCCGTGCTTTTTTTGCTCGTTCTGTTGCCGTGTTGACAATCATGCCTTCAGCGGGTTGGCGTATACAGGATGCGGCTAAAGTTCGTTCGCCTTCGATTTCGACCATGCAGGTCCGGCAATTCCCGTCTGCATTGTAGCCTGGCTCTGGTTGGTAGCAAAGGTGAGGAATTTCCGTGCCCAGGCGATCAGCAACTTGCCAGATGGATTCTCCTGGTTGTGCTGTGACTTCATTTCCGTTAAGTGTAAAACTGACTGGTGTTGTGTTTGCAGTAACAGACATTACAGTTCCTCCGGAAAATGTTTCATCACTGTGAGTAAAGGATTAGGTGCTGCTTGACCCAAGCCGCAAATCGAAGCATCCATCATAACAGTAGAAAGTTCTTTCAGAAGATCCTGATCCCATTTGTCTTCTTCCATAAGGCTCACTGCTTTTTCAGTTCCTGTACGGCATGGGGTGCACTGACCACAGCTTTCATCTTCGAAAAAGCGCATTAGGTTCATAGCAACGTCGCGCATATTATCTTGATCAGAAAGAACGATCACCGCAGCAGAACCGATAAAGCAGCCATGTTCATGAAGGGTATCAAAGTCCAGGGGAACATCACCAAGGCTAGCTGGTAAAATTCCGCCAGAGGCGCCGCCTGGTAGATATGCTTTAAATTCATGCCCATCGGCCATACCATCACAATATTCTGCGATAAGTTCTTTGATTGTGATACCTGCCGGGGCAAACTTGACGCCCGGATTTTTGACACGACCGGAAACCGAGAACGACCTTAAACCTTTGCGGCCATTCCTGCCGTGGCTTGTGAACCACTCGGGACCTTTTTCAATAAGATCACGCACCCAGTAGACTGTTTCTACGTTATTTGTGAGTGTTGGTAGACCGAACAAGCCGACCTGTGATGGGAAAGGTGGTTTGTGACGCGGATAGCCTTTCTTTCCTTCTATGGATTCAATCATGGCTGATTCTTCACCACAGATATATGCACCTGCCCCACGGCGAAGATCTATTTTAATACCGTTGTTAAGGCCTTCAGCATAAACGCGTTCAATTTCTTTTTTTAGAAGTTTGATAACGGCGGGGTATTCGTCACGGATATAGATGTAGCTTGCTTCTACTTCGCCGACCCATGCACCAATCAGCATTCCTTCGAGGAAGCGATGCGGATCAGTTTCTAGATAGTGACGGTCTTTGAATGTTCCGGGTTCACCTTCATCACCATTAATTGCCATTAATCGTGGTTTAGGCTGTTGGCGGATGATGCTCCATTTCAGACCGGTCGGGAAGCCAGCTCCGCCAAGCCCTCTTAGGCCTGTGTTTTTGAGAAGCTCGACAATTTCGTCGCGATCATATTTGCCTTCATAGCATTCACGCAGCACTTTATAGCCGCCATCTGCAATATAGGCATCGTAGTCTCTGTAATCGACAGCTGCGGGGTGAATGTCTTTGTTGTCAGTCGCTGCGGTGATGTTTTCTACTGTTGCATTATCAACATGATTGTGACCGACTTCGGCTACAGGTGCGCAATCACAGCGTCCCATACAAGGGGCAGGAACAACACGAACATTTTTGGCAACTGAATCCGGAAGGCTTTTTAACAAGTCCTTTGCGCCAGCCATTTCACAGCTCAGGCTTTCGCAAACGCGGACAGTTATTTCCGCAGGGGCTTTTTCGCCATCGAGAACAATATCAAAATGCGCATAAAAGGATGCTACCTCATAAACTTCGGCCATGGGAAGCTTCATTTCATCAGCCAAGGCCTGTAAGTGCCCTGCTGAAAGGCTGCCGTATTTGTCTTGAATAAGATGCAGATGCTCAATCAAGAGGTCTCTTTGACGTGATTTATTATCCAAAAGAGCAACGATTTCTTCGTGAGCTTCTGTTTCAAGTTGGCGACCCTTTGAAAAAACAGGTGGCTTTCTACGACCGGATCCAGGATGGATTTGGCGCTTGACGGGGGGACTGTCCTTCTTAGAGGGGGCATCCAAGACGCTACTATCTGACATTATTCATGCTTCTCCACGACAATCTGCCCTCGTTTGGGGGCATGTTGTTCCGGTTTGTCCCGGTCAATTTCTGCTTTTATGGGTAACTTTCACTTGGTAACGATGACTTGTAGCCCATGACTGCGCGACGATTCTGTCGTATTCCCGAAGCTTTTTGTTACATTTTATAGCTCTTTACCAAGGAACGATAGTAAACGGACATTCGCAAAGTCCTATGTTTTGATAGGGTTTACTTATCAATGAGAGGCAGCAAGTCGTGTATCGGTGAATGGTGATAATAATAGACTGTATCGGCTTTATTTATTCTGTTTATCTATGGTTAACTGCCTGCAGGTATTTTATATGCAACGAATGAGATCTTTCGGGGTCGTTTAGAACATAGCTAAATTGTCAAAAGAGATTTTGTAACAAATGAATAATCAAATTGATTTCCGTGTCCTCGAACTTCTTTCCTCGCGTCTATGCCACGACCTTGTCGGTCCTGTGGGGGCTGTCAATAATGGTCTTGAGCTTATGGCTGATGATTCTTTTGGTATGGCAGATGATGCACTAAAGTTGGCTACGTCTTCTGCATCCCAGGCTGCGGCCACTTTACAGTTCTATAGATTGGCTTATGGATTGGCGGGTAGTCGTATGGGGAGTGATTACGCGACATTAAATCAGCTGGCTGTTAATTACCTATCCCATACCAAAGTTGATTTTAAGTGGCCGGATTTGACGGCACCAGAAGGCTTGCCGGATAACGGGGGCAAGGTTCTTCTTAATCTTATCGCACTTGGTGTCGAAATGTTACCGAGAGGCGGTGTTATCACAGCATTGAGTGGGAATGCTGATACGGGGGCTTTTGTTGCAGTTACGGTGACGGGAGATTCCGTTTCGATTCGTGAAGAGGTTAAGGAGGCTCTGACCGATGATGTCGAGACTGAGGAGCTGACACCGCGTAATGTTCACGCATATTTTACCCGTTTTCTCGCGCGACAAAGTGGCACAGATTTGTTGATTAACAGCTCTGTCGAGGGGCATGTCCAACTTATTGTATCATTCTAATATGTAGTACAAGATCTTTGAAACGCTGAAAGAAAACCATCAGCGTCATAAAATTAATTTTTTTGAAAGCCATAAATAAGCAGCTTCTTTGAGGGGAAGCTGCTTATTTATTAGGGACTTCAGTTAGATAATGCGAATTATTCGCATTATTTTGATTGATCAATTGAGAACGATTTGCAATATTCCTAGCGGTTTCACAGAGAGAATTCTCTCAATTTGTCCTCATGTCGCCCAATACTAAAACTGGTGTGATTAAAATAGGAGACAGTCACAATGAAGGCTGCTTGGTTAGCTACAACTGCGATGCTCACTGCTGCTGCGATGGGCAGCACAGCAACTTATGCTGAAGATGTCGTTAATGTATACTCATCCCGTCACTATCAAACGGACGATGCGTTATATGACAACTTTACAAAAGAAACAGGTATCAAAATTAACCTGATCGAAGGTAAAGGTGCTGCACTTATCGAACGTATTAAAAGTGAAGGCGCGAATAGCCCCGCGGATGTTTTGATTACTGTAGACGCTGGAAATTTGTGGCGTGCTGAACAGAAAGAAATTTTCCAATCTGTTTCTTCCGATGAGTTGGATGCAAACATTCCAGAAAATCTACGTCACCCTGAAAACAAATGGTATGGTCTATCTACACGTGCCCGGATGATTTTCTTTGATAAAGCTAAAATCAAAGATGGGGAGATCACAAGCTACGAAGATTTGGCCGATCCAAAATGGAAGGGCAAAGTCTGTATTCGCAAAAGCTCAAATATTTACAATCAGTCTTTGCTTGCTTCTATCATAGAAGCCAAAGGTGAAGAAGCTGCTGAAAAATGGGCATCTGGTGTCGTTGCCAACTTTGCACGTCAGCCTGTAAAAGGCGATACAAACCAGCTGCGTGGTATTGGCTCTGGTGAATGTGAGATCGCTGTTGCCAACTCATATTACTTTGTTCGTTTGCTAACCAAGCCAAGCGATAAAGACAAAGGCTTAGCGGAGAAGCTTGGTTATGTATTCCCGAACCAATCTGATCGCGGTACCCATGTGAATGTTTCTGGTGCAGGCGTAGTGAAATCTGCCCCTCATAAAGAGGCTGCGGTTAAGTTCCTTGAATACCTGACAAGCGAACAGGCGCAGGGGTACTTTGCTGATGGTAATAACGAATTCCCTGTTGTTTCAGGGATTGCGCCAAATTCAGCTGTAAAAGGCTTGGGTGATTTCAAAGTCGATACAGTTAATGTTTCTGTCTATGGTAAAAACCAGGTTAAGGCTCAGAAAATTTTCGACCGCGTTGGCTGGAAATAAAGTCTAGGACATAAACGCCTAAAAAATTAAAAGCCCTGTAGCTTATTTGAGCTACAGGGCTTTTATGTCTTTGCTTGCTCTAAAAAAACGTGAGCTTTAATTTAGCACCTTACTGTTCTTGCGCTGAAGACCCTGCCCGGCTTTTTGATATTGCTCTGGTTAGTACGATCAAAGGAAGAATTCCGACAAGGACAATGGTTAGGGATGCCGTCGAGGATTCTGATAGGCGTTCATCTGACGCAAGATTGTAAGCCTGAGTGGCCAGAGTGTCGAAGTTAAACGGGCGCATAACAAGGGTTGCAGGTAGTTCTTTCATAACGTCGACAAAAACAACCAAACCTGCGGTCAGAATACTGCCACTCATTATGGGGACATGAACGTGTTTAAGGGTTTTAAATGGACCGTGCCCCAATGTTCGTGATGCATCTTCCATGCTAGGGCGTATTTTACCCAAACCGGTCTCAACCGCGTTAAGGGAAATAGCAAGGAAGCGCACTAGATAGGCGAAAACCAGAGCTGTAATTGATCCGGTTAGTAAGAGGCCTGTGGAGATGTCAAAGTTTTCCCGCATCCATGCATCAACTGTATTATCAAGCGTTGCGAGAGGAAAGAGTGTGCCAATAGCAACAACAGTACCAGGAACAGCATAGCCCATCGAAGCAATTCGCGTTGCTGTTTTTGACAGGATGTTTGATTGTAATCGATTGGTATAGGCCAAAAGAATTGCGATCATTACCGCGATGACAGCTGTAATGAGTGAGATTGTGAAGCTGTTGAATGCAAGCTTAACGAACTTTGCGCCAAATTGCTGGTCGCCAATTGTGATCGACATGTCCAGTAATAACATAGCGGGAAGAACAAAGCCTAAAAATAACGGCGTTATACAGGCAATAATTGCCAAAAATTTGCTGAGTCCTTTTAGTTGGTACCCGGGAAGAGTTTGATATCGATTTGTTGAATGGTGATAGCGTGCATTACCTCGACTGACTTTTTCCAGAATAAAAACGGTTAGGATAAAAACCAGAAGATAGGTGGATAGCTGACGTGCTGCTGGTAAATCACCCATATTTGTCCAGGCGTTCATTATACCCGTTGTAAAGGTTTGAACCCCAAAAAATGAAACTGTTCCAAAGTCTGCAAGAGTTTCCATTAAAGCAAGAGAGGTTCCCGCGATAATGGCTGGCCGCGCAAGTGGCAGGGCGACACGGAAAAAACTACCCCATGGGCCGCAACCAAGAGTTCTGCTGACTTCCAGTGCGCAAATGGATTGTTCTAGGAATGCTGCGCGTGAAAGCATATAGACATAAGGGTACAGGACAAGTGACAGCATAACCACGGCGCCAGATAAAGATCGTATTTCAGGGAACCAGTATTCACGATACTGAACATCGAAAATATCTCGGATCATCCCTTGTAATGGACCACTTACCTGCAAGAAATCTGTATAGGTGTAGGCCATGACATAAGCCGGGACAGCGAGGGGCAATATCAGCGCCCATTCGAATATTTTATGTCCGGGAAAACGGCACATTGTCACGAGCCATGCAGTGCCGGTACCGATAATGGCAACCAGGATTGCGACGCCGGTTGCGAGTAATAATGTATTGATTAGATAGTCGGTGAGAACGGTATCAACCAAGTGATTCCATATGTCGCTCTCAGTTGTTATGGCAGATCCGATAACGTTAAAAATTGGCAAAGTAAACAATGCTGCGATGAACAATGCCAACCAAGTCATTAAACCAAACTTATTTTTGAAGCGCAGGGGTGAAACTTTCGATTCAGCTGCTATCTGGTTTGGAGCCATAATCTCGAATCCGTCAAACTAATCATTGTCGTAAATTTTTTTCGACTCCCATCTGCTAGCATGGCAAAAGCTCTGCGACTAGGGTTTATCAAGGATTTGTTATAATTAAATGAGGCCTTTAAGCCCAAAAAAATGATAAAATGCGACCCTTTCTAATTAAAGTTAATCAAGGATAGGGTTTGGGTAAGAGGTTATTAATCTTCCTTTGACAAGCTTGTCACTGAATTAATAGCGGATTGCAAGTTTGTTGCGTCCGATTTGGTTGATTAGAGATGGAATGGAAGCGCGGTTATGGATGATCTTTTGAGTGAGTTTCTGACTGAGACAAACGAAGGTCTCACGACACTCGATATGGAACTTGTCAAACTCGAACAGAACCCAAACGACGCAGAGTTGCTGAGTAGCATTTTTAGGTTAATGCATACGATTAAAGGTACCTGTGGATTTTTAGGACTGCCGAGACTTGAATCTGTTGCTCATGCTGGTGAAAACATCATGAACAAGTTCAGGGACGGAGAGCTCTCAGTAACTCCAGCGGGTGTCTCTCTTATCCTTGAGTGTTTGGATCAAATTCGTGAAATCCTCACAACGTTAGAAGCTACTGAACAAGAACCTGAAGGTGATGATTCTGACTTGATTAGCCGTTTGAATGCCCATGCTGAAGGCGGAGATGCTGCCGAACCAGCTGCCGCAGCCCCAGAACCGGCAGGTGCCCCAGTTGAAGACGCAGCTGACGATGATGAAGAAGATGAGCTTGAACGCGCTTTCAGAGAAGCTCTCGGCCCAGAAGAGTTGGCCGCACAAGCCGCAGCCGAAGCGTCTGCTGTTCCGGATGCAGCACCTGCTGCTGAAGTGGTTGAACTGAAGGCAGAACCTGCTCCACCTGCAGCGCCAGCACCAAAACCTGCGGCAAAGAAACCTGCACCACCTCCTGCAGCACCAGCCGCAGATGGTGGGTCTTCAGTCGCAAATCAATCTATTCGTGTTAGCGTTGATGTTCTTGAGAATTTAATGACAATGGTTTCTGAGCTCGTCTTGACTCGAAACCAGACCCTGCAAATTTTGCGTGCCCATAAAGAGAGTGATTTTGCAACACCTTTACAGCGTTTGAACCATGTGGTTTCTGACCTGCAAGAAGGTGTTATGAAGACCCGAATGCAACCAATTGGAAATGCGTGGGCCAAACTTCCTCGTATTATCCGCGATCTTTCTCACGAACTGGACAAGAAAATTGATCTGGTGATGAAAGGTGCGGAAACAGAACTTGATCGTCAGGTTCTGGAGCTGATTAAAGATCCATTGACGCACATGGTTCGTAACTCTGCTGATCACGGCCTTGAAATGCCGAGTGATCGTATAGCAGCGGGTAAACCTGAAACAGGCCAAGTTATTCTCAACGCATACCACGAAGGTGGACACATTATCATCCAGATCTCTGATGATGGTAAGGGACTTAATACAAACCGTATTAAAGAAAAATGTATAGAAAATGGTCTTGCATCCGAAGCTGAAATGGACGGTATGAATGACCAACAAATTCAGCAGTTTATCTTCAAACCTGGGTTTTCGACGGCAGCTGAAGTTACGGCGGTATCTGGTCGAGGTGTTGGCATGGACGTTGTTCGTACCAACATTGAAAAAATTGGTGGAACGATTGAACTAAGCTCAACCGAGGGCAAAGGTACAATCTTTACCATTAAAATTCCGCTGACGCTGGCAATTGTGTCCGCGCTGATTGTTGAATGTTGTAAAGAACGCTTTGCCATCCCACAGCTGTCTGTTGTCGAGTTGGTACGTACATCGGCGCATTCTGAACATACAATCGAACACATTAACGAAACGCCTGTCTTGCGGTTGAGAAATCGTTTGTTACCACTGGTTACATTGCGTGACCTGCTCAAGCTTACAGATGATGATGAGCCAGAAGATGACGAAAAGGAACTGAGAGAAGACAACTTTATTGTTGTATCCCAGGTTGGAACGTACACGTTTGGTATCATTGTCGATCGCGTCTTTGATACCGAGGAAATTGTTGTCAAACCAGTCGCACCAATTTTGCGTGATATTCAACTCTTTTCTGGAAATACCATTCTTGGGGATGGCGCGGTTGTAATGATCCTTGACCCTAATGGCATAGCTGCTGCAACAGGTGAAATTGCCGTAGCCGATAGTGATTTGGGTGCTCACGAAGATCGTCATCTGACTGGTAATGATGAAAAAGTTGCTATGCTTGTCTTCCGTTCCGGCGACGACGCACCCAAAGCGGTTCCACTTGCCCTTATTGCCCGGTTGGAAGAAATTGATCTAACCAAAGTGGAAACGTCAGGTGGGCAACATGTGGTTCAATATCGTGGTCAGCTAATGCCTCTTATTCCAATGCAACCTGGTATGGAACTGGAGAAAGAAGGTCGTCAGCCTGTCCTTGTCTTCTCGGATAGAGAACGGTCTATGGGACTTGTTGTCGACGAGATTATCGATATTGTCGAAGATCGGATGAACGTTGAACTGAGTGCTGAGAAAGAAGGTTATATCGGCAGTGCGATCATCGCCGAGAAGGCGACGGATGTTGTTGATGCAGGTTACTATTTGACGCAGGCTTATCCAGATTGGTTTGGATCTGAAGCTGGAAAAGAAAACTTTGAAAGTGATCGATCCAAGATCTTAGTTGTAGATGATAGTCCATTTTTCCGTAATCTCTTGATGCCAATGCTTTCAGTCGCGGGTTACGATGTGAAAGCGGTTGAATCAGCTAGCGAAGCCTTGACCCTGTGTGAAAACGGGGAAGTATTTGATGTTATCGTTTCCGATATTGAAATGCCGGGAATGAACGGTTTCGAATTTGCAGAAGCAGTTCGCGAAGATCACCGTTGGGCAAAAACACCAATGGTTGCGCTGTCGGCTTTTGCATCTCCCGCAGATTTGATGCGTGGCCGGGCTGCAGGCTTCAAGGATTACGTTTCAAAAACTGATCGCGAAGCTTTGCTGCTGACCCTTCAAGATACAATTGCAGAACTTAAAGGCGCTGCGTGAGATAAAACCATAGAAAGAGTGAAACTGTGAGTGATACTTATTTGGAAAACGAAGATTTTGTTACTTTCTATATCGCTGGCCAGCTTTTTGGTGTTCCGGTTTTAAGTGTGCAGGATATCATTAATCCTCAGCGTATTACGCCGATTCCTTTGGCACCGCCCGAGATTGCGGGGTCTTTGAATTTGCGCGGACGTATTGTAACTGCAATTGATGTTAGAAAACGTTTGGGGTTACCCGCGCGCAAAGAAAAAGAGTCGATGAGCATCGTTGTTGAGAATGGTCATGACCTTTACAGCTTGATGGTGGATAGTGTCGGTGAAGTTCTTGGGGTGGACGAAAGTTCGTTTGAGCGAAATCCACCTACACTTGATCAGCGCTTTCGGGATTACTCGCAAGGAATTTATCGCTTGGATGGTAAGCTTCTTGTCATTCTGGATGTAAACAGATTCTTAGATTATGGCCGAAATGCGGACGCAGCATAATAGGTTTTTCTTAGTTCATTAGAGTTCGGTTATTTTGGGTATTCAAAAACAAGTTGGAGCGAAAATATGAAGACCTGTTTGGTTGTCGATGACTCCAAGGTCGTGCGAATGGTTGCGCGGAAAATTCTTGAAGGATTAAACTTTAACATTGAAGAGGCAGAGGACGGTCAAAAAGCCTTGGACGCATGTAACGCATCCATGCCTGACGCTGTTTTACTTGACTGGAACATGCCTGTAAAAGATGGATTGGAGTTCCTCAAGGATCTGAGGGCGATTCAAAATGTTGAACAGCCAATTGTTGTTTTCTGTACGACAGAGAATGACATGCAGCACATACAACAAGCTATAGCTGCGGGGGCCAATGAATATATTATGAAGCCTTTTGATAGCGATATTATTGAATCTAAATTTATACAGGTGGGCCTTATTTAATGGCCTTGTCGATGAATACATCCACTACTGATCAAGGCGGCAAGTCCGATAATGCGTATCGGATTATGGTAGTTGATGATTCTGCAGTTATTCGGGGACTCCTCACCAGAATTTTAGAGAGCGATCCACAAGTTTCTGTAGTCGAATCTGTATCTAATGGTGAAATCGCAGTTAAACGTTTAGAAAGTCAAAATATCGATGTTGTTGTTTTGGACATCGAGATGCCGGTTATGGACGGTCTGACGGCTTTACCAAAGCTGCTTCAGGTTAAACCTGATGTCCAAGTCATCATGGCATCGACACTGACACGTAAAAACGCGGAAATAAGCTTGAAGGCGATGCGCTTAGGCGCTGCCGATTATATCCCGAAGCCAACCAGTTCTGGTGAACTGACCAAGGCCAGTGATTTTAAACACGAACTTGTAGAAAAGGTTAAGGCACTGGGGCAGGTAGCAAGAGCTAGCCAAAAAGCGCCCTTACCATCTGCGGCTAAATCACAGCAAGGGACGGCAAGTTCATCAGCCCTAAAGCCAAGAGAAACAACGGCTGCTCCGTCAAGTTTGTATCCCAGTAAAACAATTACACTTCGTAAAGACATTATTACGAAACCGGATGTTCTTGCAATTGGAAGCTCGACAGGAGGGCCTCAAGCCCTGTTTGATGTGCTTGGTAATTTGGGAACCATTACGCAGCCGGTGGTTATTACACAGCATATGCCAGCCACTTTTACAGCTTTGCTTGCGGAACATATTGCAAGGGTTTCAAGTATGCCAAGTAAAGAAGGTGAAGATGGAGAGGTCATTAAAGGTGGACACATCTATCTTGCACCTGGCGGGTATCATATGGTTTTTGAAAAACAAGGGGTGAATACGGTGATTCGCCTGAACCAAGAACCACCCGAAAACTTCTGTCGGCCTGCGGTCGATCCTATGCTCAGAAGTTTATCTAAAATTTATGGCTCTCGTCTTTTGGTTCTAATTCTTACCGGGATGGGAAGTGATGGTTTACGAGGTTCAGAAGTAGTAACGGCGGCCGGTGGTTCCGTTATTGCTCAGGACGAACAAACAAGTGTGGTGTGGGGGATGCCAGGTGCGGTAGCAACTGCAGGACTCTGTTCCGCGGTTCTTCCAATCAAGGAGATGGCGTCAAATGTACGACAACTTGTTATGAGGTCGGCGGCATGAACGTGAGTGATTTTGATTTTATTTCGCAATTTTTAAAGAAACGTTCTGGTTTGGTCCTGAGTCAGGATAAAGCCTATCTGTTGGAAAGTCGCTTGAACCCTGTTGCTCGCAAATGGAGCATGAGCGGTTTTGACGAACTTGTTCAAAAGGTTCGTGCGACGAATGACGAACGTATTCTTAATGACATCACGGAAGCAATGACGACAAATGAATCGTTTTTCTTCCGTGATCAAAAGCCTTTTGATCAGTTTAAAGATCTGGTGCTTCCGCATATGCTGGAGAAAAGAGCTTCGAGTAAAACAATACGAATTTGGTCGGCAGCGTGTTCCAGCGGGCAAGAGCCCTATACCTTGGCGATGCTTTTGAAAGAAGCAGGGCCAGCTCTTGCTGGATGGAAGATAGAGATCATTGCGACGGATCTGTCTAATGAAATTCTGAACAAGGCCAAAGAGGGTGTTTACACGCAGTTCGAAGTACAAAGAGGATTGCCGATCAATCTTCTTGTGAAGTATTTCCAGCAAAATGGAGATCGCTGGCAGATCGACAGTTCTATCCGAAATATGGTGACTTTCAAGTCCTTTAATCTTCTTGAAAGCCCTGCAATGCTTGGGAAATTCGATATCGTCTTTTGTCGTAATGTGCTTATTTATTTTGATCAGCCAACAAAATCGGTTGTTTTGAAAAACATTGCGAAGCAAATGCCGGATGATGGATTCTTATATCTGGGCGGTGCAGAAACAGTTCTTGGTATTTCTGACGAATTTCAGCTTATTCCTGGGAAGAGAGGAATATATGGCCTGGTTCGCAATGGTGAGTTGGTGAATAAGGCTGCTGCTGTTTAAGCGACTGTTAAAGTTAGAAGTAAAAAAAGGGCCACTGAATTTAATTCAGAGGCCCTTTTTGATTGGCTGATTTTTTTGATAAATTCAGTAAGGTAAAATTTTCTTAAAAGAAAAGTTTAGGCTGAAGCAAGTTGCGGTGTATCTGCACTGTTTTCAACAGGATCACGCAGAACATATCCGCGTCCCCATACAGTTTCGATATAGTTCTCACCGCCTGTGGCATTTGACAGTTTTTTACGTAGTTTGCAGACAAAAACGTCAATGATTTTCAGCTCAGGCTCATCCATGCCGCCATACAGGTGGTTGAGGAACATCTCTTTTGTAAGGGTTGTGCCTTTACGGAGGGAAAGGAGCTCCAGAATTCCGTATTCTTTACCCGTTAGGTGAAGCAGCTTGTTTTCAACTTCGACTGTTCTCGTGTCCAAGTTTACCTTGAGTTTTCCCGTGTTGATAACAGAAGCAGCATGCCCTTTTGAGCGGCGTACAATCGCTTGGATACGTGCAATAAGTTCTCGTTTATCAAACGGTTTTGTCAGATAATCATCAGCACCAAAACCGAGACCTTTGATTTTATCATCCAGACCGTTCAGGCCGGACAGGATCAGGATTGGTGTTTCAACTCTGGAGGCCCGAAGGCGACGAATGACTTCATAGCCATCCATATCAGGTAACATCAGATCAAGAATGATAATGTCGTAATCGTAAATTTTACCTATTTCGAGCCCGTCTTCGCCCATGTCTGTCGTGTCGCAGACATAGCCTTCTGACTTGAGCATCATTTCGATGCCTTGGGCTGTTGGGGCATCATCTTCTACTAGCAAGACTCGCATGTTCAAATTCCGGTTGTTAATGTTCGTTAAACCAATATGAATATTGTTAACCATTTTCGGTAACGAATATTAACAAAATCTTACCAAGGCTGTTTAAAAGTTAAAAATACCCGAAAATTTAGAACAAATTTTACACAACGGGACTATTTTTCTGCCAAAATTGATTTTTTGGAAAGAATTTCTGGTTAAGCTGCTATTAAAACAAATGTGTAAAAATAGTGTCGAGATATAGAATTCAACCTCAGATATTTAGAAATAGAATTTCTGGTTGTTACATAATTAATATTTTTTACAGGGTATAGAATACGGAATGCCTCTCAAAAGTTTAACCAGAGAGATATCAGACCTCTCGGATTATCAGGTTTATGGAAGAGTGTCCGGTGTTCTGGGGATGCTGGTTGAATTGTCAGGTCTTGATCGACTGTTGGTGATCGGTTCACGTTGTATCTTGATTGCAAAAGATGAAAGACGCGTCCCTTGCGAAGTTATCGGTTTCAGACAAGGCCATGCGCTATTGCTGCCTTTTGGTTCTTTAGACGGTATTGGTTTAGGGTGTAAAGCAATCCTTGCTTCGAGCGAGCCATCTATCCATCCATCTGAAGCATGGCTTGGAAGAGTTGTTAATGCCTTGGGTGAGCCTATTGACGGTAAAGGTCCTTTGCCAATGGGACCAGATCCATACAAAGTTCGAAGCTCTCCACCCCCGGCCCACGGACGGCAACGTGTTGGCGGTAAGATTGATCTGGGTGTCAGGGCGATCAATACCTTCCTGTCTTGTTGTCAGGGACAGCGCATGGGGATCTTTGCAGGATCGGGGGTCGGAAAATCTGTATTGTTGTCTATGCTGGCACGCTATACATCCTTGGATGTTAACGTTATCGGTTTGATTGGAGAACGCGGAAGAGAAGTTCAGGAATGGCTTGAGGACGATTTGGGGCCAGAAGGGCTTGCCCGTTCAGTGGTCGTTGTCGCTACTTCAGACGAACCACCGTTGATGCGGCGCCAGGCAGCTTACATGACAATGGCGTTATCAGAGTATTTTAGGGATAATGGTCGGGATGTACTGTGTCTTATGGACTCGGTTACTCGTTTTGCCATGTCCATGCGTGAAATTGGTCTTTCTGCTGGTGAACCCCCTGCGAGTAAAGGCTATACACCATCGGTTTTTGCAGAGCTTCCACAGCTTTTGGAGCGCGCAGGACCCGGTGTTAAAGCGCAGGGATCAATCACAGGTCTTTTCACCGTTTTGGTCGAAGGTGATGACCACAACGAGCCGATTGCTGACGCTGTTCGGGGTATTCTGGACGGTCATATTATTCTTGATCGTGCGATTGCTGAACGAAACAGGTTTCCGGCAATTAATCTACTGCGTAGTGTTTCGCGTACAATGCCCGGATGTAATACTGACGCTGAAAATGAATTGGTGACCCGGGGGCGCCAATTACTCTCTACTTATGACAATATGGCAGAACTTATTCGCATCGGTGCTTATACCGAAGGGTCCGACCCTGTAATTGATGAAGCCATTGCGCACCACGGTGGATTGGAAGCCTTTTTGACACAAGGAAAGTACGAAGAAAGTAACCTTGCAATCGGGTATGAACAACTCGCGGCCGCAGTTGGTTTGCCTTGGGGGCAAGGAGGTGACCCGGCAGTTGAATTTAATCCGAATGCTGAGGTGCTCGGGCAGGAAACTGGCCAGATGCCACCCCAAGGACAACAGAATATAGATGGAACGGGGACTGAATCATGAAGACCCCAATTGACAGTATTGTAAGGGTACATAGCTGGAAGTTGGATGAAGCCCAGCAAAAGCTCGCTGACCTGGAAAGCTTGGGGATCAAGTTAGAACAAGATATCGAAAAATTGGATGCTGAAGTTGCTAAAGAGCAGGACTTCGCGTCGCAACATCCTGATATGGCACAGACTTATCCTGCCTATGCTGAAGCTGCCCGCGAACGGCGTAAGCGTTTGGAAACATCCATTGAAGAAGTCATAACCTTGAAGGCGATTGCGCAACAAGAGTTACATGAAATCTATCAGGATTTGAAGAAGTACGAAGAAGCGCAGGCAAATGACATTAAAAGGCAGCAGGATGTTCTGAAGAAAAAAGAACAAGCCGCCTTTGATGAAATGGGTATACAACAATATAGGCGACGCAAAGCATCAGAAAATAATTAATGCCCTTTAATTGGATGAGTATCTCAATTGAAGGTCAGTTTATCAATTGTTGATTTTGAGCTCTTCAACGAGCCATTTATGAAACGTTTTAACCTTATTGCTTTCGGCAAGTTCAGGTTTGCATACGAGATACCAATCACCGCTATGGCAGGTTTTATCCCCAAAGGGTTTTACGAGGGGGCTGTTAATATCTCGGGGGGTCGCGAAGGGGCTATTTGTCATAGCAATTCCGCGGCCCTTGTTTGCAGCTTCTAGAGCGAGAAGATAGTTGTCAAAGGTAATGGCCTGATCTGGTGCCCAGTCAGAGATATCTTCTTGCTGAAACCACATCGCCCAATCATGGTTATGATTAAAGAGTTGCAGGATATCGTATTGCAGCAGGTCTTCAGAGTTGCGTACAGGGTGTTCTCCTGTGATTAAGTCCTTGTGACACATAGGGGAAAGATGTGCTTCGGCCAGATGATAATAAACAAGATCAGGTTCTTTTTTTGCTGCCCAGATGATACCGACATCTGTTCCTGCCCTGTCGAATTTCCAATCCAGATAGGATGTATTCAACTGTGCCTGAATACCTTTACTGACTTTATAGAATTCGTGAATTCGGGGCAGTAACCAAAACATTGCGACGGTAATATAAACTTGTACCAGCAAGGTTTTGGGGCGTTCAAGAGACTGCACCATACGTGCTCCATCCGCAATTCGATCAAAGCTATCTTCTAGTATCGGCAGATAGATTTTACCAGCCTCTGTGAGAACGACATTTCGTCCGGCACGGGCAAACAGGTTTACGCTCAATTGGTCTTCGAGGTTTTTGATATGATGGCTGATGGCCGAGTGGGTTATATTAAGTTCTTCGGACGCGAGGCGAAAATTCAAATGCCTTGCTGCTGCTTCAAAAGCGCGAAGAGCGTTCAAATTCGGCAGATGTCTTTTCTTTAACAATATAAAAACCCTCAAGTATCGTGTGGCAACAAGCGTAGTAACTATCCAAATCTTTTATGATTATGACATAAAGTCAATTTCAAATGGTGAGTAAAAGTGACCATTTAGTGAAAAAGGATCATTTGTCTGATTCTAAACCGAGACTAACAATGGACTCAAATATCTTTTCTGGAGACCCCCATGAGTGAAGTTGTTGTTTCATCCCGACGTCGGGGAGGGCGCCAAGCCCGCCAAGCCTTGCGAGCTGCACCGTTAGCCGAGGATAAGCGTGCTATCCAGCCTGGTTTGGATAGTGGAAATTATAAAGTCCTGAACGATTTACAAGTTAAGCGTATTCATTCTGCAGTTTTGGATGTGTTGGAAAATATCGGACTTGCCGATGCGATACCGAGTTGTATTGAAGCTGTTACGGCTGCGGGCGGTATATTGAAAGACAACGGTCGTTTGACTTTTCCGCGTGCGCTTGTCGAAGATATGTTGGTGAAGGTTAATCGTAATGTCGTCTTGCATGGACAGGATCCAAAACACGATATGGACTTGTCAGGCAGCAAAATTTATTTTGGCACAGCGGGCGCAGCGGTTCATATGGTCGATGCCCACACGGGTGATTATCGTGAATCAACCACGCAAGATCTGTATGATATCGCACGTATGGTGGATAAGCTGGACAACATCCATTTCTTTCAACGTTCAGTGGTATGTCGTGATCTGGCAGATCCCTTTGATATGGATTTTAATACTTGTTATGCAGCTATTTCAGGCACCACCAAACATGTGGGGTCAAGTTGGGTTGAACCAAGCCATATCGAAAAATCTTTAGAAATGCTGCACATGGTTGCTGGTGGGGAAGACAAGTGGCGGGAGCGTCCCTTTGTCAGTATGTCGAATTGCTTTGTTGTGCCGCCCCTTAAGTTTGCAGAAGATGCATGTAAATGTATGGAAGTCGCAGTGCGGGGTGGCATGCCCGTGCTTATGTTATCGGCTGGGCAGGCGGGGGCGACATCGCCTGCCTCATTAGCAGGATCGGTTGTACAGGAAGTTGCCGAAGTTCTTGCTGGCCTTGTTTATGTGAATGCAATTCAGCCCGGCGCACCAGCAGTTTTTGGCACTTGGCCTTTTGTTTCTGATTTAAGAACGGGGGCGATGAGTGGTGGTAGCGGAGAACAAGCCCTATTGGTGGCAGCCTGTGCCCAGATGGGGCGGTTTTATGATCTACCAACGGGTGTACCTAGCGGAATGTGTGATTCGAAAGTTCCTGATTATCAGGCCGGGGCTGAAAAAGGGTATAATCATGCCGTAACTGGAAATTCAGGAACTAATCTGGTTTATGAATCTGCGGGCATGCATGCCAGTCTTCTGGGCATGTGTATGGAAAGTCTTGTACTTGATAATGATACGATTGGATCTGTTCTGCGAACAGTTCGAGGCATTGATGTCAATGAAGATACTCTGTCAATTGAAGCGATCCGCCAAGTTTGTGAAGAAGGTCCCGGCCATTATCTTGGTTCTGATCAAACCCTTTCTGTTATGGAAACGGAATATTTCTATCCCGAGACATCAGATCGAAGCAGCCCGAATGAATGGGAAGAGAAGAAACGACCGACATCTCTTTTTAATGCAACAAATATTGTGCAGGAAACGATGAATAATCACTTCCCTCGCCATATCAGCGATGAAATGGATCAGCAGGTCAGGGCTGAGTACAATATTAAGCTGCCCCGCGATATGATGACCGCAAAGTAAAATTTACGCCCCGGGGGTAGAGGGCCAGCCCGGCAAGAAATAAAGTGCGAATAAAAATAAGATCAAGAAGAACAGGAAGTGAATTATGAAAAGTCATGCAAGAATTGTCATCATAGGTGGGGGAGCGGTTGGCTGTAGTGCTGCGTATCATCTGGCAAAAATGGGGTGTAAAGATGTCGTCTTGTTGGAAATGGATGAACTGACATCTGGCTCGACTTGGCATGCCGCTGGAAACTGCCCAACCTATTCAAGTAGCGTCAATATCATGAAGATGCAAACCTATGGGGTTGAGCTGTATGGACGGCTTGCAGAAGACGTCGACTATCCCATGAACTATACCCGCACAGGGTCGATTCGTCTGGCACAAAGTGATGAGCGCATGTTTGAGTTCAAGCATGTTCAGTCCATGGCAAAGGCGCAGGGGCTGGATTATGAAATCCTGAACCCAAGTGAAATGAAAGATTATTACCCTTATCTGGAAACACATGATTGTGTCGGGGGATTGTGGGACCCATTGGATGGGGATATCGACCCAAGTCAGTTAACACAGGCCTATGCAAAAGGTGCACGGGACCTGGGCGTGCAAATTCAGCGCTTTAAGCGAGTGACTGCCATTACACAAACCCCGAATGGTGAGTGGCGTGTTGATTGTGAAAAAGGGTCGGTGACTTGCGAAAAAGTTATTAATGCAGGTGGTTACCGTGGCGGAGAGATCGCCGCAATGGTGGGGCAGTATATTCCAATCGTAACTCTCTCTCATCAGTTTCTTGTTACCGATGCTATACCCGAGTTGGAAGCACTTGATACTAAACTGCCACTTTTCAGGGACCCTGATGATAGTTATTACCTACGTCAAGAACGTGCCGGACTTATTCTGGGGCCTTATGAATGGAAAGCCACCCCCTATTGGCTGGATGGATTACCCGAAAATTTTGCCTCACAATTGTGGAATGATGATCTAGATCGGATTGAATGGTACATCGGCCAAGCTATGGCCCGTGTTCCTATTCTTGAAAAGGGCGGTGTCTCTAGGGTTATTAACGGGCCAATTCCTTATACACCCGATGGATTACCTTATATTGGCCCAGCCTACGGACTCGATAACTTTTACCATTGTTGTGGTTTTAGCTTTGGTATTACGCAGTCTGGTGGTGCGGGTAAGATTATTGCTGAGCTAGTTCTGGAAGGTGAGTCCGAATGGGATATGTGGATGTTGGATCCGCGCCGATACACGGACTATGCCACGCAAAGGTATGTGGTTGAAAAAGCGATTGAAGTTTATCAGAACGAATACGCAATTCCTTTCCCGCATGAAGAACGTCCCGCGGGCCGCCCGGCGAAGATGACACCTGTTTATGAAAAGCTAAAACAAAAAGGCGCTTTCTTCGGCGCAAGAGGTGGCTGGGAACGCGCGGTCTGGTTCCCGCAAACAGATCGCCCGGACGCGCAAACAGTTTCTTTTTTAGATGAACGCCGAAATTGGAATGACGCGGTCAAGTTTGAATGTAAGGCTGTGCGGGAACGTGTCGGAGTACTGGATCTGGGCGGTTTCACGAAATACGAAGTTACAGGCCCGGGGGCAACTGCATGGCTTGATTATATGGTTGCGGGAAAAATGCCTAGGGTTGGTGGCATGTCCTTGTCGTATTTCCTTTCCCGTAAAGGGCATATGATGACAGAAATGACCATCACGAGACTGGCAGAAGATCATTACTGGCTTATTTCTGCTGGTGCAGGTGAATGGCATGATGAAGATTGGCTTGTTTCAAATATGCCCGGCGATGGATCGGTCGAATTTGAAAACCTGACAGATCGCTATGGAACACTGGTGGTTGCAGGTCCTCGTTCCAGAGATCTACTTGGTAAAATCACCAAGACGGACCTATCCAACAAGGCTTTCCCTTGGCTTACGACACAAGGCATGGAAATTGGATACTGCCCCGATGTTCTGGCGATGCGGGTGAACTACGTTGGTGAACTCGGGTGGGAGCTACATGTTCCGATGGAGTTTTTGGGACAGGTTTATGATGACGTAATGAAGGCGGGAGACGAGTATGGCGTTGCTGACTTTGGTCTCTATGCCATGGATTCATTGCGTCTAGAGAAGTGTTATCGGTCGTGGAAAGTTGATATTATTCATGAATACACGCCTTTCGAATTGTCTTTGGATCGATTTGTTGACTTGGATAAAGGTCCATTCTTGGGCCGTGAGGCACTAAAACAACATCTTGAGAATGGTATCAAAGAAAGGTTTGTACCTTTGATTATTGATACCGCTATTGCTGAAGCACCTTATTGCTCCCCTATTTTCAAGGGTGATGAGATCGTTGGGATATCTTCTTCTGGGGGATATGGCCATACAATAGAAAAGAATATTGCCCTGAGTTTTGTGAGAACTGATTTGGCCGTGGAAGGGAC
Source organism: Kiloniella sp. (assembly GCF_048259265.1). Lineage (NCBI taxonomy): Bacteria > Pseudomonadati > Pseudomonadota > Alphaproteobacteria > Rhodospirillales > Kiloniellaceae > Kiloniella > Kiloniella sp. The sequence continues at coordinate 326,813 of NZ_JBLXHT010000003.1, read as the reverse complement.
TGAACTTGAAGTTAGTATTCTTGGGGAACGTTATCCAGCGGTAGTGTCTAGTGAGCCACTATATGATCCAAAGAATAGAAAGCTTCGTGATCTAGAGTAACTTTAAGTACATAAGCAGAAGATCCAAATGTTAAGCACTTAGGCATGAAGTGAGATGTTCATCCCTTCATGCCTAAGTTGTCTTGAGTGGTATTTGGGAGAGAGGGTGTTAAGCCATGGTACTGTTATGAGAGCCTGCAATTAATTTTTGAGAGCTTTGAGTTAGTTTTTCCCAGTTTTCCGAAACTTCAAATGAAAGTTTCCCGGCAAATCCAGTGGCCTCGTTTGCGCCGTAAAACAGGTCAGATATTTTAACTTCCATCGTTTTGGGAAGACTGTTTCTGCTTCTGATAACGAGATCAAAACGTCCTTTTTTTACAAGGCCATCGAATTGCATTTCGCCATCTCTGCTCATCTCTACCTCCAGCTTAAAGCGCGTTACTTCTTCGTGTTCCAGGTTGCCGCGTCCTTGTTTGTCATGTTCTCTGTCACGGACAAACAGGTTAACTTGGTGTAATTGACTATCGTGGAGAATAGGGAGTTGCGTCATGCGCCACTCCCCTTGGCCCGTTTCAACAGGTCGTGTTATCAACGAACTTTCGGTGGTTAATTGCTGTGCCAGTTCAGGACGGCCCGCTGCACGGAGCAGTGAAAGAGTATCTTCTCCGGCCCAGCCTTTGGGGGATCCGGATTTCAAAGCGTTTAGAAATAACAAAATGCCTGCGGTTAACGCAGGGCCTTTTTGGGGTAGATGGCTTGCGAGAGCATTAAATTGCCCCTGTTGTCCCAAAGTGGTCAATGCACTTTGAAGAACTTGGCGCAAGTCCTGTCCCGGTTGGGTTGTTGTTGATGCTATACGAGAACCATCGCCTGTTTTTATTCCTTTTGAATCATCCAACGAAAGCAGGGTGAGGGATATTTGTGTTCCCACAGGCAAGGAAGCCTTGATCGCAAGTTGAATTGTGCCAATGGCAGTTTGAACCACAGGATTTCCTTGAGTATTTCCTGTTACAGTGGCTTTTAACATAGTTGCTGGCTGTGATGTTGCGGACGTATTTGGTGGAGATGCCGTTGAACTTGATTGTTGCGTTGAAGTATGAAGGAAGCCTGGCGTAACTTGCGGTGCGGCGCTTTTGGGGGGAGGACCCAATACTTCCATTCTTACGGAAATTTGCGTGGCGATTTGTAAGTTCTGAAGTGTTTTGGGGAGAGGGACAGCAGCACTGCTTGTTGGTTTACTGATAAGAGTTGCTTGAATTTGGTGGCTCAGGCTGAGCTTATCAGTTGGATTTTGTTGAATTTGTCCGGACAGTTTTTTTGCTTTGTCACCTTGCGGCAGGATGAGAACTTCAAAGGGAGGCTTATGGGTTCGAAATTGGACAATGACTTCTGTTCCGGCAGGGAGCTTAATGTTGGTGTTAACAGATAACTCACCGAGTAGAGTTTGGACAAGTAATTGTCCTTGTGGTGTCTGTCCTTTTATTGTTCCGCTTAGTTGTTCTTGTATCTTTTGGTTTGTAAGGGTCGGGGGATAATTTGCAAGCGTACTGGCCTGAGCTGTTTGAGTTGCTCCGGATTGATTGGTTGGTGTTGTTGCAAGTGGAAGTCGGACCTTATTCATGCCCTTTTAGCAAATTCCGGGCAATCTGTTCTACGCGCTCTGCAGCGGTTGATGATGGATATCTTACCAGCAGAGGTGTTTGATTGCGAATTGCTTCCTTTACCTTATTGTCCCGAACAATAATACCTGCAAGTGGTGGCGTTATTTTCAAAAAGGATTCACAAGCCTTACGAATGGTATTGTAGGTCTTGTGCCCGTCATGTTCTGTTTCTGCCATGTTCACGATAACACGTAGATCAGCATCAGGGCGTTGCATTTTTGTCAGCTTGATAAAGGCATATGCATCTGTGAGTGAGGTTGGCTCATCTGTTGTGATGACCAAGCAGACCTGAGCTTGTGATGCAAGTTGGCGTACGGTTCTGTCAATTCCTGCACCAAGATCCAAAATAATCCGGTCATAAGATTGGGATAGATTTGCTAAATCCGTTGTTAGACTGTTCAAACGAGGCGCAGGAAGGTTCGCTAAATTACCAGAGCCTGACCGACCCGCAACGACATCAAAGCCTCCGTCTGGATAACTCACGGCCGCTTCTTTGAGAGAGTACCTGCCGTTTAAGACGCCCCCCATATCTTTATTTGGAGCGAGACCCAGTTGAATGTCAACGTTCGCTAGACCAAGATCACCATCAAACAACAGAGTCCGGCATCCCAAGCTTGATAGCGCATGTGACAGAGTAATCGACAGCCAGGTCTTACCGACACCACCCTTGCCTGATGCTATGGCAATCATGTTCTTGCAGAGTAATTTATTATGCAAAGATTGAACATTATGGTTTTTAGCTTGGTTCATCAGCGTGTGCCTGTTGCAAGAGAGTGCTGTTGGGATTCTAGTCTGGTAGGAAGCAATAGCCGTGCCAGAGATACTGGATTTATAGGGGATAATCCGTCTGCGATATGCGGGGATATGCCCGCAGCCATAAAGGTGAGTTCTGCACTGTGGGCTGCCGTTAATAAGCCACCAAAGCGCCGTGTCATGTCTAGTTTTGTTGGAATAATGTATTTTGTATTCAGTGATTTGAACGCAGCGGCTTTATCTGCTGTTTCATAAACATCGCCCCCGGCAGGAATGATGAGTGTCGATACGGCATTTGCGGCCTGGGCAAATTCTGCCAGATAATTCAGGGAATCATCATCAAAAGGGTTCACGCCCATCGTATCAATTAATAGCAGGTGATCAGATGGAGGTCTGTGAATAGATTCTGCAAGTTTTTCTGGTGTCTCGGCGATATCCAGATTTATTTGCAGACGATGACAGAAAGCGGCGATCTGTTCGACACCACCTGTTTTTTCTGCATCAATTGTTATTACTGTTGTTGGTATGTCTGATAATCTGGCCCTGGCGCAAAGCTTGGCAATGGTCGAGGTTTTACCATCGCCAGGGGAGCCAACGAGCATTAATGGTTTGGATAATGCCCGGCTAGGGATCTGCCCAAAGTGGAAATTGTTGTCCAATGCCCCAGCAAGAGAAATATGCCATTCTGATGCAGGAACCCCCATCGCATGTCCGACAAGCATATCGATCATTTCATGGGGAAGGCGATGAAAATCAAGTACTTCTGTTATTTCGTCGACAATATCTACATCGTCTTGAGGATCGGAAATAGAGAAATCATTCTCGGGCTCATCATCAAGTCCTGCCGTGACACGGACGCCTTGACCGGGACCTAATTCATCCGTGGAGAGAATGATCGCATCCTCACCCAAATCAAGACGGACCTGATTCATGGCATCAGGTAGATTTTCAGCGATATAGTGCTTTAATCGCATACCACGATCGCTCCAGCCCAATAAAGTTTAACTCGTTCTTGTCTTGTGATCATAGGAGCTAAATAACTCCCAAAGTCTTAATTTTTGCTTTTGGATGCACTTCATTTTGCGACATGACGACCGTCGTGGGCCGAAAGCGCTCTACAATAGAACGTACATAGGGACGAATAACCGGGCTGCTCAACATGACAGGTGCTTCACCCATCATGGCATGGCGCTCAAATGTCTGACGAACAGCAGTTATAAATTCTTGAAGCTGGGTAGGAGGCATAGAAAGCTGTTTTTCTTCACCTTCACCCACCAACGCCTGAGCAAAAGCTTGCTCCCACTGAGGGGACAGCGTGATCATTGGAATAAAGCCTTGTTCATTCTGATTATCATTGGAAATCTGTCTGGCAAGGCGCGAACGTACATGTTCGGTAATAAAGGTAGCGTTTCGTGTATAGGCACAGGCTTCTGAAATCCCTTCGAGAATGGTCGGTAAATCACGAATGGAGATACGTTCGCCAAGTAGATTTTGCAGCACACGTTGCAAGGCACCGACTGAAATTTGATTGGGGATAAGATCGCCAATAAGCTTCTGGTGTTCTTCACCGAGTTCATCGAGCAATTTCTGTGTTTCAGCATAAGAAAGCAATTCAGAAATATTGTCTTTCACAACTTCGGTAATATGGGTCGTGATCACTGTTGAGGCATCAACAACTGTATAGCCACGGAATAGGGCTTCTTCCTTCTGACCTTCATCAACCCACATCGCCGGTAATCCGAATGTTGGCTCGACAGTTTCCTCGCCAACGAGTTGGATTTTATCGCCGCGAGGGTCCATGATCAGGAACATATTGGGACGAAGTTCTCCTTCGCCGGCGGCTATTTCTTTAACGCGAATAACATAGCTGTTCGCGCCGAGCTGAAGGTTATCCTGAATACGTACGGACGGTAACACAAACCCGAGTTCTTGAGCCAGTTGTCGACGTAGGCCTTTAATTTGATCTGTGAGCCTTTCCCCACCCTGTCCATTGATCATGGGGAGCAGTGCATAGCCCAGTTCAAGCCGAAGGTTATCGATCTGCAAGGATGCTGAGATTGGTTCTTCCGCAACAGGTGCGGGTTCTGCTGCTTCCAGCTCTTTCTTATCTGCAAGTTCGGTTTTTTGTATATCTTTCTTGTCGCTATACCAAGCCAGCCCACCTGTTGCTGCGGCGAGCAGGAGAAACGGAAAAGCAGGTGTGCCCGGCACAACAGCGAGTGCGACCATAAGGGCTGATGATAGCCCAAGAGCTCGAGGGTATCCACCAAGCTGTGCAAAAATAGCTTTGTCCGCAGAACCTGTTGTTGTGGTCTTGGAAACCAGAATACCAGCTGCCGTAGAGACAACAATCGCAGGAATTTGTGAAACAAGGCCATCGCCAACAGTTAACAGAGTGTATGAGGTTGCCGCATCTCCTACAGCCATGTCACGCTGAGCAACACCAATGATAATGCCGCCGATAACATTAATGAAAGTTATAAGAAGTCCGGCAATGGCGTCACCCCGAACAAACTTTGAAGCACCATCCATGGCCCCAAAGAAGTTACTTTCATCTTCGAGTGTCTTGCGACGTTCTCTGGCGTCGCCTTCATCAATAAGACCGCTTGATAGATCTGCATCAATAGCCATCTGTTTGCCGGGCATCGCATCCAAACTAAAACGTGCTGATACTTCCGCAATACGGCCCGCGCCCTTTGTAATAACAATAAAGTTGACGATGACAAGGATACCAAAAACAATAATACCGATAACAAAGTTGCCACCCATGACAAAGTTGCCGAACGATTGAATTACCTGTCCAGCAGCTGCTGTGCCTTGGTGCCCCTCAGCAAGAATCAATCTTGTTGATGCCAGGTTGAGTGATAACCGTAGCATTGTGGCAATAAGCAACACGGTTGGGAATGAACCAAATTCCAGTGGCCCTTGAATAAAAAGGGCGGTCATAAGGATCAGAACTGAAAGTGTTATAGAAAGCGCCAGAGAAATATCCAGCAACCAACTCGGCATCGGCAAAATCAGAACAATCAGAATTGCGATAACACCAAGGGCCAAGGCGATATCACCACGCTTCATTGCTTCAATCGCTGAAGAAACGGAAGCTGGCAGGCCTAGCTTTTTGCCATCTTGTTGTGGGCTACTGTCAGACATACTGTACTCTGATACTGTTTATGTGACTCAAACCGACGGGCTTAAGTGTTCACTGATATTGCCTGGACTAGTAATTTCAGTTCCGTCTTCGCTATAAATTTTTAGCTTGTTGCGAAGGGTTCTAATGGAAATACCCAGAATATTGGCTGCATGAGTTCGGTTGCCCAAACAATGCTCCAAGGTGTTCAGAATTAAATCTTTCTCAACATCTGCGACGGTTCTACCGACAAGTTTTTCGTCAATTGGGGTTTCTGAAGCGCCGACATTTGGTGATGCCGGTTGGGCTGGTGTTTGCGCACCGCCATAGGCATTTGCCGCTGCTGTACTCGCTGGTGCTTGTGAAGCAGCTGTTCTGGCCGCTGCAGCTGGTGCAAAGCTGGATCCGGTTAACATGATGGCTTCGGGGCTGACAAGATTATCGCGAGATAACAGCACAGCTCTGTGCATTGTGTTTTCCAGTTCCCGAACGTTTCCGCGCCAGTGATGCTGCAAAAGCTGAGCCATCGCTTCTGGTGTGATGGCAGGCTTAGGGACACCGTTTGATTCGGCATACTTTCCGAGAAAATGATCAGCTAGAATTTCTATATCCAAAGGACGATCCCGGAGGGAAGGCATTTCGATTGTTACGACGTTAAGGCGGAAATAAAGATCTTCTCTGAAGTTCCCTTTTCTGACTTCTTCTTCCAAGTCTCTGTTCGAGGTCGCGAGCAAACGGATATCAACCTTAATAGGTTGGTTGCCCCCGACACGATCAATTTCACGTTCCTGCACGGCCCTTAATAATTTTGCTTGTAGGCGAGGGTGCATTTCTGAAATTTCGTCGAGCAAAAGGGTTCCCCCGTTTGCTTCTTCGAACTTCCCGATACGTCGAGAGATCGCGCCTGTAAAAGCCCCTTTTTCATGACCGAAAAGTTCTGATTCCAAAAGGTTTTCTGGAATTGCTGCACAGTTAACCGAGATGAAGTTCTTTTTTACCCGTTTGGATTTTGTATGCAGGAACCGTGACATTACTTCTTTACCCGTACCGCTTTCACCTGTCACCAATACAGAGGCGTCTGATGGAGCAATTTGTTCAGCCAGTTTCAAGACTGCTGCGGTCGCGGGGTCTTTGTAGATCAGTGACGTGGTTTCTTCTGTCACCGCGGCTAAGACTGCTGCAATAAGTTCAGCATCGGGAGGAAGCGGAATGTATTCTTTTGCGCCGGATCTTATGGCGTCGCCAGCTTTTGACGGTTGGGTGCCAATGCCACAGGCAATGACAGGAACGGAAAAGCGTTCTGCATCCAGGTGTTTACAAAGTTTATCAATATCCAAACCGATATCGACCATCAACAAATCAGCACCATTTCCTGTGCGTAAAGAGGCCATCGCCTGATCAACGTCATCTACAGTTGCCACTTTTGCACCTTTTTCAAAGGCAATTTTGCCGGCAGTGATCATATGTCCTTCTAGTGAGCCAACAATTAGTAGGCGCATAACTTACTCTCCTGGTCGACGGTTACGTATATGACCGTCTTAATCAAAATAATTCACTCTCTGGTCCGGAGAGAGAATAGTGTTCAACATTATCTCCAAACGTCTTGGATTTTCTTGCTTACATACAGAACAGATACCAATGGTATAGATTTGATTCACGATCGCTTCAGTTTGAGAAATTCGTTCCAACTTGGCAGCAAGTGGGTGAAAAACCATGTTTGATAAAATGGCCCCATAAAATGTTGTAAGAAGAGCAACAGCCATGCTGGGACCAATTGTACTGGGGTCTTCAAGATTACTAAGCATTTGGACCAGCCCAACGAGCGTTCCTATCAAGCCCATGGCAGGGGCAACTTCGCCTGCTCTTCTTAGGATATTAGCAGAACGTTGATGCCGGGTTTGTGTGGCAATTAGCTGCTGTTCTAGGACTGCTTCCAGTTGTTCTGGCGCTATACCATCCACAAGCATTTCTGTTGCGCGGTGTAAAAAGACACTGTTTTGAATGTCTTTCAGGTGTTTTTGTAGAGACAGAATACTGTTTCGTCGGGCGTTGTCTGCCAAAAAAAGAACCTGAAGAGCTGCATTCTTTGGGGTTTCAGCTTGGTAGAATGCTGCACGCATCATTGTTTTTTGCGATCTGCTTACCTCATCAAAGGTAAAGGAGATCGTTGTCACCAAAAATGTTCCGCCAATGACAATCAGAATAGCAGGCAAATTAAAGAATGATCCTGGGGAGCCCCCAACAATCATTGCGATAATAATGATCAAAAACGCACCAGCAACACCGCCCAGCGTTGCATAATCAACCGTTGCATTGGATTGCGGGCGACTGGGAACTTCTGTCCCTTCTGTAGCGCGCGTTTGAGATGTATTTGCCATTTTTAGCTGTTATCCCAAATAGTCCTAGTTTCTGTCCATTTTGATGATCTCTGTCATTGTCACGCCTAGGCGGTTTTCAACAACAACGACTTCACCACGTGCGACTAATCTATTGTTTACATAGATATCAATGGCTTCACCAACTTTACGGTCCAGTTCAATGACAGCACCGCGGCCCAGTTTGAGAAGTTGGCTGACTTGCATATTGGCTTTACCCAAAATGGCTGAAACCTGTACCGGAATGTCGTAGACGGCTTCCAGTTCCTTTGCGTTGGTCGGCGGGCGTCCGCCAGGCTCTGGCATTGCTGAGTCATCTTCCATCTCAGGCATGTCAGGAAAAGTGTCTTCAGCTGGGGTTTGTGTGTCATCATCGTTCATTGCGTTGTCTCATCGGTTGGTACAACTGCCGGGCTGTCTGATGCTGGCGTTGCACTGGTTTTCCCGGCAGCTCCGGGCAGTGAGAAATTTGTAATTGCTCGACTAATAATTGTTTCAATTTCTTGTAAAAGCTCTGTCGCAGTTCTTTCTGCGCCACCCTCGGCCCATTCCACCCGAACATCGCCTGCCATCATGCCGGGCTCTGACAAAAATACTAAATTGCCATTAAAACCACTTTGCTGGGCGACCTGTTCCAGTTTGTCTTGTACGTCATCCAGTGTTGTATCTGAAACACGAATAACCAATCTTGGTTCTTGTGGAAGACGATCAAGACATTCTCGGAAAACAAGAATAATTTCGTCCAGTGATGTGTTGTTCACTAAGCTTGGGAAAAGTTTCTTGAGCGCTGTAAGTACAACTTCCATCGAAACACTTTGAAGTTCCTGAACCTGAGATTGTTGAACTGTTTGAAGTCCTTGTAATTGTTCTGTTATCAGATTAATCGATTGTGCGATTAATGCGTTAGCTGTCTCATCGGCATGATTTTGTGCATCTATTTGCCCGGCGGTAAAACCCTCGGCATAGGCAGCCTGTTTTTCCAATTCCAGATTTTCTGCAGAAACGGCGCCTTCCGGTAAGGGGACTTCTTCTGGCTCTATATTCTCTTCAACATCAGGGGGCGGGGGTGCGGAGTTGCCCATAAAGTCCGAAAAATTATTTGTAGAGCTATTCTGGGATTTGTTTTTGTTTGACTCTTCCCGGCCTTCAAACGAGGTATCAAAAAGGAACTTTTGTGTAGAATTTGCCACCACCTATTGCTCCTAATACACCAACTCGTCTTCGCCTTTTGAGTCGGCCATAACGATTTCACCTTTTTCAGCAAGGTCTTTGGCAATGGTAACCATATACATTTGAGCTTCGTCCACATCTTTGAGACGAATTGGCCCCATTGCCTGCATATCTTCTTTCATGATTTTGGCGGCGCGCTCAGACATATTTGTAAAGAAGAGTTCTCTGAGTGTTTCAGAGGAACCTTTGAGTGCAATTGCCAGTTTGTCTTTTTCAGCAGCGCTCAAGAGAGTTTGAACCCCACCGGGGTCGAGGTTGCCTAGGTCTTCAAAAGTAAACATCAGGGCTTTGATGCGTTCTGCTGAATCTTTGTTTCGCTCTTCTAGGGCATTCATAAAGCGGCTTTCAACGTTCCGATCAAGGAAGTTAAAGATGTCAGCCATCATTTCGTGTGAATCACGCCTATTGGTTCGTGCCAGATTAGACATAAACTCGTTTCGAAGTGTTCTTTCAACATCATCCAGAACGTCTTTTTGAACGGCTTCCATGCGGAGCATACGCATTACAACTTCCATTGCGAAGGGTTCTGGAAGAAGTCCAAGAACGCGTGAAGCATGTTCTGGTTTAACTTTGGATAGAATAACTGCGACTGTTTGTGGGTACTCGTTCTTAAGATAATTCGCGAGCACATTTTCGTTAACATTCGCAAGCTTTTCCCACATTGTTCTACCAGCGGGGCCACGAATTTCTTCCATGATGGTGTCGACACGGTCCTTGTCGAGAACTTTCATCAACAAGCGTTCTGTACTGTCATAGCTTCCGACAATAGTGCCTGTCGTAGAGATCTGGTCCGCAAACTCAACGAGTAAACGTTCAATCAGCTGAGCACTCACAGTACCAAGTGTCGCCATGATTTGTGAAATCTCGCGGATTTCGTCATCTTCCATGAGCGCAAAAAGTTGAGCTGTTTGCGCTTCGCCCAGTGCCATCACAAGAAGTGCTGCCTTCTCTGGGCCGGTCATTGTTCTGTAGTCGTCACGCATACTTGTTACTCTTACCTGTGGTCATATTCGGACTGTGCTAAATATTATTTGCCTTCCTGATAAAGCCATCCGCGTATAATCTGGACAGCTTCTTCAGGATGTTTTTCGACAATTTCCCCAATCTTGTTCAGGGATGAGGCGCGGACACGCCCCTCTACCTTGTTCATATCGATCATTTGTTCGATTTCGTTGTTGACCCCACCTGCCTCGGTCGGAAGGCCTGCTTCATCAGTTCCCCCCGCAGTTGAGGTTAGAAGAGGTGTTCCATCAGCGCCTATCTGAGCAGGCATGCCGGGTATCATGGTTGCCCCTGGGGCTCCTGTCGGAACGGCCATAACCATTGGGCGTCCATCAGGGCCGGGAACCGTGATGGTGCCACCACCTTCACCATCGCCGACAGGTGCAAAATCACCATCAATGACACGTGTAACAAGAGGGCGCACAACAAGGAGTAGGATTAGAATTGCAACAATCCCAAGGATAAAGAGTTCAGCAAAACGCATCATATCTTCTTTATCCATCCCAAGAACACCTTCTTCTGGAAGGAGTAGGGGATCAAGTTCAGCAAAACGGAAATTGGCAACTTCAACTGTGTCGCCACGGTTTTCATCAAAACCGACGGCCGATCTGACGATTGCGCCAAGCTGTGCAAGGTCTTCTTCGCTTCGGCTTGTAAAGGTTCTTACACCCTCTTCATTAACTTCTGTGATGTCATTGATAATAACGGCCACAGAGAGGCGCCTTACAGCACCGGTTTCGCGAACACGTGTTTTAATGATTTTTGAGTTTTCAAAGTTGACTGTCTCTTCCAGGCGAGAACTGTTGCTCTGGCTTCCTGAAGCACCACCGAGCTGACCTAGGTTGGCATCAGGTAGATTGTTACCAACAGTAATGCCTTCATTTCCGGCATTATCAGCTTCATTCGCGCTTTCTTCAACTGTTTGCGTAGACAGGACAACCTGACCATCAGGATCATACGTTTCTGAGTTTTCTGTTACTCTGTCAAAGTCCATTTCTGCTGAAATCTGAACTTGAGCATTGCCGCGCCCAACATACCGTTCCAATAATTCTTCTACAGTACGCATCAATCGCGTTTCATAAGCAACACGGCGCTCGTCAGCAGTACTTGTCAGTTGATTGAGATCACCTTCTTCTCCGCCGCGGGCCAGAAGGTTCCCTTTGTCATCAATAATGGATACGTTTAAGGGCTTCATACCCGGTACAGCAGCAGAAATCAGATGCTGAATAGATAAAATTTGCTGGCGGTCCAGAGTATTGTTGCCCTGTGTTGTCACGACAACTGATGCAGAGGGGGATTGTTTGTCCCTGCTAAAAAGCTCTCTTTGTGGTAATACAAGATGAACCCGGGCCTGTTTAATTCTGTTTATAGATTTAACCGTCCGGGAGAGTTCTCCTTCTAGTGCACGTAAGTGATTTATATTCTGTACAAAGCTTGTTGTTCCCAAGGCTTCGGATTGGTCAAAGATCTCGTATCCGATTGAACCGCCGGATGGCAGTCCTTTTTCTGCCATAGCGACACGCATTGCGCCTACTTTGTTACTGGGGACATAAACAGCATCGCCAGCAGGTGAAAGTTTGTAAGGAACTTGAAGTTGTTCGAGCTCACTAACAATTTGTCCACCATCCTGCGTATCGAGATCGGCATATAACAATGCCATTTCCGGTGTAGCAACACGTCCGGTCAGGTATATGAAAAATGCAATAATAGCCGCTGCTACGCCAGCCATTATGCCAAGGCGAACAGGCCCGAGGTTCTTCAATGTATCTACGAATGTATTCACTACCGCACGATCCGAATTATTGCTATTCACTTACAGACACTTAAAATCTGCTAACACTAACCTATAGCTATTCGGTAAATAGGACGTTAACAAAGGAAAAAATTGCCTAGTGGTGGGAAAAAATTGCCCAGCGGATTGAATCAAATTTTATCTATATAAGTCAAGAGCTTATTGCGTAAATAACAATAAGCTCAATAATAAAGGCTATTTTTTTGTGAAAATTAGAGGCGATATTAAAAAGACATACATATTTTTCTAGTGTTTTGATGCCTCTTTATGTTCAGTGTCTATACGGTATTTTTGTAGATGAGTCGTTCTCAGTCCGCGTAATCCATGGTTATCAATCAAGCGCTGCCAAGAAAGAAACTCTTCTAATGATAACTTATACCGCTTGCAGGCATCGTCGAGGCTTATGACGCCATTTCGAACACCGGCAACAACTTGTGCTTTACGTCGTATGACCCACCTTTTCGTTTCTGGTGGCGGTAGATCATCAAGAGAAAGAGGATGTGCATTTATATCCACATCACTCGTCCGTCGGCCTAAATTGCGAGACGGCATGGTTTTTACTCCAGCAATTTAAATAAGAGTTGCTTTTATAGCGGGAGGTTATTGAAAAACTATTAATATCAATAATTTAGACAATTTGTCTTAAATTTTATGTATTATTTAATTTGTCTTGTTAAACAGTCTTTTAGAGACAAAAAAACAGCCATTCAAAAATGAATGGCTGTAAAAATAATTTTTTGTTTTCGTTAATATTGCTTATCGAGCGATTCTTATGAGCTCATCAAGCATTTCATCGGCTGTCGTAATGATTTTCGAACTTGCGGAATAAGCCTGTTGGGTCACAATCATTTTCGTGAACTCTTCGGCAAGATCAACGTTGGAAGCTTCTAGTGAAGAAGAGGCAATCAGTCCTGCGCCACCCACCTTCGGACGGTTGAGCAAGAAGTTTCCTGATTCTGCTGTCGCACTATATGCATTCCCCGTTCTGCCTTCCAAACCGTTGGGATTTGGGAACATGCCAAGAGGAATTTGTGCAATATCCAGTTGTTCGCCGTTGTCAAAAAGGGCGGTTACAACCCCTTCTTCATTAACGGATACACCTCGGAAATTACCAAAGGTCACGCCATCCTGTTCAGCAGAGTTAAGAATGAAGTTGCCAGAAAACTGGATAATCCCATCTGGTGATCCAACAGTACCTGCGTCAAGAGCAATTGTGCTGTTTGTCGCGCCTGTTGAACCTACGGACCAATCAATTGTAATCGGTGGCATGTTGATCAAACTTGGAACGCCACCGGAAAATTGAATTGTACGCGGTAGGTTGGCAACAATGCCGCTGGTGGCACCGTTCAATGTTGGGTTTAAGACAGTCATGGACCAATCATTTGCGGCTGTTTTGGTAAACGCCAACTGCATATCATGGGTGTTACCCAAGTCGTCATATACTTGAACTGTCGCCAGATATTGATCGTTATACTGTGTTGCTGTTGATGCTGAAGCAGCCGCAGTTTCTGTGATAGCATTGCCGTAACTGCCGACGTCAATGGTGCTTGATGATCCGTTGTTCCAGGAGTAGAGCGGATCGGGAGGCGGAAATCCAGATGTCGGACGACCGGTTGCCGGATCGAATACAACTGTTGTCGGGCCGCCATTATTAACTGAACCACCGGCTGGAGCCAATGCTTCAAAGCTCCACTGGTTTGCAGCAGCTAGTTTTGTCCAACGATATGTGACTGATTGTGCGACACCTGTTGGATCGTTTACAGTTGTGACCACATCATGCTGTGTGCCTGCTACAGCTGCACTGTCGAGGTTTGTTTCAAGGGCCACGTCACTTGTCTGTTCTGTAGGTAGAACTGTCGATGGTAGATTAAGTGCAAGCTCTAGGTTCGTCGTCGCCCGTGCCGTACCATTTAGATTTGCAACGTTGATCGTTTCAAGCCCAGTAAAGGTACTGCCGCTGGTCGGCGTACTGCTACCCGGAGTTATCGGCCACCCTTGCAAGTAATATCCACCGGCATTCACGAGGTCACCTGAGGCGTTTGGCCTGAATGATCCCGCGCGGGTAAACAGGTATTGTGTTCCTGTCGCACCACCTGGTCTGTCGGCGACGACAAAGAAACCTTTACCAGCAACGGCCAGATCAGTCGCAGATGCCGTACCTTGTAATTGGCCTTGTTTATCAATGTTTCTCAACGGAGCGGAACGTACACCACCAGGGGCATAGAGCGTTTCACTCGAAGATTGGGCAACCAAGGTTGAAAAGCGTGCTGTCACGCCTTTGTAGCCAGTTGTGTTAACGTTTGCGATATTGTCCGAAATCATGCCCATCGCATTACTTTGAGCCGAGAGCCCGGACACGCCAGAATAAAGGGCGCCATAAATACTCATGATCCAATCTCCCTAGTGGTAAAGAGTGCAATTAGGCAGAGCAAGCTCTTCGTCCGATAAAATAAATCTACATAAGTACTCATTTTCATCTTAAGAACTTTCTCCGGTGGTGGAACTTTTCTGAACGACGGCCTGGACGCTATCCAGAGGTGCTTCAATTTCGCCGATGTTCAAGATGACGCTACCATTGCTCATCTGAACGCCTGTGACCGTACCTTGAATGCCTTGTGCCGTTTGAATTATCTTTTCATCAGAATCTTTAGCGACAACACTGAAAGCATAGATGCCATTTTCCATCTGGTTTCCATTGTCATCTTTGCCGTCCCAATGAATTGTATGTTGTCCTGCAGAGGTTTGACCTTGAAGGGTTCGTACTGTCTTGCCCTCGGAATTAAGAATTTTAATCTCAGTCGTGGCTGCATTCGCCGTCAAACCATAAATCGCGTCTGCTCCGGTATCGCTCAGGTTGAGAACAATACTGTCTGCTTTTACCTCTTTTCCAACGTAATCAAGGGCAGAGGTTAGTTGAGTGTTACTTTGCAGAGCAATCAAGCTGTCGAGCTTCTTATTTGTGTTCAATCCAGCTTCAGTTTGGGTGAATTGTGTTAATTGATTCACAAATTCGGTGTTATCTGTCGGTTCCAATGGATCTTGATTTTTGAGCTGAGTGGTCAACAGTTTTAAGAACATGTCGAATGTATCGTTGAGTGACTGGCCACCGGTTAAGGAGCCTGACCCACCAGATTCTTGATATGCTACTCCGTTGACGGGGGCTGGAGCTTGTGCTGCTGTCGTGTCCATTTTATTCTCCTGCCATTCCCTTAAATACTAATGTCCAAGTCGCCGTCATGTGACGATTTTTTCACAATGTCTGCTGTTTCAGTTAAGTCTTCGTCACTCGCAGAAACGTTTTCTGTGTCAGATAATTCAGGGCCTTGGTTGTGTGTAGGATTTTGTTCACTACCACCCTGCTTGAGGTTGAAGCTCAGGCTTTGTCCATCTGTTTTAAGACCCGCTTCTTGCAATGCCTTTTCCAGCATCCTAGAATCTCTTTGCAACATATCCAGTGTGTCCGGACGTTCTGCTGAAATCATGGCTTTCATGGTACTGCCGTCGACAATTTCCAATTTCACATCTACGCGTCCTAGTTCGGATGGGTGTAGTTTTATTGAGATACTGTCTTTATTGGCACCGGCCGCCTTGCGAATGTGTATCGACAGCTGATCGGCTGGCGTTACATTCATTGATCTTAGAGTGCTTTGTAATGGGGCAGTCGGTGCTGGCTTGGAAGTACGACTTGTTGATGCCAGTGTATCTGCAAAATTCAGATTACCAGTTTGTACTTGTGTTTTTGCGTTTGTCACTTGGCCAAGATCAGCTTTGATCATTCCGTTGTTACTTTGGGACTGCCCGTTAGCGTTATTGCCATTTTGCCCTGGACTGTTAGCCAAAACGGCTTGTGCGACCTGACCTGGTGTTGCTGTCTTGCCATTAACTGTTTGTGCAGCGGTTGCTGTGGCCAAGCCTTTTGATTTGTCTTGGGCACTCGCATTTGCCGAGGCGGTGTTCGCATCCTGACTGCTTTGTGCACTTACTGATGTAGAGCCGGTCAGGCTATTCATTGGCCTTGATGTTACTTCTGCTTCTGTGACTTTAACATTGGCTACACCTGCATTATTTACCCCTTGGTTGGCGCTTTCAGGTTTTGCGCTCTGTTGGGGGGCTACAGTAGCCGGAGAACCCTGGTTAGCAGCTCCGTTGGTAGCGGCCTGTTTTAAGCTAGCTGCTGTCTGAGAAGCCGCCTGTTGAGAGGCTGGTTCTGCAACAGCAGCTGCGACATCATTGCTATCTGTTGCTGTATTTTCATTTGAATGAACTTCTTTATTCTCAAGGGGTGCATCGTTGTTATCGATATCAGACGTGGCCGCTTGCTGGTCATCTTTTAGATCAGATGAATCCCTTTTGTCGTCTGACGCATGCTGTGCAGTATGGTCTTCTTCATCTGCGGGGTGCTCGACTGCAGATGGTTTTGTATCTTCATGGGCCTTTGTCTTGTCTTCGAATGTTTCTTTCGGGGCGCTGAAGCTGATTTCGCGTTCTCCAGGCCAAGGTGCCTTATTAAAGATATTTCCGAGTAATGAATTATCACGTGTCAGGGAGGGATTGACAGCCGCAGATTTACCAGATGAGCCGACAGAGTTCAGGTATTCTGCAAATACTTGGCTAGCATTAGGTGCCTGTTTACCTTTTGCCGTCGACTGTTGGGAAACAGCTCTGTTAATGTCGATATTGTAGTTATTCATCATTCTATCCCTGAATCTCTAAATCATTAAGCCAAGTGGAGACCAGAACGGCGATGGTTTTGGGTGGATGAGAGGGGCCAGGTAAAACATTCTTCCTCTAGTGACGGATGAAGTGTTACCCAAATTTGCCGGAAGCTCATGATGAGCGAGATGGACTCTTTAGCAGATTCCAAATCATTTTTGACGTTGGTTCGGGTAATGTTCGCAATTAAACTCAAATGGGTTTGCATAAAAGCACCGCGAACATTTTCGGAAATATCTGCCTTCATTTCTTCTTCTATAGCATCCAGTAAGGCAGAGGCTTTCATCGTTGCATTGAAGCGTTTTTCAATTTCAAGAGTGGTCACAGCATCCTTTGCTTCTCCCAAAGCATTGATCGCCTGGTTGATAAGCATCAGAACTTCACCGGGAGACGTATCTAAAGAGTCTAGTGGTGTTGTTGTGGTGTCCGCTTGCCAATGCATTTTGTGTCCAATCTATCTTGAATTATCAAAACTCAGGATGATCAATGCAAACTGCGGGCCAGTTTTTGAAGATATTGTTCTTCGTTGTTTTTAAAGAGAAAAGTTATTGTAACGAGATGGGAAGGAAAAGAATGCCGGGTATAAATTATTGGAAAGTGATAAAAGATGCCGGGTGTGTTGAGCTTTTTAACCTATAGATAATTTGTATGGGGAGCATGGGTTCTGTTGGCTCTTTGTTTTAGGTATTTCCCATAGCTACTTCCGTCGAATTTTTCAGCCAGAGTTATAAGCTGATTGTTTGATATGTAGCCCATGTTATAGGCAACTTCTTCTATACAGCATATTTTTAGACCCTGACGGTCCTCAATGATTTTAAAGAAGTTTGAGGCATCCATTAATGAGTTCACGGTTCCTGCATCGAGCCAAGTTGTGCCGCGAGAAAGGAATTTGGCCTTTAATTCTCCTCTATTTAAGTAGATGTTGTTTAAATCGGTAATTTCCAATTCGCCCCTAGTGCTGGGCTGTAACTGCTTTGCGAATTCTACGACTTGATGGTCGTAAAAATAGAGGCCAATCGCGGCAATATTGGATTGAGGATTGGTTGGCTTTTCTTTTAGGGCTGTCACATTATTGTTTTTGTCACACTCAATGATGCCAAATCTTTCCGGTTCTTTTGTGTGGGTTCCTACGATATACGCGCCTTTTTTTACAGAGAGACATTCATTCCATAAGAGATTTAGCTGTCCCCAGTAGAGTATATTGTCTCCTAAAATTAAGCAGACAGGTTCGTTGTTTATGAATTCTTCGCCAATAAGAAAAGCATCAGGTAAGCCTTTTGGACTCTCCTGAGTTTTGTATTCGATAGAAATACCCAGTTGAGACCCATCACCAAGATTACCTTTAATCACGTCTAGATCTTTTGGGGTTGTGATAATTAATATGCTTTTTATTCCTAGCAGCATCAGAGTTGCTAGAGGGTAGTGAAGCATGGGTTTGTCATAGATTGGTAGGAGTTGTTTACAAACAACGTCTGTGAGGGGGCGCAATCTTGTCCCTGTTCCTCCGGCAAGCACAATTGCTCTTTTTATCAACTGATGAACTCCTTGCCTCAATGGCATTAACCTTAATCTATTTAGTATATTGTCTTATCGTGGGCTGATATATCAATCACATTTTGTGATTTTTATTGGTGCGCAGCATTATGTTCCCTTTATATTTAGCTAGGAATTGTTTTCCATTTTACAGGGAAGAAAAAGACTGTGAGCTAGGAATTTATCGCTCATGGCAATTTTTAATAAATAAATTTTATATATAACTGATTGAAATAAATAAATAAAAATAATTGGCATGACCCTTGCTTATTAGTTGTGAATTCAACACGTGCCGTCTCTGGCGGTGGAATGGCAAGAGGCCTTCCGTTGAGCTAAATGTGAAAGGAAAGAACATGCCTACAGTAACAACAAATACAGCAGCGAATTCTGCGCTGCGCTTTTTGAATTTGAATTCAATGAAGTCTGGTAGCTCGATTTCTAAGCTTGCTTCGGGGTCACGTATCGTAAATGCATCAGATGATGCTGCTGGTCTAGCTATCGGTACACGGCTTCGCGCGGACAGTAACGTTTTGCAGCAAGCGTCTATCAACTCTGCGCAGGGTGCGTCTGTTATGCAAGTTGGTGATGGCGGTTTGGCACGTATTTCGGATGTGTTGCAAAGATTGAAAGCGTTGGCCGCGGCTTCTCTGTCAGGCGTACCAACAGATACAGAGCGCGGATTTATTGATGCGGAATATACGCAATTAATTACTGAGATTGATGGTATTGCAGCCAGTACACGTTTTAATGGAGAGTCTCTGCTGGATGGAACTGGCGCACAATTTGGTGCGGGGGCGGTCAATTTTTTTGTGGGTGTTACGACTGCTGATATTATATCGGTTGATATCTCATCATTAAGTTCTACAGCCTCTGACTTTAATGCTGCAAGTTTGGCGACAGGTGGTACTGCCCTTGGATCAACCACTGTTAGTACCTCTGCGGACGCTTCGATTGCAATGGCATCTGTTGATTTGGCAATCAACGAGGTGTCAGAGGCGCGCGCGAATATCGGTTCAATTGTGTCTCGTTTTGAGTTTAGGCAGCAGCAAGTGGCCACGTCAAAAGAGAATATTGATGCTGCACTTTCATCTGTTATGGATGTTGATTTGGCTGCGGAACAATCAAGACTTGTATCTTCTCAGGTTCTTGTCCAGGCGTCGGTATCTGCTCTGTCCCAGGCAAATCAGTTGCCTCAGACGTTATTGTCGCTTCTACAGTAAGGCCAATCGTTGCTTTCACATGGCTCTTTGGGCGTCCAGGATGGACGCCCAAATATGTGATAGGCAGATTTTAGGTGGTCGTTAATTTAATAATTTTATTTTTATTTGTTTTAATATTTTTTTACGGACTATCTTATTATAATAAGCTATCCCTGCATTAAATGCGGGGCATTCTTTGAGATGTAGAATATGTCCATGATTCCGCTATTTTCTCCTGACATGCCGACAACAGATGATCTTATTCCTTATTTGCGAGAGATTGACTGTGATCATTGGTATTCAAACTTTGGCCCTAAATTAAATAAGTTTGAGACCCTTCTGGCGGCCCATTTTCAAGTCTCGAAAAATTGTATTTCTACTTCGTCTAGTGCGACCACTGGCTTAATGATGGCACTTAAAGCTCTCGCCCTTAACTTTGAGCTGGGAGGTAGAAAGCGTTTTAGATGTTTATTGCCTGCTTGGACTTTTGTGGCCTCTGCACAGGCTGTTTTGGAAGCTGGTGGGCTCCCTTTATTCTGTGATGTTTCTGGTGGCAGTGGCGCTCTTACACCCGAAATCGTTGAGAAATACTTGTCATGCTCAGAAGCAATAGTTCCAGACGTTGTTATGGCCGTCGCACCTTTCGGTGCTGCCGTTGAGGTAGCTGAGTGGGACGCCTTTAGTTTAAGGACAGGTATTCCCGTTGTTATCGATGCCGCTGCGTCATTCTTCTCAGTTGTTCCAGGTATTGCCCCTGTTATCGTTAGTTTACATGCGACAAAGGTGTTTGGTGTAGGTGAGGGGGGGGTCATCATTTCACAAAATGCTAGCTTGATCGAAAAAATACACCAGATCAGTAAATTTGGTTTTTCAAAAACGCGAGTGGCGACCATTCGAGGAGGGAACTATAAGTTAAGTGAATATCATGCTGCTGTTGGCTTGGCCCAGTTTGAAAGATTATCACGTCTCAAGGCGAGGTACCTTAGGGTTAAAGATATCTACTTAAATGAGCTCTTAAATATAGATAATATTAGCTTGTTGGGAGATCCTGGCAGATTGATTAGCTCAACTTTGAATGTTCTCGTTAATAATGGTACGGCAAAAAATGCAGTGCAAAAATTACGTATGCAAGGGATTGGCGCTTCAATCTGGTGGGAGGATACTTTACACCGCAACCCTGTTTTCATGGAGGGGGGTGTTGTCGGTGAACTCCCTGTTTCAGATGACATGTATGATAGAGTCTTTGGTTTGCCATTCCATTCGAAGTTAACAATTGATGAGATCCGTTGTGTCCTGCAAGCGATTCGAAATATCTAGAGTCTTAAGTTTTTGTTTTAGAATCATATGATTAAGTTATCTGGGGATTAGGTCTATATTCGAAAATCACATCGATTAATGTTTTGTTAATAACTTGCATACAGACTAGATCGTATGTAGAAATGTATTTTCTATGAGCTATGTTTTCCAAGATGGAAAGAATAGCGGGTTGCCAAGAAGGCGACCTTAAAGATGGCTTTATCCAGGAGGGATTTAGTCAAACATACTTCAAGTAGAAGGATTATTACAATGCCTGTAATTGCAACAAATACAGCTGCTAACTCAGCAATTCGTTTTCTCAACAAAAATGCCTCAATGGCCGCTAACTCTGTGTCCAAGCTTTCTTCTGGTTCACGTATCGTACGTGCATCTGATGATGCTGCTGGTTTGGCGATTAGTACAAAACTAACCGCGGATACAACGGCACTTAAGCAAGCTGGTACCAATGCTGCACAGGCAGCATCGGTTCTTCAGGTTGCAGATGGTGGTCTTGCGCGTATCAGTGATGTTCTCCAACGTATGAAAGCTCTGACAGCTCAGGCGATTTCTGGTGCGGTTACTTCTGCAGAACGTGGATACATTAACGCTGAATATACGGCACTTAATTCAGAGGTTCAAGGTATTCTTGATACAACCACGTTTAATGGTAGTGAATTAATTAAAGGGGCTTACAACGAGAGTTTCTTTGTTGGTCTCGGTGCAAGTGGTGCTATTAATGCTATTGCTGCTGATTTGACAACTGGTGTAACTGTGACTGCACCTGGCGGTGGTACAACGGGTGCGACTAATGCGAACGCTAGTGCTGCGTCCGCATTGATTGATACGCAAATTGCAAACGTATCTACAGCACGTGCGACAGTTGGTGCCTTGATTTCCAGATTTGAAACGCGTGGTGATCAGATTGCAACGTCTGTTGAGAATATTGAAGCTGCCAACTCTGCAATTAAAGATGTGGATCTTGCTGCTGAGCAATCTCGTTTGGTTTCTGCCAATGTTCTGACCCAGGCAGCGGTATCCGCTGTGTCTCAGGCAAATCAGATTCCGCAAAGTCTATTGAGAGTTCTTCAGTAAAGTTATATACTGGGATCGGGCTAACCGATCCCAGTCTTTAATTTATAGTAGTTATTAAATCGATGAGTTTAGAGAGTGAAAGGAGAGGAAGATGTCTGATGTAACAATACAATCACAGCCTACCTACTCTGTCACAAAATCTACAGGGTCTTCCGTTAGTGTGACGAATAGTCAAGCAGCTGTAACAACTGCTTCTGTCGCACCAAGCGAACCATTGGCTAAAGCAGATTCTCAAACTCAAGGTATTGTTTCATTAGATTCTAATAATGTAGCTGAAAATGCAGAAGGCTCTTCTTCTGTTGGCGGTGCCACAGTATCATCCAATATTTTTACATATAGAGATAGCGATTCTGGTCGACTTGTCGTTAAAGTCATTGATGAAAACAATAACGCCGTTATCTCTGAGTTTCCGAGCAAGACAATGTTAGGGAATTACCCTAAGGCAAATATTTCTCCGGGCTCATTTAAAATCACCACAGATGCTTAATTGGAATACATCTTGCATTGGTAAGTAGAGATGTATTGATATGGAGTTAAGACATGGATGCTGGAAATTTAACTTTTGTAAACGGTAGTCCGAGAATTACTGGTCAGTATTCTGGGTTTGATACCAATGCTATTATTGAAGCATCTGTCCTTGCGAAACGTATTCCTGCTGTGCGTATGGAAAGTACAATCAAGGAAAATGATTTAAAGACAGCTTCTTATGGCGAGCTAAATACGTTACTGAAAAACTTACAAAATTCACTGAATGGGTTGAGAAATCCACCAGGTTTTAGCAGCATCGAAAATAATATTTTTGAGAATAAATCGGCTTTTCTAACATCCAGAACCACGACAGCTGCGACAGATTTGATAGGCGTGTCATCGAAAAATGATGCTGCTTCTGGTACCTATGAAGTAGAAATTTTACAAATTGCGACGGCCAATAAAATATCGTCAGGTGTCGTTGCTGACGCTACAGCGGCCCAAGGGGTGACGGATACAATCACTCTTGGTTTAGCGGGCGAAATTACCAAGGATATTTCTATTACCTCGGGGATGTCACTTAATGATATAGCGGAAGCAATCAACGGCGTTAAATCTGATACTGGGGTGAGAGCTTCGGTTATCAAGGTTTCAGATAATGATTTTCGTTTGATTCTTACCGCAGAAGAAACGGGTAAAGATGTTACGTTGTCTGGCGGGGGAAACTTCCTTTCTACTTTTGGTGATGGTTCTGTTTTAACGGAATTGGAAGCTGCTAATAAAGCGCAGATCAAAGTTGATGGTATTGCCACCGTTATTGAGCGTGATAGCAATGATATAGATGATGTGATTGAAGGGGTAACTCTTCAGTTGTATAAAGCTGAAGTTGGCAATAACATCAAGATAGAGCTTTCTAATAATCTTGGTGGTGTCAAAGAGGGAATTAACTCTTTTGTTGAAGCCTATAATGCCGTCCGAGATTTTGTCACTACTCAGCGTAATTACGATCCTACCAGTACCACATCTACACGACCTACTTTATATGGGGATGATATTGTTCGGCGTGCAGAGGATGCTCTAGGCTCTATTGTGAGTGAAGGTGCGAGTGGTGTCGCCAGTAATATTATCAACACACTTGGGCATATTGGTATTGATTTGGACGACGCGAACAAACTTACAATTAACGATACTGAATTGGACGCAGCTTTATTAAATAATCTGGACGGAGTTCGGAGTGTTTTTGAATACAAATTTGAAGCGGATGACAGTCGATTACAGATAGTAGCCAGAACAAAAGAATTAAATCTTGATGATTTTGAACTTGTAATTGATGGTGTTGATGGAAGTGGTGATATTACTGGAGCTTCCGTAACTGGGTACGGTAATGTCTTCGATGTAAATGGTACAACTTTGACAGGAAAAGCTGGTACTGAGTTTGAAGGTCTGACACTTGTTTATGTTGGTGAAGCTGGCAGTGGTGCTCAGAATATTCAGGTAAAAACATCGACGGGACTTGCGGAAAAATTTTATCAGGAACTCGATGGATTTGTTGACCCTGGTGATGGCTCTATTGCGACGAGATTAGAAGAATTAACTCTGGATAACAAAGATTTGAATTCAAGAATAACAGCAGTTGATGCCAGAATTGAATTGACTAGACAGTTTCTGGTGGAAAAATATTCGAGGCTAGAACAGGTGCTGGCGCAGGCGGATGCTATGCGTAAACAATTAGAAGCCCAGGCTAACGCGGGCAGTAGTTAATGTTTAAGAGGCGATTTTATGTACTCTAATCCTTATAGTAGAAATGCATATTCGCAAGCTTCTCAAAATGTGAGTCCAATGAAGGCGATTACTATGCTCTATGAAGGGGCAATTCGCTTGGTTTTGGAAGCAAAAAAGCATCACGAAGAAGGGGATTATGAAGCAAGATTTAAAGCAGTAGAAAAAGCTTCGCGCATTATCCTCGGTCTTCAGGGACAGCTGGATTTCGAGAATGGCGGTGAGATATCGCCTGTATTGCATCAGTTCTATGATAATCTGTTTATGAGGATGATGCAGATTAATTCAAGAAATCCAGAGGATGTCATTGAGGATGTTCTGGCTAGTTTAAAACAGATGAAAGAAACATGGGTAGAAGTTGGAAAGAAAACGGAAGCGGTGAAGGAAACTCAAGGTTCTTCAGTTGGTGTGAAGTCTCAAGATGTTGCTGAAAATAATCTTTCTTCAGGTAGTTCTTCTTTAAGTGTGTAAATCTTAAATCTAAAGATGGTGAATTTATTAATACGACTTCTTTTTATGAATAATGGCTCCTTGAGGGAGCCTTTTTTTGTTTCCGAAACGGCGGCATCATGACTAAATATATCATACTTGGGGCAGGTGGCTTTGGGCGTGAGCTTAGAGAGTATCTTGAGGATTGTTTGTTAAAGGGGGGGCTTAAAGGAGAGTTTTCGGGCTATTTAGACGATACATTGTCAAAAGAAACGCTGACAAAAAATGGTGATATGATCTTAGGGGGATTTGATGAGAATTTACCCATCAGTGAGTTTAAATTTTTAATTGGCCTGGGTGATCCCAAAAGCAGATCGAAAGTTTTTAATATATATAAGAATAAAGGAGCTTTTTTCGAAACATTGATCCATCCCAGTGCCTATAAATCGGCCTCAGCTGAGGTTTGTGAGGGAGGAATTTTATGCCCTTTTTCATTTCTAGGTTCTGGTGCATATGTAGGACAAAATTGCCTACTCAATATTTATTCGTCTGTTGGGCATGATAGTTGTCTGGGATCTCATTCTGTATTGTCTCCATACGCGACAGTAAATGGAGATGCTATTCTTCAAGACGAAATATTTCTTGGAACGAAAGCGGTTATAACCAAAAATTGTAAAGTTGGTGATGAGGTAAAGGTATCTGCTGGTTCTGTTGTTTATTCGGACCTTCCAAGTAGAACGATGGCTTTTGGTAACCCGGCGCGTATGAAAAAAAATACTTGATAATAGGCCCCTTTATACGTCATTGTTTTTATTAACCTTTCAAAACTAGAGTGCTATTGTTATGGAACTTATTTCTAAGAAAATGTCCAAAGATGACGCTCGTTTGCGCAAAGCATTAGATCTTGTTTTGTCTCAAAACTTCTTTGAAGCGATCCAGTTCTGTGAACAGTATTTGAGAAAAAAGAAAAATTCAGCTTTAAATTTTGTTTATGGACACGCTCTTATTCGAGTAAACCGTCAAGATGAAGCGCGAGTTCATCTGAAAAATATCAGTCTTAAAACTGTCAAAGATGCTTATTGTCTATATCAAATGGCTCATTTAGCTTACGAACTCGAAGAATATAATGATGCAATTGTATGTTATCAGAGAGCTGCGATTTACGAGAAAGGTTTTTGGGAAGCTTATTATAACCTCGGCAATGCCTTTAAGAAAATATTTAAGTACAAAGAAGCTAAAGAGGCTTATCTAAAAGCATTAAAGATTAACTCAACTTATATCGATTTACTCTATAATTTTGCTCAGGTTTTGGAAAGTTTGACTGAGCTTGACAATGCTGTGAGCTATTATAACAAGGTTTTGGGCATTAAAGCAGATGACTCTGGTGCTATTACTGGGATTGGTCGATGTTATTATCTCCAAAAAGGTTTCGAGGACGCGAAGCCTTTTTGGCTCAGGGCTCTTGAAATTAATCCTGTATCATATGAAGCCTATGACGCCATTGTAGGCGGGTACATCTCTCAGGGAGATTTTGTTCGTGCTCAAATTTTTTTGGATAAGGCCATTGATGCAGGAGTTCAGCACCAAACAGTTTTTCTTAATATGGCTCGTGTCCTTTATATGGGGGAAAATAACTCCAAATTAGCCAGAGAGGTTTTGACCCAAGCCGTGGAGTTCTATCCTAGGGTTGCCGAGTTATGGAATTTACTTCTTGGTATTATGATCGAAAATGCTGAATATGATGACGCTGAAAAAATCCTTAATGATCTTTTTTTAGAGGGCATGGAGGTTTGGTACTTAAAGCTTGGCATGTCTAAATTGCTGTTTGAAACATCACGTATCAATGAAGCAGAAGAAGTCGTAAAAGAAATTCTGGAATTAAAGCCTGATAACGGGGTTTTGATTAGCGCATTACTCGCGATGATGTCGTATAATCCTAAACACACCGCCGACGAACTTTTCTCTGCTCATAAACATTATGGTGCGTTACTTGAATCTGGTATTGGTAAAGCCGGGTTTCTTACTCCTAGAAAGTTTAAGAAAGAAGATGGCAAGCCTATTAAAGTAGGATATGTATCTCCGGATTTTAGAGATCATGCGACGAGTAGGTTTATTGAACCAATTATTGCTAACCATGATAGAGATAAGTTCCATGTCACTTTATATTCCGGTAATAAAATAGAGGATAAAGTGACTGTTCGGTTAAAAGAATATGCTAATGCATGGTGCAATACCAATATTTATGATGATTTTCAGTTAGCTCAAAAATTCCAAGAAGATGAAATTGATATTCTGGTTGATCTGGCGGGGCATACTCCGGGCAACAGATTGGGAGCTTTTGGATATAAACCTTGCCCTGTGCAAGTAAGTTTTGTTGGTTATCCTTATACAACGGGAATGAAATCTATTGATTATTATTTTGCGAATGAAACATTAGTGCCGCGAGATAATACGAAGTATTTTGTAGAAAAGGTTCTATATCTGCCCTTTAATAATAAATCGATAAGGGAGTCAAAAGTACATTGGCTTCCGGATGGGATCGGACCCGTTGAGAACAGTCCTAATATAGAAAAGGGGTACTTCACTTTTGGCTGTTTTAATCGCTTAGAAAAAATATCAGAAGAGTTGCTTTTTGCTTGGATTGAAATACTTAAAAGAGTCCCTAACTCAAAGCTTATTTTGAAGAATAGAAACTTTGATAGCAAAAAAACTCGGTCAGAGTTTATTGCCCGGTTCTGTGAAAAGGGAATTGAGCAAGATAGGTTGGATTTTAGGGGAAGTTCAGATCTTCGAACTTATCTAGAAACTTTTAACGAAATTGATATAGGATTAGACACCTACCCCTATAATGGTAGTACTGTTTCCTTTGATTCACTGGCCATGTGTGTCTCTTTCATAACGCTTTCTGGAGAGGGAGCGCAATCAAGGATAGGTATGTTACTTAACAAATCTAGAGGGTTAGAGATTTGTAATGCCAGTAGTTTTGATGATTATATTAATAAAGCTGTTTCCTTGGTAAACTCGCCCGATATTCTTGCTATGCATAGGAAAGAGCATATTAGAAGATTAGCGAATGCGGCATTCGATTATACAGTTATGCCGCTTGAAGAGTTATTTGAAACTGTAATTAATCAGAAAGGCTAAATTATTTATCTTGTAGGGCCTAGTTTTGAGCGCAAGAATTCATTTCTTGTGTGGTTCTAAGTAAGAGTGGCTTTTTATTCTTGTTTCAATATTAGAAATTATTTTTTCATGGCGTTTAATAAATGTATCTGTGTTCAGAAACGCTGGTACATTTTTTATAGCGATTTTTGTTTTTCTTCGAATTTCTGCCCGTAACTCTTTCTTTGTAATCAATTCGCTCAATATTTCTGAATACTGTTTGTTGGTGTAGCTCACTTGAGCATTCATACCTATTGCTATATTTAGTGCTGCAGCTTGCATGGCTCTTTGTGATGAACCCGATTTAACTATTGTAGGGAGCCCTGCGATGAAAGCATCTAAAACTGAAGTTGCTCCAGTAAAGGGAAAAGAATCTAGGTAAATATCGCCTATTGTTAGAAGAGAGTTTACCTCATTGTAGTGTTCCCGAGGAGGGAGGACAAAAACTCTTTTGGGCGAGATATGCTGTTCAACACAAAGTTGATGTAGATATTCTTCAAAAATCCTTTGGGAATACTTGTCTGTCCACAAGGGGTTGTAGGGAAACAAAACAAGGACAGTTTCATTATTTTTTTTCATAACTTGTAACCAGAGAGTTATAACTTCTCTGGAGAGCTTTGCCTGGCTACTGCCGTTTATTAGGACGACTTGTTTTTTTTCAATACCAATCTCCTCACGTGTAATATCGGTAGAAATATTTCCTTTTCGACCTTTGTAGTCAAAACAGTGGTTACTTCCTACATTAAGTATCAGCTTTTCTGTGAAATGTGTTTGAGCGTCTTTGGGCTCCATTTCTGGTGTAGATATGACGTAATCTATGCACGATAACCCTGATGTTTGTGGGCTTATGGCTGTGGTTAAGAGTTGGGTTCGTGCCAATCGATAAGGGGTTAAGGTGTTTTCAAAGCTTAAAAAGTAATTAGAGGGGACGCCTGAAAAAGAAAAATAATCGAGTTTGTAGCTTCTAATCATATTAACAACTTCTTTTGTTGCAAGATTTCTATGATTTTCTTGGCCTAGAGGATAAAAATCTTTGCATGAAAGGCTATGTATATGATCAAAAGATGAGAGAAAGTATGTCTCGAACTCTTTGTCTATAGTTTTCTTTGTTGGTATTCGGAATAGATGGGTTTCGAACTTTTCCGGATTAAGAAGTCTAAAATGTGAAAGCCAAATGCTGGTTTCAGGAGTTGGTTCAACCTTTGTAATTACCAGGCCAACAGATATTTTCTTTTTTTCTGCTCCTCCAACAATAAAATCATGATTTAGCTGAGGAAGTTTTGCGGAGTGAAATTTGATGTAATGTTCAACGATTTGGCCTCTGAGTTGATATAGTTTTTTTAGACTGCGGTCAGTCATGTTTATCCCAATATAAATGGTAGTACACCATTTCAGGATGTGTTTTTTCTTTTCTTGGTCAGTTGTGGTCTCAAGAAAGTTCAAAATATGGGATAAAATTGATTCATAATAATCGTGCAGTGTGTCTGCTTCTTCGGGGCTGAAAAGCATTTGGGGATAGTTAAGTAAAAAAATGATATACATTCGTGCGGCAGAAGGAGTGATAGTTTCAAAATCAGCAACTAAATGTATTTGATGAGTCTTAGCAGCATAATGGGCATAATAAAAAAGCCCGAGTATCAGAAGTAACTTTACTTTTTGATTCGAGTTTTTACTGCTTTTGTAAAGTGTTACAACTTTTTTAATAAAATTTTCTTCTTCGCTTGTGAGTTTATAAACACTGGCTAGTAAATAAAATTTATAACGATACCAATAGACAGGTAGTTGCGACGTGCTAGAACTTTCGCCTGTTATCTCATTTTCTATTTCAGATAAGGTTGAATTATGCCAGCGATTTGCTACCTGAAGTCTTTCTGTGCGCCATTTGTTCAGATTGTAAATACTTATGTTTTTGCGCGTTTTTTGTCTCTGATCTAGAGCATATTTTTGTAATGGCATTATCGCTCTTAGGCTGACTTGTTAATAGCGCCAAGGTTTTGTAGGCGCTTGTGTGATGCATAATTTATATGCAGGGTGTAAGACATTTTTTTTAGCATATTTATAACTAGGGCGGTAGGGAGTTTAGATCTAATCGATAATACTTTGTCGACTATAATTTTATTATCTTCATTATATCGCAGTTGAGATAAAGAATGGGTAACGATTGTTCATCTTTTTCAGTTGTTGGAAAAGTGTTGCTTAATAGAGGTGGATTCTGAAATATATAAATATAGTAAGAGGCTGACATAAATAACTTTTTCTTGTTATCTATGTCAGCCCTTTGATGAATATGAAGGGGAGCTCGCACTAACCCTAATTATCTTCCGGACCTTATCTTGGCCAAGGCTTCCTGCTTTATGAGGAGTGTCGGTATCAAGTATGGCAAGCGATCCTGCAGCCCCTGTAAGTGGGATCACCTCATCTTTATGATAATGTATAATATTGTTTATTTCTTGAACTGGATTTCCTTTTTCCCGCCATTCTTTTCGTTTTATGAGAGACTTATGTTGTTGTTGCGGAACGACCCACGTCGGCCCGCAGTCTTCATCTATATCGGATAAGAAAAAAAAGAATTTGAGCATATGTATTTTGTCAAAATGTAAAGAATATGGAAGTTCGTTGGAATGAGCGGGTGTCTCTGTACTTTTGACATTAAAAATATGTTGTATAAAAAAATCATCAACACCAAAGAAATTGAGCGTAATTTTTTGGATTAGTGGGGTCGACATGAGGTCGATTTGAGCTGTAAATGGAGATTGCTTTAAATTGTCTTCCGAGACAGCGATTACATCCATATATTCGCGGCAACCATGTTCATAAAATCCGGTACTGTAATTGCGTTTAATTATCGTATCGAATTCTTTGTTTAATTTATTGAGTTTTTTCGAAGCTATAAAGTTAGGGATAATGCAGAAGCCATGTTTTTTGACAGCTTCTGTAATCTCAAGTGATGAATTAAGTTTGTCTTTGGCGTAACTCATAATATATCTCAGCAAAATTATTTTACGAGCAATGCTATAATGATATATATTTGAATTTACGGTGTAAATCATAAATATACTTTCTGGTCTGCAGTTGTCTACAAGACGTTTTTTGTGAAAAAATAGTGCGGAATTTTGGAAGAATATTTTTACTTATTATGAACTGGTGAAACTTACGTTGAAAATTATTGGCTTAGTAAAAATTATTGATGTCGTGATGGTTCCGTTGGTTTTTTTTGCGGCTTTGCTGTTAAAAAAAATTAGAACTTTGGGCGTTGATAAGTTTCCTTTGTCAAAGATGATGCTAATGAAGGTTGGGGTTTTTCCGGTTACAAATCACTATTATGAACCGCAGTTTGATATTCGCGAGCTTAAGTGGCCTTTGGATGTTGAGAGAAATTTGCCCGGTATAAATTGGCGGTATGAAGAACAGCTTAGCCTTTGTAAATCATTAGTTTTTTCTGATGAGCTGAAAAACATTCCAATGCAAAGAACTGCGAATATCGAATTTCATTTTAATAATTCTTTTTTTGAATCTGGCGATGCTGAATTTTGGTATCAAATAATAAGATTAAAAAAGCCAAGAAAAATTATAGAAATCGGTAGTGGTAGCTCAACTTTAATGGCTCAAAAAGCCATTAATCAAAACAAGTATGACGATCCTGATTATACCTGCAGCCATGTTTGTATAGAACCCCATGAGAGGCCGTGGTTAGAGGAGGTCGGGGTGACTGTTATCAGATCATTAGTTGAAGATATTGATTTGTCATTTTTTTCACAACTAGAGAAGAATGACATTCTTTTTATTGATTCTTCACATGTTATCAGGCCCCAAGGAGATGTTCTTTTCGAATACCTGCAATTATTGCCTGAACTTAATCAAGGTGTGATTGTACATATTCATGATATATTCTCTCCTCGGAACTATCCTAAAGATTGGTTGTCCTCTCGTGTTTTGTTTTGGAATGAGCAGTACCTACTTGAGGCATTTTTGACGCATAATGAGAGCTGGAAAATTATTGGGGCATTAAATTATCTTCATCATAATAGTTATGAAGAATTGCATGGTGTGTGCCCGTATTTAGTCCCTGAAAGAGAGCCGGGATCGTTTTATATTCAAAAGGTAAGCTAATTTTTACGTATTTCTTTGTATATACATTTATCCTACAGGCTGTAGGCCGTTCAATTATAATATGTCTGGGGAATTTTGAATAGTTTACTGTAATGTTTTGATATTGTTGTGTTTTTAGCTTAGTATATGGTGTCTAGGCCATGTTTAAGGATGTCGTCTGTGTTTAGTTTGAACCCATTTTTTCTCTCGAACTCGTATGAAGATATCCGGCATGGAAACTTGTATTCCTTTTTGTCTGCGCAGAATGGCAAGAAGGTAATCGTTAGTGATAAGTTATCTTCGGATATCTCTTTCCTTCTCTCCGGCTGGGAAGAGGTATTAGATGATGAATGGCATTTGGTTACTCTTGAGCAGTGTCATTTAGATGAGCTTGTTAGTCCTTTTAGCTTTTGCAAAACGAATACTTACTCGGTAGAGAGTTTTTTAGGGGAGGTGCCTATGTTTATGCCTCTAAGAAGCTTTTGTATTCATCAAATTCTCAAAAAAATATCGCCTGATTTTGTTTTGGTTGTTGGAAGCCCAGGACTTGTCTACTTTTCTTTGTTATCTACTCAACAGGGGGGATACCTCTCTGGGACTAATTTTATTCTCGTTAATCCTGTGTCAGTAGCTCAGTCTCTTGAAATGAAAAAACAATTACCAGCTGGTCGTACAGAGATAGAATTAAACGCGATGGAAAGGGATTCGTTTAAGCGATTTGATCTGGTATTTGATACTAGAGGAGACGACTTTTATACGTGGTCACTTGCTGCAGGATGGAATAACTCTAACCTGTATGTCGAGTGTGAAAAGAAAAGTATACCTCCTACTAATCGCCAAAGAAATTTTGATAAGCTCAACTTTAATCAGAAAAAAAATACTCCTCCCTTAATTACGGTTTGTTTAACTAGTTACAATCGACCAGAAATGCTTTCGGAGGCATTGCGTAGTCTGACGTTACAGTCTGACGATATTTTTGAGGTTATCGTTGTCGATGATGGAAGTAGCACAAAAAATAAAAAACAGGTTCAATCTCTGGAAAAACAGTACAAAAAAGATGGTTGGCGGTTTTTTTATCAAGTGAATAAAGGCCCCGGAGCGGCTCGTAATTTTGCAGCCTCAATGTCTATGGGGACACATTTACTTTTTATGGATGACGACAATTGGGCTCTTTCGAACGAACTTTCCTTATTTAGGAGGGCGGCCATATCTTCGGATGCTGATATTTATACCTGTATTCCTGGGTGGCATCCGGATTCAGAGATTTCTTCTGGTACTGAGGTTTCTGTAAAGTGTGATGAGGATGTTTATGACAGTGTATTTGCAGATTGGTTACCGCTAGGCGGACATGCTGATCTGGGTGTCTTTATTAATTGTTATGGGGATACAAATGCCCTTTATAAAAAAAGTTCGTTTCTGAGCTTGGAGGGCTATGACGAGAGTAATGATTATATTCTTGAAGATATGGAATTGTTTACACGTTCTGTGAACCATGGTTACAGGTTAGAAGTTGTGCCTGAAATTTTGTTTCTTTATCGAAAGCATCGTAATTCGCGAACTGCGCTCGATCAGCCCGTGTTCGCGTCTCACATCAAGACACTTACAAGCTTTTCTTCTCAAATATCTATTACTTTATGGCCTTTATTATTATGTTTAAGAAAAGGTTTCTTTGATCGTCACAATGAAATAACTCAATCGTTAAGCGAAAACCTGGAAACGGGAGTTGGTGAATGGATAGAGATTAATGATGATAACCCCAAAGTACGACTTGTTGAGTTTGAGCGGCGGGAAGAAGGTTGGGGACCAAGAAATGCTGGCTCAGAGATTTATTTCAATATAACCAATGCGGGGAAAAGCAATAGTTTCCTTTTAGAATGTAAAGGTAGGGAACTTTTACTGACTATTGGAGGGAAAGTATACGTTCCTGAGATAAAGGATTGTGATAAAATGCAACTTACGGAATGTCGGCTTCACCCTGGTGCGTTGAATAGTAATGGCGAAACTCGAATTATTTTTGATGGGGGAGGGGATGTTGTAATCCGTCGTTTTGCCGTTATGCAGACGGAGTAGGGGGATGAGAAGCAAACCAATTCAGGATAATGAAATCCTTTTTTGTGGCAAGCATGTTATTGGTTCCGAAGAGAATCTTCGGGCTCTGTATGTTATACTCGGGACGATTATAAATACAGAAGTGGGGTTCGCGAAAGGCTTTGATCCTGAAAGCTTTGCTGAAATAAGAATTTATTGTCAGCGCCATTCTTATAACTTTACTGAATCATTTGAGCTCGTACCCGTAAATATATTTTCGGTATCAAAAAAGCTCATTATCAAAAAAGAAGAATTATTTTGGGAAAAAATAAGACCACTAATATCGCCAGGTTATTTTCCGCAAACTATAGATGGTAATATAAAGTGTTCTGTTCCGTACACGGATAATGCAGCAGAAGGTATTATTACATTAAATCAAGTACAGGCTAAATTCTTCCGAAATACACCTAACCTTACTTTAAATAGTGAGCCTGGTCGGGCGAAGAAATACTTCGAATATAAAGACGAGAAACCAGCCGAGGATAACTTCTTCCATCATTTGGGATATAATATTTTGGGGCCGCTGTTTTTCACATATGGGGTGTGGGTGCTTAAGAATCAGACAAACTCGAAGTGTTATGGAGTCATGCGCGAAGGCGGGTTTCTGAGTAAAGTTGTTTCTCAACTTGGAGGAGATGTTGGTCCCAATTTATATCTTAGCCGATTGTCTACTGTTAAAGCTGTTTTGGCAGATCCTTCCGAGGTTGTTGCTCTAGAAAATTTTCTTGTTAGGAGTAGAGTTGAACCTGCATCTCTAAATTTACTCCTTGAGCAACTAGATCTTAAATGTGGTGATAACTTACCTTTTTCGCCTGAAACTTTAGTAACCGCTGAAAATGTAACTAAAGTAATTTCCTGGTTAAACAAAGGAGATATTCTTGAACAGCGTATTGCGAAATCGGAGCGTTGTAGGGCAAATTTACTTCACCATATATTTACTAGAACCGGAGATGTTGATGAACTCAATCTTCTTGATATGGGCTATGCTGGTAATATCTTGAGTAATTTATCTAAAGTATTTGCAGCTACAGATACTCCAATAACTTTAAAAGGTAATTTCCTTGTTTCCAGTGTCGGGGCTGTTTGGGCACAGAATAACAACTGTATTATCAGGGGGTATTTGTCTCAGAATGGTGCGCCAGTAAGTTTCAGTCGGAAATATTTAAGGACTCCCGAGTTGTTAGAGTTGTGTTGCTCTTGTCAGGAAGGGACGACTTTGGGGTATGAGGGGGACGGGAAAGCTGTTTGTGTGGCTCCACCATTACCTGACTGGCAATATAAGGAAATTTTTGATGTGCAGGCAGGAGTATTGACTTTTATTCGCCATTGGAAGGAAAAGTACTGTATTGCCGAAAAGACTAAAAGTGATGAGTTTGAAGGTATTCATGAAACAAAACAGTTGCAAGATAGTTTATCAAGGTTGATTGAAGAACCCAGCTATGAAGAAGCAAGACACCTCGGTAACTGGTTCTATGATGAGAGTTTAAGAGATGGGCAACTGTTTAAGCTCTATGGGAATTATAAAAGTATTGCTGTCAAAAAAAATACTCGCTCTCATGTTTATTGGCCTCAAGCTGCAGAAATGATGCGGGCACATGAGAAATAAAATTCTCCAAATTGAAAAGCTGATTAACAAGAATGAAATTAAAGTAATTTCAGTAGATGTCTTTGATACTTTGTTACTCAGAACAACTCAGCCAGAATTAATGCGATTCAAGGATTTTTCTCAGGAGCAGTACAAACAAATTACTTTGGATAATAGTGTTACGCGGGATGAGCTCTATTTTGCTCGGTTAAAGGTTGGTCGAGAGTTATTCAGTAAAGCGAAGCGAGAGGGTGGCTGTTATGAAGTTACTTATAAAGAGTGGATGAAGACAGTCTTGCAAGGAGGTAGAGAGGGGAGGGTTGATGATAAAATTGTACAGCACTGTTTGGATATTGAATTAGCTCTTGAACAACAAATGCTTAAACTAAATAAGTCTCTCTGGCTTTATTTGGAAACTTTGCGATCAAGAGGACATAAAATTGTGCTTTGTAGCGATATGTATTTGGGTGCTAAGTCTATTAATTATTTATTGCGAAGTTTTGTCGGGGCAGATTTACCTTACACAACTTTTGTTAGTAGTGAATGGCAAAAAACGAAAAGAGCTGGCAGTTTGTATCGGGCGATGATGCTTGAATTGGAAGTCGAAGCGGAGAACGTACTCCATATCGGTGACAATTGGATATCTGACATACTGGTCCCGTCTAATTTGGGCATCCACACAATACATACACCAAGGAGTTTTAGTTGGGGCATTGTGCATAGGATACGAGCATTTTTTTATCGGTTTTATGTCAATTATAAAGCACAAATATGAGGTTCGTTTTCGATGTTAAATTGTCAAATTTTTAACGTCATTTATGGCATTACTAATAAGGTTAGTTATTAAGCTTCAAATTAACTTATTGATAGTAGGGAAAGCTTTGATTTATCCGGTTATACTCTCTGGTGGTGTGGGGAGCCGTCTTTGGCCTGTCTCGCGTGTTAGTCGCCCCAAACAATTTTTAGCACTTTCTTCGGATAATCCCTTAATTGTCGATACAGCTGAAAGAGTTCTTTCTGAAGGTTTTTATGCTCCGACTGTTGTGTGCAATGTTGAACATCGATTTTTAGTTGGAGAGAGTTTCTCTCAGGCAGGGATAGTACCTCGAGCAATACTTCTTGAGCCAGAAGCACGAGATACTGCGGCAGCTATTGTTTCTGCGGCATATTCAATCTTTCTGGATGATCCTGATGCTATTGTTCTAGCTATGCCATCTGATCATTCCATTAAAAAATGTGAAATTTTTAGCCGTGCGATCTTAGATGCACAGAATGCTACAGAGCATGGTAAAATTGTAACCTTCGGAATTGAGCCGACGCATCCTGAAACTGGATATGGATATATTGAGGCAGGAGAATATTTTGATGACGATAAGAACATAAGACATGTTGTGAATTTTCATGAAAAACCTAATTTGAAGACGGCTTCTGAGTATATCGCTACAGATTACTACAGCTGGAATTCAGGTATTTTCATGTTCAAAGCCAGTAGCTTGATAGATACGGTTAATGAATTAGATCCTGATTACATAAAGAATATTAAAGCTTCAGTCGAGAATGCAAAGTTTGATTTAGACTTTATTCGCCTAGAGAAAAAGGCATTTTCGATATTACCAAAAAGCTCGTTTGATGTTGCGGTGATGGAAAAAACTGATCAAGCGGTGGTTATTCCTGTTGATATGGGGTGGAGTGATGTTGGTTCTTGGCGTTCCTTATGGGACGTCTCTAAAAAAGATGATAAGGGTAATGTATGTGTTGGAGGCGCTGAATTACTTGATTGCTCTGGGTCGTTGGCATGGAATGAAGATGGTGGAATTACAACAATGGTGGGGGTAGAAGAACTTGTTGTTGTTGTAAGTGATGGCTCTGTCCTTGTGGTAAATAAAAACAAGGCAGAGAAAGTCAAAGACCTTGTTAGTCGTTTGGAAAAGAATAAAACAAAAAACTATCTGCAAGCACGCACAATTTATCGTCCTTGGGGCTATTATCAGTCTCTTGATTCAGGGGAAGGATATTTAGTTAAGCGCATTTCAGTCAAGGTCGGAGCTCGATTGTCTTTACAGTATCATTTTCATAGAGCCGAACACTGGGTTGTCGTTTCTGGGATCGCGAAGGTAACCCGCGGAGAAGATGTTTTTGTCCTCAAATCTAATCAATCCACTTATCTGCCAATGGAAACAATTCATAGGCTTGAGAATATTGGTGACGTAAATTTGGTTTTAATAGAGGTTCAGACAGGAGAGCATTTAAGTGAAGATGACATTGTTCGGCTGGAAGATGTTTATGGTCGTTATATTGAAAATGAAAGCGTGTAAGTGTGATTGGGTTCGAAAGATATTCGCTATCAAATAAAAGAGTTTGGGTGGCAGGTCATCGTGGGATGGTCGGCGCAGCTATAGTTCGCCGTCTTCAAGATGAATCATGTGAAATCTTAACCGTAGAGCATTCAATTGTTGATCTGACCAGGCAATGTGACGTTGAAAAATGGTTGCGTGATAATCAGCCCGATGTAGTAATTATTGCGGCGGCAAAAGTTGGTGGGATCCACGCAAACAGTGCTTTGCCGGGAGAATTTATTTATAATAACCTAATGATCGAAGCTAATATTATTCATGCATCCTATTTAAATAAGGTGGAGAAGTTACTTTTTTTAGGCTCGTCTTGTATTTATCCAAAGAATACGCCTCAACCTATAAAAGAAGAGCAGTTATTAACTGGAGAATTGGAAGAGACAAATGAATGGTACGCGGTCGCTAAGATTGCGGGGATTAAAATGTGTCAGGCCTATCGAAGGCAATATGGGTGTGATTTTATCTCAATAATGCCGACAAACCTCTATGGTCCAGGAGATAATTTTCATTCTGAATATAGCCATGTTCCTGCGGCATTACTAAAAAAAATGCACGAGGCAAAGATAGAGGAAAGACCTAGTGTCGAAGTCTGGGGAACGGGTTACCCTCTTAGGGAGTTTTTACACGTATATGACCTATCGGATGCTTGTATTCATGTTTTGAAAAATTATTCAGAAGATAACCACATTAATGTGGGGACTGGGTCAGATATATCGATAGCAGATTTTGCAGAAATGATTAGAAGTATTGTTGGATATAATGGACGAATAATATTTGATCCAAGCCGCCCTGATGGTTCTCCACGCAAGTTACTTGATGTTTCAAAGTTAAAAGAATTGAATTGGCGGCCTCAAATTGTATTAAATGATGGGTTGGCTGAATATTATCAATGGTATTTGGATAACCAAAGCTTTGTCAGGCAATGATTTTAAGAAGGAATAGACGTGAAAAAATCAGCACTGATTACTGGAGTTACAGGTCAGGATGGGGCTTATCTTGCCGATCTCTTATTGGCTAAGGGGTATGAAGTTCATGGAATAAAACGCCGCTCGTCTTCTTTCAATACGGGGCGGGTTGATCATATATACCAAGATCCACACGTTTCAGATAATAATTTTTATTTACATTACGGCGATTTAACTGATGCGACAAATTTAATTCGTTTGGTACAAGAAACACAGCCAGATGAAATTTATAACTTAGCAGCGCAAAGCCATGTTCATGTCAGTTTTGAAACGCCTGAATATACAGCGAATTCTGATGGTATGGGGGTTTTGCGTATTCTTGAAGCTATGAGAATATTGAAATTGACAGATACTAAATTCTATCAGGCTTCTACTTCAGAGTTGTATGGAAAAGTTCAGGAAGTGCCGCAAAGTGAAACGACGCCTTTTTATCCGCGCTCTCCATATGCTGCAGCAAAATTGTATGGGTATTGGATTACTGTAAATTATCGAGAAGCTTACGGAATACACGCTTCTAATGGTATTTTGTTTAATCATGAAAGTCCAATTCGTGGAGAAACCTTTGTTACACGGAAAATCACGATGGCTATATCTGCCATAAAAAATGGTCAACAAGAGTGTTTATATCTAGGCAATTTGGATGCAAAACGAGATTGGGGTCATGCAAGAGATTATGTAGAAGGAATGTGGCGAATTTTACAACAAGATGTACCTGGAGATTATGTGCTTGCAACCGGTGAGGCTCATTCTGTAAGGGATTTTGTTGAAGTAGCCTTCTCCATAGCTGGATATGAAATTTCTTGGAGAGGTGAAGGGGTAGATGAGATTGGGTTCGATATAAATAGCGGTCAAACTCTAATTCGGATTGATCCTAAATATTTTCGCCCATCAGAAGTTGATTTTCTTCTGGGAGATCCCAGTAAAGCTGAAAGAGTTTTAGGATGGAAACACACCACATCCTTTAAAGAGTTGGTTTCAGAAATGGTATTATCTGATCTGTCATGAAAAAAGATATTTATTGAATAAGAAATAAGGCAGAGCTGAAAATATGGATTGCATGAAGGTAATTGCAGAAATTGGTATCAATCATGGTGGAGATATTGACGTCGCGCGTAAACTGATAAATATAGCTGCTGATGCAGGTGTTTGGGGGGTGAAATTTCAATATCGAAATTTATCTAATACTTATACGACAGCTAAACGAGAGATCGGTGATGAAATACTCCTCAATGAAATAAGAAGAAATTATCTTTCTCCTGATACTATATTGTTGTTATCAAATCATGCCCAAACCCTTAATTTAGCATCTGGCATAAGTTTTTTTACTCCTGATGATATAGGTGATTTTGCAGACCAGATTCAATGCTTTGATTTTTTTAAAGTTCCTTCGGTTGAGTTTACCAATGTTCCTCTCATTAAGGAACTGGAGCGTTATGATAAGGACTGTTTTATATCAACTGGTGCTTGGGATGAGGGAGTTATCGAAACTATTCTCCCCCAGTTGAATCCATCGATATGGACGCCGCTACATTGTGTTTCAAATTATCCGGTAAACCTTTCTAACAGTAAATTAGGCTATCTGGTATATTTGCAAAAAAAATGGGACCACTCGTTTGGTTATTCGAGCCATGATGAAATGTGGGAAACTTGCCTCTTGGCAATGCAATTGGGGGCAACTGTCATTGAGAGGCATATTACTCTCGACAAGGTTGCATCGGGGTTGGATCATAGTTCGAGTTCTACTGGTGAAGAATTTTCTAAATTGGTGGCTTTTTCTAAAAATTTGAAATTAATTCAATCTGGAGATAGTCCACGTAGCCCAAATCAAGGAGAGTTATTGAACCTCCAGAATTTGGGTCGTTCGTTCTATGCCAAAAGAGAAATACGATGTGGTGAGAAAATTGTGCCAGAAGACGTGGTTTTACGATCACCACGAACTGGCTTAGGAATGGAACGTTCTTCGGAGGTATTTAAAAAGAGCGCAATACGGACTGTTGTTAAAGGGGGAGTTCTGGACAGCTCTGTTTTCGATTCTCCTTCGAAGGTTTCAGATGAAACCATTCAATTTGCTAAAGATCATTTAATTTCACTACCTGTAAGATTTCACGACTTTGAGTTGATTGAATCTAAGTATCCTATTGGTCGTTATGAGTTTCATTTATCATTTGGGGATTTGAGAAATGAAATTAATCATAAAACATTTTCTGGAACAAATGAGTATAGTATTCATCTGCCTGATTATATAAGTTCTACGATGCTAGTTGATCCTTTTTCCACGGATGAAGGTCAGCGGCAGGGAAGCTTGGATATTATTAATAAAACAGTAGAGCTTTCCAAGGCGTTACAAGATCATACTGGGAAGGATGTTCTCGTCGTTGGTAGTTTTTCATTGGTACATCAGACATTAAACATTTTTTATCAACAGCACGCTGAATTATTGAGTAGTTACTTGAATCAGGGGGTAATGATTCTCCCACAGTGGCTTCCACCGATTGCATGGTATTTTGGGGGGGCTGTACCTTTAAGGGCTATGAATAATGTTGAAGATATTGCGCATCTAAAGTCTTTCGACATGCCTATATGTATGGATGTCTGTCATTTGGCTATGGGAGATACATTATTCGATTTTCAATCACAGGATGTTATTAAGGATTTGGAGACAAATATTCGCCATATACATATTGCTGATGCAGCTGGGTATGATGGTGAAGGCGTCGAGTTTGGTGCCGGGGATAAAAAAAATCAAGCCGTTATCGACTTGGCAATGGGACTGGATAGAATAAAGGTAATAGAGGTTTGGCAAGGACACTTAAATAAAGGTGCAGGTTTTGCCAAAGCTCTTTGTTCCCTTCACGAGATGTATAATGGTGATTAATCAAAAAAAGAAAACGGCATTGATTCTTGGGGCATCAGGGCAGGATGGGGCTTTGTTAGCATCTGATCTTATTAAGCAAGGTTGGAGGGTTGTCGGAGGAACTCGTCGTGGAAATACAAATAAATATTGGAGACTTAAAGAACTTGATATTTTTCAGAAAATTGATTGGATAAATATCAACCTTCAAGAACCATATCTTGTATTAGATTTAATAAAGTCAGTTAAACCTGACCACTTGTATCATTTTGCTGGTGAAAGTTTTGTTGAAGATTCCTTCCAGTTACCAGCAAACACGATGCAGACTAATTACTTGGGATGTTTAAACGTCCTGGAGGCAGTAAGAATTTCTTCCCCCGAAACTCGCTTGTTTTTCACTTCTAGTTCAGAAATTTTTGGGGAAGATGTTTCTGGAGAAGGCTTAGATGAAGATAGTATTTGTAACCCCCTTAATCCTTATGGAATTTCAAAACTAGCATCACAGCAACTGATTAACATCTACCGAAAACGGTACGGACTTTTTGCCTCTTGCGGAATCATGTTTAATCATGATGGTCCTTATCGTGCCAGGAATTTTGTGACTAGAAAGATTACATATAATCTAGTTCGTTTAGCAGAAGAAAACGGTGAGCCTATGCAATTGGGTAATCTTGCGGCAGAACGAGATTGGGGGATGGCTTCTGATTATGTCAAAGTGATGCCGGAAATTTTGAGCCTAAAAGAACCACAGGACTTTGTCTTTGCAACGGGTAAGTTGACTTCAGTAAAGAGCTTTCTCGTTCAAGCTGCCGAGGCCGTTGGTTTTTCTCCAATTTTTCAAGGGGAAGGTCTGGAGACAGTTTGCATCGATGATAAGACAGGTATGCGACTTGCTGAAATATCAAAACAATATTTTCGCCCTCAAGAGACGCCTCCGTTGAGGGGCAATGCTTCAAAATTACGAAAACATACAAATTTTAAACTTAGCTATCAATTAAGCGATATTGCACAAAAAATGGTAGAGGCCGACACGAATAGACGAATGAACGGAAACATAGATGTTTAATGAAATAAAAGAACGGCTTGAAGGCTGCGTGTATACAATATTTACACCATTTAATGATGATAATTCAATTGATTACAGTTCTTTGGATCGGTATCTAGAGCATATTTATCGTACCGGTGGGCGCAAGTTTTATGCAATGGCCTATAACTCTCGTTATTCCCAACTAACGCATAAAGAAATTATGGAATTAAATGCTTTTTGTATTCGGAAAGTGAAAGAGCTTGATCGTCAAAATGTAATTATTGTTGGAGATCCTATTCATTGTTCTACATCGGAAACTATAGAGTTTTCACGTCATGCGAAAGAAGAAGGGGCTGATTTGATCTCTCTGTTGGTGCGTGAAAAGTACTTTTCTGATGATCAGATATTAGATCATTATGCAGAAGTTGGTCGTGAATCCAATATGGGAATTTTAGTGCATGAGATGCCTTTCCTTTCTGGGGAGGATGGTACGCAAATGCATTGGCCGAAATCTTTGTTACAATCTTTGCCAAAAATTCCACAAATTGCTGCGTTAAAAGAAGATGCAAAGGATTTTCAGATGACGTGTGTCGCTTTGGAGCTGGAGCCTCAGATACGTGTTGTTATCGCAGGGAGAAAATCGGTATTCATGAACTACCGTCCCTACGGGGCCAAAGCCTATCTCAACGGAATATCTATGATTGATGCTAGAATTGGCGAGGCTTTCTGGAACGCTTACAAAGCGAATGATAATGAATCGATAAATTTTATACTGGATAATATTGAAGGGCCGTTTTTTGATGGCTGTGTTGCGAAATATGGCTGGCACAGAACTAATAAAGCATTATTGCAAGCTGCAGGTTTAATGCATAGAAGAGATCGTATGCCGATGCCACATCTTAATGATGAAGAGTACGGTGAAATCGAAGTGATTTATAAAAGCACGCATAAAAAAGTTAACGAGTTTTTTGATAAATGACGGTTACTGCATTTGTGCCTGCTCGCTCTGGATCTAAACGACTAGCGGGAAAAAATATTAAAGATCTTGCCGGTAAGCCGTTGGTTATTTGGACGCTGGAGGCTGTTATGCAATCCAGTAAAGTGGATCGTGTCATCTTTTCTACTGATTCCATTGAATATTGGGATTTGGCCAAAAATTACTTCGATAATGATAAGCTTTCTCTTGATTATAGAACAGACCAAGAAGCTGGAGATAAAGTTAAAATATTTGATTATTTGGTTGGGGCACGGGAAAAAATATTTTCAGAAGATGATGATATTTTCCTTCTTGCATTACCAACTATACCTTTACGTACAACGGCGCAGGTTGATGAAGCTATAACTTTATTTGCTACCCAAAAAAAACCAGTGTTCTCGGCAACTGAGTATGGGTTTTCTATTAATTTTGCCTTTCATTGCGAAGAAGAAGGAAATTGGAAACCAGTTTTGTCTGCCTCCCCTCTACTAACCGGTAACACCCGTAGCCAAGACCAAAAAACAGCGTATCATCCCAACGGAGCGATTTACGTTCGGAAAATAAGCGATCTTAAAGATAAGGAATTAAAAACCTTATATCAAAATGCAATCCCATACTTTATGGACCGAAATACGTCTGTCGATATTGACAATGAAATTGATTTCATTGTTGCGAAAGCTCTCGCAGAGGCCAGTAGGGCCGGAAAATGATGTCTGGTGGGATCAATTTTGAGAGGGCGCTGGAAAAAATAGTGTTCTTTGAGCAAGAAAACGATGTTACTAAAATTAAGTATCACGACATTAGAATTTGGCCGCTTCTAAGAGCCCATATTGTGAGATCATGGCTTGTTGAAGATCTCCAACCGCTTGAAACCAGAAAGCAGGGGGCTGAAAAGTTAAAAAAAAGACCGTTGTTTCGCCGGTTAGAGATTTGTATTCGCGAAAAAATTAAGCACTTTATGGCCCAAAAAAAACTTGCTCGTAAAGGCAAAAACAAAATTTGGGTGTTGCCTGGTCAATTAGGGCATGCAGAGCGGATAGAAGAAGGTCTAGTCGATCGATTTGCTGATACATTGCAGGTCGTCTTGCCTAGAGAAGACTTGTTCAAACTGGTCTTCTCAAGTTCTAAGAAGATCAATAATTTTGTTTATCCTGCTTTTAATTATGAGTTAGGCCATCTTACGCATAGAGCTTTTTGGCAGAATAAAAATAACCCCATTAAATTCTCGGA
Organism: Kiloniella sp.; assembly: GCF_048259265.1. NCBI lineage: Bacteria > Pseudomonadati > Pseudomonadota > Alphaproteobacteria > Rhodospirillales > Kiloniellaceae > Kiloniella > Kiloniella sp. The sequence goes on along the minus strand of NZ_JBLXHT010000003.1, from coordinate 282,001 downwards.
TATTACTGATTACTCGAAAATTATTTCGCTAATAGATAGTGACTTAGAAGAATTTAATGAAAGATTCAAAAAAGATTTAGGCCTCATATTAGTTTATGCGAATGACATGACCAAAGTATTGTCAGCAAGTAAGCCTAAGGCCATCTTTACTGTATGTTACTATTCCATAGTAAACCTTGCAATATTACTTGCCGCGAAACGTGTTGGTATTCCTGTCATCGATATACAACATGGTAAACAGGGTAGCTATAATGTGAATTATACTCATTTTACGGAAGTACCGAAAAATGGATGGGACTTATTGCCAAATTATTTTTGGAGTTGGGGTAGTACATCAGCTGAAAATATTTCCAGACATCTCCCCGCAAAATTGAAAACCCATAAGCCGGTTGTTATAGGATATCCGTGGTTAAGTTTGTGGAAAACAGGACATCCCTTTAAGTTGCCAGAAGAGCATATGAGTTTTTTAGAAAGAATAAAAAAAGCTGATATGTCTATTCTGGTAACCTTACAACCGCTTGCCGACCCTATCAGTGAAGTTCTTTTAGAGGCGATGGAAAAAGCCCCTGAAGGATGGTTGTGGCTGATAAGAATGCATCCGAATATGGTTTTTAACAAGGCTGAGCTGATTGAAAGAATTGCAAAAGTTGCTCCAACAAAATTTGAAGTAGAAATATCGAGTGAAATATCTCTTTATCCTCTTTTAAAGTCAGTAAAACATCATGTAACTGCTTGGTCCAGCGTCGCTTATGAGGCATCTGCATTGAGAATACCTACGTCGCTTATAGATCCAACAGCACTTCAGTTGTATTCGGATGAAATTTATAGAGGGGAATTTTTGTACAGTGAAACAGGACAAGCTCTTCTCAAGAATATTAGTTTGTCTAAACAGTGTATGTCAGTGGTCCCTTCACAGTACATTGAGGCAGATTTGAGTGAAAATATACAGAAATTGAATCTCTTTTTGAAAGACGAACTTGGATTGTTATAAATGTATTAGGGTTGTTTTAGTGGTTCCTTTTAAACGATATTCCAATGCCCGCACCGTTATACCAATGATCAAGTGGTTTCTCTTGAAAGTAGAGAAAATTTCTATTGGTTTGCAGAGAATAGTTTAGAAGTTCATTTGTACTTTGAGAGTTGTCACTGAGAATAACTGATTTGGCTCGAATATTTTTTTTGATAGCGTTGTATTCTTGTATTTCATAACTTGGGGAATGATCACTGTCATTTATAAACATATCAATGGTTTTCTCGAATGCTTTTAGCGTTTCTAAGGAATCACCATACAACACTGTTCCAAAATCAGCATATTTACCCGATAATAAATAGCCAGCTTTAGGATAGATATCTGTGCCATAATAATAACCAGGAAACCCGTCTGCTTTATTGCGCTTTAGCGCTGCAGCCAAAATACAAGCTCCAAGCCCTTTATCTACACCTGTTTCTACAATTACTTGCGGTTTTATGACACGGGCGATTACATACCATCCCAATCTTCTTCCAAATTTCACATTTTTATCAGCGACAAAAGAATGTTCATTTTTTTCCGTCGCGTCGGATATATGGAGGGCTAAATCTGTATCTGCCTCTAATTCGGTAATGAAGCCCCAAACTTCACTATATGGTCTTGATAAGACTTCAGCTAAAGTTGCTGCTAGATGTGTTTTGTTTAATGGAGTTAAGTCATAGGTATAATTTGTTATTTCTTTAGAGTGTATTAGCCATTTTACCATTACTCTCCCTTTGACCAGATATTGTTTTAAGGGATACTTAGATCTTTGATACATTAATATAAGACGCCCAATATAAGGGAGACGAATTAATTTCCTCAATAATTTATGGGCCAATTACTTTCCTCTAATATATTAAGTGATTATTTTTATTTCTATTAAGGTCCAATGAGTATTGTTCATTCGAGTAAGTCAAGCCAGAATTGAATAGAAAATGAGTATATTAGTTTTCAATCTGATGATCGTACATGCCTTATAATAAGATGGATTTTTAATGAAAGTTGTACAGCTAAATCGTTGGGATGTTAAGGGGGGAGCCGCAATTGCAGCTTACCGCCAACACAAGGCTGTTCAGTCGATCGGCACGGATTCAACAATGTTCGTTCGGGAAAAGTTGAGTGATGATTGTAGTGTTCAAGAACTTGATATCAATAATATAACAGTTGAAGATATTGCGCAGCGAGACTCGATACGCAGGAAGGCAGAAACTCTCTTATCTATGAACAAGGGTGAGATTGGCTCGCATCTTGGTCCTTTTAGCTTACCCTTTGCTCCATTTGGGAAGCAAATGCTCAATCAATTACCTGATGCGGATATATTAAATTTACATTGGATTAGCGGCTTAGTGGATTTTCCTGAGTTCTTTAGTCATGAAAAGACGCAAATACCGATAGTTTGGACATTACATGATATGTACCCCTTTACAGGAGGTTGCCATTACTCGGGCGCATGTGGGAAATTTGTAAATGAATGTGGTGCGTGTGAATATATCTCTTCAAATAGAGAGGTAGACTTGTCACGAAAAATACATGAGATTAAAAGTAATGCGCTATCTTGTGTGCCATTTCCTATCACGGTAGTAGCTCCGAGTAAGTGGCTGGCTAGGCAAGCAAAGCGAAGCTTGATGTTTAAGGACTTCGATGTTCACGTTATTCCCTATAGTTTGGACCAGCATCAATTTAAGCCTCGGTCTCAAAAAAAAATTCGTGAAGATCTTAATTTACCGAGCGATAAAATTATCGCGTTTTTTCCTTCGGATTACGTGTCCGATCCGAGGAAAGGCCTAATCTATATTGAGCAGGCCTTTAGAGGTTTAACTGAAAATGAGGCACGTCAACTCCTGTTCGTAACGGTTGGTAACTCCAGCGCCCAAAAGAATGGTTTGGTTGAACAGCTTTCCCTTCCTTATGTCAGTGATCCTATTGTGATGAGCAAGTATTACAATGCTGCCGACTTTACCCTTTTGCCGTCTATTGAGGATAACTTACCGAACATAATCTTGGAATCTATGTCAAGCGGGACACCTCTGATCGCGTTCAATACAGGAGGGGCTCCAGATTTTATTGTTGATAATAAAACCGGATGGCTCGTAGAGAAAAGAAATGTAAGCAAATTAGTTGATGCGATTAGATCTGCTATTTCTTCTCCGGAAAAGATTTTAGAAATGGGAAATACTGCTCAAGACACTGCAAAAAAAGAGTTTGCGATGGAATTACAAGGAAAGCGCTATCTGAGGTTATATGAGAAACTCAAGGAAGCATGTTCTTTGAAGGCAATAATATGAAGAGAATTTTGGTTACGGGTGGAGCAGGCTTTATCGGCAGTCATGCTGCTATGTTGCTTAAAGAAGGAGGATACCTGCCAGTCGTTTATGACAATTTGAGCACAGGACACAGAAATGCTGTTAAATGGGGACCTCTCGAAATCGGAGATCTTGGAGATTCTGAGCGGCTACTAGATGTTATGATTGCCTATAAGCCGCAGGCTGTTTTTCATTTCGCAGCAAAATGTTTGGTTAATGAGTCAATGGAAAACCCATTAGATTATTATCAACAGAATGTTAGCGAGACGATTTCGTTACTCAAAGTGATGAAAAAAGTTGGCTGTCATCAAATGGTTTTTTCCAGTTCATGCGCAACGTATGGGGATGCAAATTTAGATACAATTACTGAAGACCTTCCTCAAAATCCAATTAATCCTTATGGCAGATCCAAGCTAATGGTTGAAAGCATTTTAAAGGATGCAGAGAAAGAGTTCCCTCTAAAATCTGTAAGTTTGCGGTATTTTAATGCCGCGGGTGCTGATCCTTCTTCTCGAATAGGTGAAGACCATAGGCCTGAGACACATATTATTCCTGTCGTGTTGCAATGTGCGTTTGGAAGTACGGATATTATTCATATCTTCGGAGATGATTACGCAACGAAGGATGGCACATGTGTAAGGGATTTTGTACATGTTGTGGATATAGCAAGGGCGCATATTTTAGCTTTAAAATGGCTTGAGACTGGTCAGAACTCGGAACAATTTAATCTCGGGCTTGGTGAAGGGTACTCAATTTTAGATATAATTAAAGTATGCGAAAACGTGACTGGAAAGTCGATTGCTTACGATGTACTTACGCGTCGCCCGGGAGATCCTGCAAGGTTAATTGCTTCAGCTAAGAAGGCAAAAGACAAATTAGGGTGGCAGCCAGAAAGAAGTGAGTTGAAGATAATGGTTTCTGATGCTTGGCGTTGGATGCAACGAAAAAATGGATGATGGTTTGATATTTAAAGGAACGATGCAGAATGTCATTTTACAGGTTGAAAAAGTTGTAAAAACATTCCCTCGGCGTGTCAGTGGTACGGTAATTTGTGATGGTGTTCAGTTGGAATATGTAGATCTTCACAGCTTCTATTATCAGGCAAAGCAAATCTTTAATGAAAAACTATACGATTTTGATATAGAAAAACAGGCGCCGAGAATTATTGATTGCGGTGCACACATAGGTCTTGCAACGCTCTATTTTTATCGAAAATTTCCAGATGCGGTAATTACAAGTTTTGAAGCTGATCCCAATATATTCAAAGTACTTAAAAAGAATATCAATGCCATGGGATTATCGGATAAGGGTACTAAAAACCAAGCCGTATGGATTTCTGATAATGGAGTGTCCTTTAACTCAACTTCTGACGATTCAGGTTATGTGAGTGATGATGGTATCAAAGTGCCATCAATCCGCTTGCACGATTTATTAGCAGATGAAGTTGAAGTGGATTTGTTGAAATTAGACATAGAAGGTGCTGAGTTTGCTGTGATCGACGATTGTGTCGACATGCTGCATAAAGTGAAACACGTAATTGTTGAAGGCCATATTCTTAAGGATCAAAGCAATTTTCCTTCAAAGCTTGGTCAGATGCTTGCAAAATTTGAAACAATAGGAATGAAATATGTTTTGAGTGACTTGCATTCGGCGACTTGGATTAAAGGGAAACAGAAACCACCATTTCATTCAATAAAATCGGATCGCTATATCTGCTCCGTATTCGCTTGGTGGGAGGAATAGTACCGTGGCGTTTGTGATGCTTAGTCTTAGGGGAGTAGGAAGTCCTTGACGAAATTTATGGAATTAATGTCTTTTTATTCCTCTTATCTAGAAGAAATATACGGGCGAAATCCAGAACTGTTTGGAGGCTCTTATGCTACTCAGATGAAAGCACTTGAAGAAGATGCCTTTTCCGGAGGACATTTGTTTACTTCTGCTATGGAAAAGCATGGGTATGAGAGTTTATTTGCTGTTGTAAATTGTAAGCAATCACAGCAAACGTGGGCTAAAGAACATGGAATGATCTATGGGCAATCGACAAGAGAGAAAATTATTTGTGCTCAGATAGATCACTTTTGCCCTGATGTTCTTCATATCGCAGATCCTGTGGCATTTAATCCAGTTTTTCTCGATAATTGTAATTGGAAACCAAGACTTGTTGTCGCTTGGCGAGCTGCCCCAATCCCCGATGATGTAGATTGGCGAAATGTTGATTTAATGGTTTCCACTCTCAAAGTATGTAGGGATAAAGCTATTCATTCGGGGGCCCGTGCGACTGAGACCTTCTTGCCCGCCTTTCCAGAATTTGTAGCCGAGGAAGTCACTCATATAGGAAAAAAATGTGATGTAATTTTTGCAGGGCAAATTGGTTATTTGCATAACAAACGTCAGCGATTTCTTGAGCATTTAGCAAGAGTGCCTGAATTTCAGGAGAATAAATATTCTTTAAGGTTGCATTTGGCTAACTGGACTTCAATGGACTTAAGTGAAATGGAACAATATATCCAGCCTACGGTATGGGGGATGGAAATGTTTCGGACACTCAAAAGTGCGCGAATAGTTGTTAATAATCATATTGATATGGCTGATAATATCGCCTCCAATATGAGGATTTTTGAAACGGTCGGCGTTGGTAGTTTCTTACTGACAGAGCAGTGCCATGAGTTAAGCGAGATATTTGAGCCTGGAGTGGAAGTGGAAACGTATAATTCTCTTAGTGAAATGGAGGATAAAATACGATTTTACTTAAAGCACCCTGAGAAGCGCGAAGAGATTGCCCGAAAGGGGCAAGAAAGATGTCTGAAAGATCATGGGCTGAGAAAGAGATCGGAAGAATTGAATGATCTTATTGGTAAGTATTTGTTATAAAATTTCTTAAGGTGGCTAGATTCCCATTCGAAGTGCACACTGATATGTACCGGAGTTGCGATGGGAAATAACCTGCTCCCCAATATGTACTCACTTATAAGTTAGCAGTGTTTCTGTTTTGCAGTGCTCCCGAACTTACCTCCAGAGGGTTTTAGACTTTTGCTCTCTACTCATGTTGACAGACTGGTTTTGCAAACATAATCGGGGGGTATATTCCCAATTGAGCTATGTGACCGTTCTTCATTATAGTGTTTACGCCATTTCTCTATCTTTTCGCAAGCATCTTCCATTGAAAGGAACCAATGGGCATTTAAGCATTCAATGCGTAATTTAGAGTTGAAGACTTCGACAAACGGATTATCGGTTGGGTTTCCTGGGCGGTTGAAATCCAAGGTTACATTGTTTTGATAAGCCCATAGATCTAGATCACGAGAAAAAGGTTAACTCAAAATCAGGGACTTTTTTAGGGGAGCAGGTCATGAGGTAAGATAGTCAGGACCCTAAAAGATATATAATTGAGTAGGAAAAAGTATCAAATTTTACACAAATTGAATCAAAGTATGTAGCCTTCGATTAGTGGTACCTTGAATAAACGGGGTAATTTTCAATACACTTTTTAATTTTATCGAAATCATAGCTTTCTATTTCATTTTTAGGATCATATTTACTAGCAGGGCTAATGTTGGGGCATAGAATACCAGTTTTTCTGTCTATACTCGTTCCGACTAGCTTAGAGCTTTCTCTGCGATGAGGTTCCCCATCAGTATTGACAAATTCTTTGTCTATTACGGGGGCAGATGTGTTTCCTAACCAATTGCAGATATTTGAAATATTTGCATGAGGGTTTTCAAGTATATCTTCATAATAAATTATTTTGAAATTTGGGTTGTTTTTTAAAGTTTCTAGCTTCTTGGCGTAAGCTGTAGTCATAGCTACAGACGTTTGCATATCCATTGAGAATGCCTTCTGAGCAGAGAGTGCTCGATGAAAAGGATTACGTACTACTGCGAGCCAATAATGATTTTTACGATTTAGCCAAATTGGGGCGTAACTTATTGCTTGATTCCACCTTAGCGATAGTGTCTGTACGTTTGCTGTTTCACAAATATCTGAATAAAGTTTATCCAAATCTGATAATGAGGACACATCCCTGTCTAAAAGAGACAGCCATGTTTGATGATTAAGTGAACCGTATTGCCTAAGGTCTTCAATTTTGTCTAATGTAAATTCTTTCATCTGTTTCCAGCTGATAGTTGTTTTAGTGTAATATTTTTTTTCATCCGAATTTGTACATCTGTTTATATTATCATTAAATGAAATTGGATCAGTGGCGGAATGTATATTTGCTAGTACACCACCTTCAGGCCACGGGTAACCCATAGAAAGTAGTTCATGAAAACATCCTCTTAGAGCTATTGTGTTCGTTTGGCTGTTAATTATAGAATTTATTAAAGTCGTACCAGATCGAGCTAAACCGTCAACAACCAAAACTTTATTCATGTTAGTTTCTTCCTACTAATTATAGCTTGTTTCTATTTGTTATAAGTTGGCCATTAATCTGATATTGAGCATGCCAACTTGTTAATGAATGCTATTGTTCACAAACTACATCTGTTGGCATAAAAAATGATTATAAGAGTGTTTTAGTTTTTCCATTCAAGGTAGGTGATTTATTGATGGTCGATAGTTGTGTACGCGGGTATGGAAAAAGGTCCAACATCTCTCATTATCTTTAAGTTATTTTCACTGCAAAATTGAATTAATGCTTCGGTCTCCCCGCCTTGTTTTTTCTCGTCAATACATATGATACCACCTGGCATCATATGGTTTTTGAAAAGCCTCATCGATTCCAAGGAAGCTCCATATGCATTACAATCAATGTATAAAAGTGCTATTCGAAGATAACCAGGGGAGCGAACATAGTATTTAGAAGATGCAATGAATTCATTGGCCGTTTTTCGAATGTCTCCCTCGATGAATTGGCAAATATGAGTAAGATTTTGGTCTTGAATTCTTTTTTTTACAAAATTAAGACTCAAGTGGTCATATCTATTTTTGGGTAGATATGAATTATTTTCTAGGTCTTCATCCGTAAAGCCAGAAAAGGTATCAAACCCATAATAATTTCGAACGTTTTCTTGTCTATATGCTTCAATTAATCTACCAAAAATTATTGAATTTCTGCCCTCTGCAACACCAACCTCAACGATATGCCCAGGAACATGCTGAACTTTTTCGAATACCTTATAGAGCCACATAATATAGGTGAACTCGCTTTGATCTAAATATTCCTCTTTCATTTAGTGTTCTCCTACAGTTTCTAGTGAGGTTGAATTGTATTTATTAACAATTTCTTCTAAGCTATTTATTTAACTCAAGTCGTATTATTTCGTAACCCTTACATCTCGTTGATAAAGGTCAAAAAGGTTGTACCCATCCCATATGTGCGAAAAAGTATGAGCTTTCCCTATGGGAATAAGGGTGTCGAAGAATGGGCCATTTATTTCTTCAGATAAGACATTTAGTTCTTCAGTCGTATATCCATAATAAGATAGAGTTTGCTCTTTCGAGGATATCACTGTCGTTAATTCAGAAATTGCTTTAAAGCCTGTTTCAATCAGGATGCCATTCCCTTTATTAAAGTCGTGTATATTGAGCAGATCTTCTTTTGTGATTCTTTTAGTAGTCAAAAAAGAAATATCACTAGGAATTGAATGCTGCTTGCTACCCGTTAGCAAAGCCATCAGGGAGTAGAGATTTTCGTGCTTTTCGACCATGCCGGCCAAGTCTATCTCATAAGAGGTTCTGCCTGATAGTAACCCCAGAATTTTGCGCAATATTTTGGACGAATGCTCTCGTTCATCTTCAGTACCTATCCAGCATAGGATCTTTGGTGAAGTACAAGCTTGTTGATCGAAAAGTGTGATATCATTTCGTAATTTTTTAACCAATTCAATTTGCTTTGTTTCTCCAAGCTCTAAAAACTGATTAGTTTTTATAACTGCCCATGAGAAGCGATCAGAAAAACTAACGTCCATTGCTTTGGGGGCAAGTGGTACCGTCCTTATTTTTTGAACGGTTTTATTTCCGCCCCAGATTAACCGGAGATCACAATTTTGAGAAATAGCTTCTGTGATTTCTTTTTGGTGGTCATAACTAAAAACATGAAAATTGTTTGCGATTTCTTGATGTTTTGCAGACCTTAGTAACGCCCTGATTATATCGCATAGAATAAAAGAGTTTACAGGGGCGCTCGGTGATATACGAATGATCACTTTGTTACCAGTTAAGAGAGCAAGTGCCATTTGATAACAAAAAAGCAGTCCCACGTTTGTTGGTGGCATTAAAAAGACAACACCACGGGCTCGTTTTTTCGCTTTTTGGGCTTTTATAGCTTCAGTTCTGTCATGAACTAAAGGCAGAATACTTCCTTTTCTGAGCCAAAAGGCCAGTGCAGAGATTTCTGGGTCCTGAGAGTGTGATACTGAATTGAAAAGCTCATGAGAAAGCGTATTTAAAAACTCTATAACTCTTTGTTGTGAAGGAGGAACATAAGAGTTTGAAAGTAGCAGGTTTGATCTCAACTGTTCTAATGATATTGTTTTTTTTTGTGGAATTAGTTGTTGAAATTTCATTGATCACCTTCTGCCTTGAAGGCGTGAGTGTCACTACAGCCACGTATTTCTGCTCGAGGAACTCTTCGTGTAATCTCTAAACCAGGCATAGTACTTTCTGGTGATTTGTGAAGGATACCCATATCGCTTGTTAGGATAGAATGGCCTGGATAACTAAGTGGTAAAAGGGAAAGAAGCTGTATTAAACCTTCTTCTCCGTGGGGGACAGGCTCAAGTGAATAGGGGTCTCGAATGATAACATCTGAAAAGGCGGGTGGATAAAGAAGACCTTTACAACCTTCTAGGTAAATACTGCCGATTTGTTCGACGAGACCGTAAAAATTTACACAGTTACAAAGATTGGTTTTTTCCTGAAAGCCTATCTTGAAATCAGTAGGACTAACTGATTGGTTTTGCATCTTCTTCCAACCACCACTGTGAATCAAGATGCCATTGGATAGGTCAGTTGTTGTTGGACATTCCTTGAGGAAATAATACCAAGCCATAAAAGTGAAGCCAAATATAATGAATGGCCCTGTGCCATGTTGCCTTAAAAACTGTTCGACAAGAGAAACATCGAGATTAAGTCGTTCGTCCAGAGCAAAACAATGCGAATGCCCAAACCTCATGAGCCCTAATATTCCTGCACCTCTTGCGGTTAGAGGTTTTTGTTTAATGGTTGAGGGGGCGTCAATAATTAACATTGGGAGGCGTTTATCGCCTGCTATGGATTTAATGCTTTTTGTTAAGGCAAGAGATTGTCGACGGCTGGTTTCTTTGTCGATAAATATTTGGCTAGGATTTTGCCCGGTTGTACTACTTGAATTTAAAACTGTAACGATATCATTATTATTTGGGATACTATGCAGTTTTAAATTTTTAAAAAGGTTTACGGGGATAAAGGGTATATCTTCGAGAGCAATGCAGTTTTGTCCTTGATATCCGATTGCTTTAAGAATGTTCGCGTATTTTGGACAATGTTTTTTATGGTAGTTTGTTAGCTCAATTAAACCTTTCACCAAAGAAGTATTTTTTTCTTGGGCAGAGAGCGCATATTCATCTGTAGTGAGTAACTGTTCAAAGCTCATAATAGTTTATGCAATTTCTGGAAATCGACCTTGCCCGATTCTTGTCTAGGAAATTCGGAAATTAAATGAAATTGTATCTGTTTTCCTGGGAAATTGTAATTGTTTTTAAATAGCTTATCTAATTCGTCTTCCTTATCATCCTCGTGATAAAATGCATGTAATAGGTTGTTGCCCTCTAACAGAATACAGGGACTACAAAGTGACAATTTCTGTTCTATGTCTTCTAGGCTGATGCGGTGTCCGTAAATCTTGGCAATTCTTTTTTTTCGACCTGTTATATACAAGAATTCATCTTTATCTATATATCCCAAGTCGCCGGTGGAGAGTTTTGTGATTGGTTCTTGGTCTGGAGAAAGACTTTTTCTGTCTGCAGCGTATCCTCGCATGACACTCGGGCCTGTGAGGATTATTTCATGTTCTGTAGGTGTGATTAATATTTCTGTGTTGTTTAGTGGCTTCCCAACAGATCCTATTTTTTCAGGATAGTGCTTTAAATTAAAGCTGGTAATTCTTGGAGATGCTTCCGTTTGCCCATACATAACAAAAAAATCACTATCGCGAGTAAGCTGTTTTAAAAACGTAGCTTGTTTTTCCTTGTCCAAGGCGCCGCCTGCAACGGAGAATTTTCTAACGCTAGGAATTCTAAGCCTTTCTAATCCAAATTTGAGTATCGTTTCTATGTGAAACGGAACGGCAGGGAAAAAAGTGCATTGATACCTGTCTATATCTTTCCAAAAAGGTTTTTCCATTAGTGTGCTGGAGGTGACAACGAGTTTAGCCCCAGCACGTGCATGGCTTATGAGGACTGATAGTCCATATGAGTAATGAAAAGGGAGGTGACAATATGGTATGTCTCTATCGGTTATCATCATTGATCTTTCAACAGAAGAGACATTCGAGCTAATATTCTCTTCTGTTAATTGAACAAATTTAGAGGAGCCAGTGCTACCGGACGTTGTTAACAGTAACCTTATATTTTTATCGATAGGAAGCGGAGAGCTGGTCTTTGGAATGTAAAGCTCTGTATTCGGAATTATCTCGTGTTCACAATGTGTGTAGGAGCCCGCTGAGGGCGTATTTTCTTTGTTTGAAAATATAAAGTCTGGTGAGAAATTATCTATATAATCGTTTAAAATATCATTACCGATTTTGGGAGGAACTAGGCAAAGAGTATTATCGGTAGAAAGAAGAGCGAGAATGAATTTAGCGGAAATTAGCGTGTTCTGGGGTTGGTAAAATATTAAGTTGTTCTTGTTTTTTCCAAAATACTTTATAATTTTTGTTCTGCAGGAAAGAATATCGTTATAAGTTGCACAAGACCCATCAATTGTGTCGACCAAAGCTATTTTGTGGGCATTTTTTTGAAATGATGCTTTTAGGCATTTCAAGTTCGCATGCCCCCATCAACGCCAATTATTTGTCCTGTTACGAACGATGAAAGATCACTGGCCAGAAAAAGGGCTGCTTTGGCAACTTCTTCTGGTGTACCCAACCGTTTCAGCGATGTGTTTTGAATATGAGATTTTGTTATGTCCTCATTAAGATGAGAGATCATATCCGTTTCTATTAAGCCCGGAGCCAGGGCATTTACGCGAATACTTAGGGGGCCTAGTTCTTTTGCTGCTGATTTGGTGATCCCAATAACAGCGGCTTTTGACGCTGCATATGCGGTTTGTCCTGCCGCGCCTTCAACGCCAATGATGGATGACATATTTATAATAGATGGCGCCTTACTTTTTCGCATCAAACGAGAAGCCAATTGTAGGCAGTACAAGGTACCGTAAGTATTAACTTGAAAAATTTTTTCAAGATTATCCTGGGTTATCATTCCAACAAGACGATCTTCCAAAACACCAGCATTGTTCACGAGTATGTCGAGTTTCTTATGACGTGAAAAAATGTCTTTAAACATGTTCTTGATCTGTACTTCGTCAGAAATATCACAAGCCATAATATCGGGAGATATCCCTGTTATCGCTTTAATTGCTGCTGCTGTTTCACGACAGTGATCGGCATGGATGCCATGTAGAATGACAGTGGCTTTGTGTTGAGCAAACAGGCAAGCAATGCTTTTTCCAATTCCTCTGGAGGAACCAGTAACTAAAGCTATCTTGTTTTCAAGAAGAGCAGTCAATTCCGTGATCTCTTAATATGGAACAGGCAATATCAAAACAGTTCATGTCTATAATTTGCTCTGTTTCCATGAGGATATCAAATTCAGTTTCTATCGCAGCGACTAACTGCATGTGCCCGACCGAATCCCATTTGAGGATTGTATTGTATTCTAATGATTGAATTTTGTTCGTGTCATCAACTTCAAGAACGGTCTTGAAAACACTTATAAGGCGTTCGTGATTATTCATTTTCAGGTATATGTTTTAGTTTTAATGGATTTCGTGTCGAACGTCATAATCTTCATTATTGAAAATATACTGCCACGCTTGTTGCTTGCTTGTGTCAATAAACAAAGGAGCACGCATGTTGACAGACTTCACTAGACGGTCAGGCATTCTTCTCAATGTAGTTACCAACATAACACCGACATGCTCGGGAAGGATTGATAGCTGTTGAATTGCGAGGGCCAAGTTTTCATCAGAAATGATACCACTGGAAAGGTCATATGGCTTAAGTATAAAAGTCAGGTCTGCTTCATCTACAGATTGTAATAGCATGAAGCCATCCAAAACGGGAATCGGAGACACTGTTAATCCGAACTCTTTATACTCTGAAAAACCAACCATTCCTTTCGGGATCTTGATGGTTTTGTCGCGATCTATTTCCATCACCCCGAAACGGGTTTTCAGTGTAATTACGTTATTTGACACTTCTTCGGCCTTCGGCATTGTGATCCCGGCTAAATCTTGAGCTTTATAATTTTGTTCCAAGTCCAACATAATGGGCTTTCCAGTCACAATAGGCAACCATGATTAACGAATAGTAAGCGTGAAATCACAAAGGCTTATCTAAGGTAATTTAAAAGAGTGGTTTCATTGATCCGTGTCAGGCTGATATATGAGGCCTGAAGTTGCACTTGATCAAAGGCCAGTTTACTGGTTGCTTCTGCGATATCAACGTCTTCGATACCAGAAATTGTATTTTGTACATAGGTCTTAAAATCGGCGTGATTTTTATTTGCGCCTTCTAAAACGGTCAGCTGTGCGCCGATTTGACTTCGGAAGTTTGCAACGCCATCCAGCGAGCTCTGGAGTAAATCGTATGCTTCTTGTAACACCGTGGTGTCGTTATTTGTTCCTGCATACTCTACATAGGCAAGACTTCTGAGTATTTTCTCGAAAGTGGGATCATCTGCTGTGATACCGTAAGTCAGGTTGGCATCTTGGTCGATTCTGTTGCTAAGTTTAACGTTATCACCGTCGTAATAGTCAAAATCGGCAGTAAAGGTTCCTGGTAAACCTGCCTGCGGTGTGTAGGCAGGATCTGAGAGGTTAATAGGTGGTGTATCTGTAAGGCTGCCAGAAAAAAGATACCTGCCTTCGTGTTGTGCGTTCATTAAAGCTGTGATTTCCTGACGGAAGCTGACGGCAAATTGATCCAGCGGAATTTCCTGAATATTTGAACTATTCAAACCGTTAAGGACATCGCTTAGCAAGTTTGTAATTCGTGCAGACATGGTCGCCATGTTACTATCCATGATTTCCAATCTAGTTGTCGTGGTTTGGATATTGCGTTCAAATTGGGTCGTGCGTACGTTATCGCGCTGTAGGCTCACTAATTCCAAAGCTTGAGCTGAAATATTTGTGTATTCCTGCGTTACTTTACCGCTGGCAATTTGTACTGTTCTATCCGAAACTTTTGCCTGTGTTGAGGCCATGTTCGTTTGCAATAGTTGATTTTGAGCATAACTGGAAACGCGAATCATCTATTTTCTCCTTAGGCGAGCTCAATAACGGTATCAAGCATTTCACCTGTAATTTGTATTACACGTGCTGCGGCGTTATAGGCATTTTGAAAAATAACCATGTTGGCGAGCTCTTCATCCATATTAACACCAGATTCATTCTGCATCTTCACCTGCAGATCCCCAGCGAGGGAGCTTTGAAATGATAATGAGCTTTCTGCTGCTTGTGCCGTTGTTGCGCTGTAAGATAGCATGACACCTGCGTAGCCACTTATTGTGGTGGAAGTCACATCCGGACCGTTTGAGACGCCGTTGAAAGTATAATTTTGTTCAAAGACAGCGGCGAGTTGGAGCGCAATATCATTATTACCTGAGCCCAACGCATAGTTAGGTGGTGTGCCACTAAGACTCCCTCTTGAAATATTTGAGGGGCTGTCAATCATGTCCTGCCTAACGACGATGCCCGAGGAAATGCCTGTCTGAGTACCCTGCCCTTCAACAGCTGGAACCGTCGTAGACAATTGTGGCGTAACGAAAAAATCATTTAAGCCGAAAAAATTTGAAAACCCGTTGTAGTTTTCATTTACCGTATCGCCATCAGCATCATACTGAATGACAGAATCACCACTGTTTGTTGCTGCACCTGTATCTTTAAAAGCCAACCGAACGTTGCTATTTAACTTAATTTCAAGTCTGCCGTCAGCATCAAAGCCAGCCGTGCCGTTGGCGCCAAGAAATGTGTTAATGGCTGTTTGAACAGCTGCTGGGGTTGTCGCACCCGCAGTAATTGAGCCCATGGCGCCAACCATTGCACCGCTTGAGTCGAGTAAAACCATGTTGACATCGCTGCCGATGGTCATCGCCTGGGCTGTGTTTGGAAAAGACCTGGATCCGAGCATTGTTGCGGGGTCAAGAGCACCTGTACCCAAGCCCATAGGTGTGTTGGCACCTCTATTGTGAGCTTGGTTGACTTGATCTCGCAAAGCTGCAGACATTTGGTCTAGTTGGTTTGTCATTGCCGGCAGGATCGTATCACGTGCTTTGAAAAGGGCCCCTAACTTACCGTCTGTAATACTTGATGTAATATCGTTTGCCGCTGAAGGACTGGTTCCTGCATTCAGATGAATGCCGTCGAGCACGGCGGGATAGGTCTCATTGGCTGTAATAAGGGTCGTTTGTCTGAACGAAAGATCTGCCTGAAAACTACCGCTAATCAGTGTGTGACCTGTTTTTGTTAAAACATTTACTTGGTTTTTATCTGTTTGGAAGTACTGGATATCCATATATTCAGCGAGTTTATCGATAGCTTGGTCCCGTTTGTCTTCCAAATCGCCGGTTGGTAGTCCCAAGGCAGTTTGACCGGGAATTGTACCGTTTATCTCTGCGACGATATTGAGCTGAAGCTCTATATCATCAACGGCCTGTTTAATTTCAAGATCAGCACGCATACGTTCAGCTTGAACAGTATCAGCCATATCACGGATACGTTGCGCTAGAATTGTGCCGTTGTTTACCGACGTAAAGTAGTTTGACGAGATCTCTGGGCTGCTTCCCAGGTTTTCAAGAGATGAATTGAATTTATCGATTAGATCGCCAACAGAGTTTTTATTTGCCACGGATCCAAACATTTGTTGAATGCGGTTCAGATAGTTACTTTCCGTTTGTATAGAGGCAAGTGTTGTTGTTTCTTCTCTGAAGTCTCTTTGAATCAGCGTGTTGACATTACGCCGGATCGTATCAGCTGTGACACCTGCGCCAAGGCCAGCAATAACCTGAGTTTCCTGTAAGAGAACCTTACGGCTATAGTTCGCATTATTGATATTTGCCAGGTTTGAGGATGTGACGGCCAGAGCATTCTGGTTCACCTTCAGTCCTGTCAATGCGTTGTTCATTGCGATGGTTAGCGACATAATGTCCTCAAATCTTATTTCTTTATAATTTTAAGCAACGTTTAGAAATTAGAGACACTGATTCAAATGCATGGGCGTTGTTGCCTGGGCTGTCTGGGCCTTCTGGGCGGCAAGAACACCTGTTTGGGAATAGCTTGTACTGCTTTTGATTTTTTGTTCTTGAACAGCCTCAACGACTGCTTGCATCAAGCGTTCATTGCTTGTTTTTGCGGCAAGCAAGGCGGTCTCGTTTTCGGTCACTGTTGTGTTAAGTAACTGAATGACATCACGGAGCTCTTCTTTTAACAAAGGATCCAAGTGTTGCATGAAAGACGGATCTTTCTTCAGCTGGGATGAACCCTGTTCATAAGCGTTTACGAGAACGAGCTTCTGTTCTTGTAACTCGCTCATCTCTTTGATTTTCATCGCACGGAGAAGTTCAATTTCTCGGCTCATGACTGAAACAAGACCTTTAACCGTGGTAATGACACTGTGAACAGTTGTTTCAGGTATGTTTTGTGTTTTAGGGGCTGTAGTCATTTAAACCTCCTGCAGCTTTATGATTTCGCGATAGACAGCATCGGAGATTCCGACACCACCTGATTCGGCAAGAGATTTTCCGTACTCTTGTACCATGAGAGAACGAAAAATTTTCTCTCCAGAACCGCCACCCATGGGACCATCGGTAGGTAGGCTCTCAAAAATTGGAGTTAACATTTGTGTTAGAAAAACAGCTTCGAAGTCTTTGGCTGTTGCCATTGCTTCGGCTTCGCTTTTGGGTTTCATACTGGCAAGGGATTGGGCTTTGCCAACAATCGTATCGTTGATTATGTTTTCTGCGTATGTCTGTGTATCTATCAGCATTATAGCAACTCGATATCAGCTTGAAGAGCGCCAGCAGCTTTGATGCTTTGTAAGATTGCAATCATGTCTCTAGGGCCAACGCCCAATGCGTTAAGGCCGTTCACGACTTCCTGAAGAGTTACGCCCGAAGGAAGAAGGGCAAGACGTTTGTCGCTATCGTCATCAATTTCAATTTCAGTACGATCAACAACTTCTGTTGTGCCTGTGTTTGAAAAAGCATTCGGTTGGCTGACTTGTGGTGTCTCTGTAATGCGGACTGTGAGGTTGCCCTGGGCTATCGCGACGGTACTGATCCGGACATCGTTGCCAATGACAATGACGCCAGATTTTTCATCAATAACGACTTTTGCCGGTGTATCAACGCGCACAGGTAGTTGTTCAATGTCTGTCAACATTGCAACTGTATTACCTCTGTAGCGCTCTGGAACATCCAGTTGGACGGTAGAGGGATCTGTACTAACAGCGGAATTTCCGCCGAGCTGAGTATTGATCGCTTGTGCAATACGTCTTGCTGTTGTCAGGTCAGGATTTTTAAGGGCGATTTTAACGCTCTGAAGCTCTTTAAGGTCGAAATCGATTTCGCGCTCAACAATTGCTCCATTTGAAATCCGTCCTACAGTTGGTACGCCTCGGGTAATTGTTTCAGCATTCCCGGCAGCACTGAAACCGTTTATGGCGATCGGACCTTGACCAACCGCATAAACTTCACCGTCAGCACCCATCAGTGGGGTTACAAGTAATGTACCGCCCTGAAGGCTTTCTGCTGTTCCAATCGCAGAGACAGTTAAATCAATACGTGCGCCTTGGCGGGCGAAAGGGGGAAGGTTCGCTGTAATCATAACAGCGGCAACATTATCGGTATCAAGATTGTTGTCTCTTGCATTAACACCTAAACGCTGTAACACACCGATAAGGCTTTCACGGGTAAAGACCGCATCGTCAATGTCATCACCTGTTCCGTTAAGACCGACGACCAATCCATATCCTACTAAAAGGTTGTCGCGAATGCCTTCAAAGTTGGCAATATCCTTAATCCGTGACTGGGCAGAGGCATCTGAAACTTGAACAGCAAATGATACAAGTAACGCACCAAAAAGGACCGTTGCTCTGTATAAGATGTTTATATGTTGTACTAAGCTCATTATTCTACCCATTGTTTGGCTGGCCTTTGTTACGACTTTGAAAACCAACGCGATGTTCACTGTACCTTATGCGAATTTCGTGCCAATATGATAGGGGCTTGACGATTGGCATGAAACTGCCAATTTATAAGGAATAATTTTGCTTCTGATTGAGAGCTGGGTAACAATGGTGCTATTGATCTGGTAAAACTTGCCCATAAGAAGACAAAATTTATCGAGGCTCTAACATTCACCCGTAGTCAGATTAGGTAATAGGCTTGAAATGAAGATTAGAACGGGATCATCCGTCACACCTGCAGCAGGTTCGAAGTCAAAACGTAAGGCTTCCGGTGTTGGAGGGAGCTTTAGTGATGCTTTGGAATCTGGTGCAGGAGATTCTGTCTCTGATACGAGTGGCATATCCGCTGCTGGCGGTGTGAGCGGTCTGCTTTCAATTCAGGAAGTTCCTGATGCATTGACAGGTAAGCAGAAGGCGAAAAAACAAGCCGAAGATATCTTGGATGAGTTGGAAGAATTACGTCTTGGTTTGTTATTTGGCTCTATACCAGTCTGGCGGTTGGAAAAAATCGAATCGCTCGTTGCTCAACGTAGAGAGCAGATTAATGATCCTCGACTCCTTGAGATTTTGAACGAGGTTGAGGTTCGTGCTGCGGTTGAACTCGCTAAATTAGGGCGATAATCCTCTGTTTTTAATCGTATAAATGGAAAATAGCGTTAATTCTTCATGACAAACTTGTCGTGGCAGGGAAATTCCCTATACTGCACGCCAAAATTGCCAATTTATGGGGGTTGCCATGACTATTCCTCTTCCAATTGATTATCGTCCGCAAGAAGACGAAGAGTTTATGAATCCAGTCATGCTGGAGTTCTTTAAGCATAAACTGTTGGCTTGGAGAGAAGAACTACTCGCTGAATCATCTGCTACGTTGCAGACGCTCCAGAATGAAACTTTACAAGAACCAGATCTTGCAGATCGTGCTTCATCTGAAACAGAACGTGCTTTGGAATTACGTACGAGAGATCGTGAACGTAAGCTTATCGGGAAAATTGATGAAGCCCTTCGTCGTATTGACGAGAATGAGTATGGGTTTTGCGAGATAACGGGTGATCCTATCAGCATTAAACGTCTCGAAGCTCGTCCAATTGCAACCATGACACTTGAAGCTCAAGAACAACATGAGCGGATGGAAAAGGTTCATAGGGACGACTAGTTTTTTTCGAAACTGAAATGAAAAGGGCCGATGAAATTGATCTTTCATTGGCCCTTTTTATATTATTATTCCTGTGTCTTAGAACGGGAATATTATGTCATACAGCTGTTGCCCGTAACGTGGTTGTTGTACGTCGCTTAACTGTCCACGTCCTCCGTAAGCTATGCGTGCCTCTGCGATTTGATCGTAGCTGATTGTGTTTGTGGATGTGATATCTTCTGGTCTAATCATCCCTGTAACCATAAGCTCCCTGACTTCGTAGTTAACACGAACTTCTTGTCGCCCAGAAATGATAAGATTTCCGTTTGGCATAACCTGTGTGACCAAGGCAGCAACACGTAAGTTGATTTCTTCTTCTCGGTCCACTGATCCAACACCTTTTGAGGCACTTGTGCTCTCGCCATCAACAAGGGTCGCCGGGTTAAGGTTGTCGTTAAAAATACGACCCAACTCTGTTTCGTAACCAAGGAAGCTGTTTAAACCTGCGCCTTCTGCATTGGCTCGCGTTCTTTCTGTGGTGTTCGAAACGGCGGCTTTATCATCAATCTGGATAACGACTGTAAGCAGATCGCCGATTTCGTCTGCACGCTGATCTTTTAAGAAGGCTCTTGACCCTGGGCGCCACAAGGAATTGGCCTGTCTCGTCGCAACCTGCGGTGCCGGCATTGGCAAGGAAATAGGTTGAGGCGGGGCCGGGTTTTCTATTTTGCTGAGTTTGGGAACTTCGCCAATTTCAGAAATACGAGATATCGCATTACAGGCAGTCAGAGAAAAACCCAGGACGCCAGCTATTAGGTATCTGCTTATGTTGGATGTCAGTAAATTTTTCATCGCTGAGCTCCTTAGTTAGTACCGACAATGGTTTTGTTTACAAGTGAGACGGTGACAAGTCCCGCACCTGTAATAGTACCATGAACGATTGTGTTTGATTGAGTGTTAAGCAAGCGGATTACTTCGCCTATAGCACCATTTTCAAGGGCTCTACCTTGGGTGCGAAGATTTAGAGAACCGCTTTGTAGCAACATTGTTACCAAGCCATTTTTGGTGACGGCTTTAGGGGTGTCGATGTCATTGGTCCGGATAATGGTTTGATCTTTGAGCGTTTGTTTGGGTGTCATTCCAATCAGGTTATCAATATCAGTGATAGCATTTTTGCTGAGTTTTGACTCTTTGATCGCGATCCACTGAATATCTTGTGCTTGAATTACATCGCCTTTTGACAGACGGCGCTTGAGCACGGGGACATTCACCATCTCTATCAGATAACCAGATAGGGTTTTATTGATGATTGGGCGTCCTTCGGCAGGAATGACTATCTGTGCCGTGAAACGATTGCGTCCAGGTCTATAGCTGATATTTTCTACACGGAGTGTTGGCTCAATTTCAGCTGGAATTTTCAGATCTCGATCTTTTCGGTCAAACTCAATTTTCTTGTTGTCTACCAGCCCTCTTTCCAGCAAGGCAGTTTCAACGCTGTCGCGTATATCCGTAGCATTAATTATTTGGCTTGCCCGTGTGACCATGGCTGTATCCAAATGCGTGCTTGGTTGCCAATCAAGTTCATTTTTTTGGGCAAGAGCCCATAGCCACCGTGCTGAAAGCTCAACATCTTTGCCAAGGGCCGGGGATCGTGCGATTGCGGTTCTGTTTTCTGTATCTGTGCCAGAAAAAATATCATCCAGATAAACAATATCACCTTCAATCACGATATCCTTGTTCAGGTTTATGATTGATGGAACTGAATTTACATTTACCTCGGCAAAACTTGCCCCAACAAAACCAACCTGGGCAGTGAGGGATAGGCCTGTTGCAAATAGTAATTTCTTAAATAGATGCATTGTTCTTCTCCGCTGATCTCAATTATCTCAAGTTCGCAACAGAACGCATCATTTCATCGGATGCGGTTAGGATTTTTGAGTTCATTTCGTAAGCACGTTGCGCTGTGATCAGATTTGTTATCTCTGAAACGGCATTGACGTTTGATGTCTCTAGTGCGCCCTGAAGGATGCTACCAAAGCCTGTTGAATTTGGAGAACCATTTGTCGGGGCACCAGACGCTGGTGTTTCTAGAAAGTAGTTATCCCCAATCGCTTCCAGTCCGGCTTCATTGGGGAAAATTGCAAGATCAAATTGTCCGGCCAATGCGGCATTAACCTGGCCGTCAAGTTTCACATAAACTTCGCCAGCTGAGTTGATCGAGATTGATACTGCGTTTGTTGGGACATTAATGCCCGGCTGTACGGTATAGCCATCTGGAGTAACAATATCACCAGTCGGGGAAAGCTGAAGTGCACCAGCACGAGTGTAGCCAGTTTCGCCACTGGGTAATTCTACGTTGAAATAACCTTCACCGTTAATGGCAACATCAAGCGAGTTATCGGTGATGTTCATTTCACCCTGACTTGTGATCCGATAGGTCGCTGATGGTTTAACGCCTAGTCCGAGCTGGATACCTGTTGGAACGACAGTGCCTGTATCGGATGAGTTTGTTCCCACGCGACGTAAATTTTGATAAAGCAAGTCACTGAATTCTGCACGCTGGCGCTTAAAGCCTGTCGTGTTGAGGTTGGCAATGTTATTGGAAATAACTTCAACATTAAGCTGTTGGGCCAGCATTCCAGTTGCACCGATGTTTAATGATCTCATTTTACGGCTCCTGTTAAACTTTTAAACTGGCCAGCGACTGAATGGCTTTAAGCTGGCGGTCATGTTCTTCTTTGATAAATTTAGCCATTGATGTATAGCTGCGTGTTGTGTCAATCATCCGGGTCATTTCAATGACGCCTTGAACGTTAGAGCCTTCGATTGCTCCTTGAATGATTTCACCTGTTACCTGATCAATTGGCTCTTGATTGTCTGCAGTGCTGAAAACGCTTCCAGCTTCTTTTACAAGAAGTTGCTCGTCCTCAAAATCAACCGTTTTAAGGCGGCCTGCCGTTCCTGCGCTAGACGTGATTGTTCCATCCCTAGTGATTGTTATATCTGTTGCTGTTGCCGGGATTGAAATTGGGGCATCACCATCACCAAGGACGAGATATCCTTCTGTTGTGATGAGCTCACCATCAGGGCTTAGTTTAAAAGAACCGTTTCTTGTGTAACGGTCTTCACCATCGACTTCTACGGTAAAGTAGCCTTTTCCAGAGATGGCAATATCCAAAGGGTTGTTTGTTGTATGAAGCTGCCCTTCGGCGAGGTTCCTGACCAATCTTAGATCTTGTGTAAAGCTAAGGTTTTCACCAGTTTTGGTGTCTTTCAGATACTCAACAAACATCATACCTTCGTTCTTGTAGGCATTGGTGTTCATGTTCGCAACATTGTTGGCAATGATCGCCATCTCTCTACCGAGGGCCATTTGCCTTGAAAGGGCTATGTAACTGGGGTTTTCCATCCTGGATATTCCTTGCCATCATGTGTTCGTCCTAATCAATGCATGATGTGTGCCAATTGTGTAATGCCTTGAGCAGCAAGGGAAACAAAGTTGGTAAGTGTCAGCTCGGTAGCTTTTGTTGGTTAACAATTTCCGGTATGGGGAAACATTTACCGCCAACAGGGTAAACTATGTTATTCTTTATAGGTGTTATGGGCTTGGGGATGAGAGGGATGATGAATTGGTTAAATATTTATTCGGTGAAGTTCCTGATAGGGCGTTATCTGGTATTGGGCAGATATTAACACTTTTCGATTAAGCTGCTTTCAGATACAAATTATTTAGATGAAGAGTTTATTGGTAAGGGCGATGTTTTCCCTGATAAGTATTTGATTTAACGTCTATACTACTTAACGACTTTTTAACCATCTTGACCCCTTATTAATGGGGTATTTTAATTGGAGGCTTATATCAGCATATGACTGATGAATCTGTTGGTGAAGAAGAACTAGAAGTTGAAGCGCGCCCCAAAGGTGGGATGTCGGGAAAGAAACTCGTTCTTTTTTTCATACTGCCTTTATTACTCATTCTTATTGCAGGCGCTGGCGCTTACTTCACAGGTATGCTTGATTCTTTGCTTGGCAAAGAAGAAGTGGTTGAAGAAGAGGTCGTTGAGGAAGTTATTCCCGCTCATGGACCCGCAGCCTTTTATGATGTGCCAGAGTTATTGGTGAATTTGAATTCCACTGGCAATAAAAAGCATTTCTTGAAGATTACGATTAGTCTAGAGCTTGAAGCGCAAACGGACATTCCGGGTATTGAAGCCGTGATGCCAAGAATTGTTGATAACTTCCAAGTTTATTTAAGAGAGCTCAGAATTGAAGATTTGAGTGGGTCGGCTGGTATCCAGCGTTTGAGAGAAGAATTATTACTTCGGGTGAACGCAGCAGCTGCTCCTATAAAGGTGAAAGATGTATTGTTTCAGGAAATGCTGGTACAGTAACCTGTAAGGTAAGAAATGGCTGACGAAACGGAAGAAGAAGTCGATCAGGAAGCCATGATGGCCGAATGGGAGGCCATGGCGGATGACGACGCGGATGAGGCAGATGACGTTTTCGACGAAGTCGACGACGGCCCTGGTGGTACGCGGGTTCTGGACCAAAGTGAAATTGATAGCCTGTTAGGTGTTGATGCCGGGGATGATGACGGCGGGGACAATTCCGGCATACAGGCAATCCTCAACTCTGCTTTGGTGTCTTACGAACGCCTTCCTATGTTGGATATTGTTTTTGATCGCTTGGTCAGAATGATGTCGACATCATTACGTAACTTTACTTCCGATAACGTTGAAGTGAGTTTGGATAATATCACCTCTGCACGATTTGGTGATTATCTCAATTCAATTCCTCTGCCTGCTATGCTGACGGTCTTTAAGGCAGAAGAGTGGGATAACTACGGTTTGATGACCGTTGATTCTGCATTGATATATTCGATTGTTGATGTGTTACTTGGCGGACGTCGTGGAACGGCTGCTATGCGTATTGAAGGACGCCCGTATACGACGATCGAACGTAACCTTATTCAAAGATTAGCGCATGTTGTGCTGGCTGATCTATCCAGTGCGTTCGATCCACTTTCTCCGGTCACCTTTAGGTTTGATCGGTTGGAAACCAATCCCCGCTTTGCGACGATTGCACGTCACGAGAATGCTGCGATTGTGATCACTTTGCGTGTGGATATGGAAGATCGGGGCGGGCGTGTCGAACTGCTCATACCTTATGCAACGCTTGAGCCTGTGCGCGAATTGTTACTCCAGATGTTTATGGGGGAGAAATTCGGGCGCGATTCAATTTGGGAAGGACATTTGACTGCTGAACTATGGCAGACAGACGTTTCCATTTTGGCTGTATTGGAACAAGTAAACATCTCTCTTGGTGATGTGATGAATTGGAAAGTTGGTGATACAATGGATCTGACCGTTTCCCCGGAATCACTTGTAGAGCTGAGATGCGGAGATGTTTCAATGTTCAAAGGAAATATGGGACGGAAAAGCGGAAATATTGCCGTCAAAATTGCCAATAAGATTGTTCGTGATGATGGCGAATAGATTATGTTAGATTTATCGAATATAGAGCTTGGATTTAATATTCTCGTTGCGATCCTTTTGGTAGCAACGATCATCTACGCGGTCATTTTAAATAAAAAACTGGATGCCTTGCGTGAAGCCAAAGCCGAAATGGAGGGTTTGATTCTTTCCTTTTCTGAAACAACGGCTAAAGCGGAAAGAAGTCTTGCTGAATTCAAAGCACATGCATCGGATACTGGTTCTGGATTGAAAGAGAATACTGCCAAAGCAGATGGAATTTTATCTGACTTGAGTTATTTGGTCGATCGGGCTGAGGTTGTTGCTGACCGTTTGGAAGAAGATCTTGGTTTGGCTCGACAAAAATCCCCAGAGACGGTTCTACCGAAGGGGGTTAAGCCTGGAGAAGTCAAAAAAAACAAAAAACCAGTTTCCGATAAAGAAGTTGCAGCTAAAAGAGATCTTTCTCCCGCTGCAGAAGATCTTCTGAAAACCCTTAAAGGCATGCGTTAAGGAGAATATGCTATGCGTTTGCTTCCGATATTAATTGCAGTGTCTTCTTTGACTTTGCTCGTTAAGGCCGGAGGGGTCTGGGAAGGATTTAATCAATCCGGTAAAGCGTTTGCGCAAGCTACTCCAGAAGCTGAAGAAACAATTGAAGATGAAGCTAAGGCAGAAGCCCCTGAGATAAATGGTGATGAAGACGCTGCTGAGGGAGCTGAACCAAAAGACGAGCCTGAAACCGCTTCGGTTGAAGGAGATGCGAAAGGTATTCCCGTTGTCCAGGGTATTGAAGCCGATCCCTTTTCAATGACGGATGAAGAAATAGAGTTGTTACAATCCTTGTCTGCCCGAAGAGAGCAGCTTGAAACGCGTGAGCGGGATGTCGAACAAAGAGAAACGCTTTTGCTTGCCGCAGAACGCAGGATTGACGAGAAAATTACCGAACTTGGCAAACTTCAAAATACGATCGAAGGTCTGATTGTCAAACATGATGAACAGAGCGAAAAGCAGATGCTCAGTCTGGTTAAAATATATGAAAGCATGAAGCCCAAGGATGCTGCCCGAATTTTTGAAGAGTTGGATATGATTGTTCTGCTTGGTGTTGTTGAGCGGATGAAAGAAAGAAAGACAGCTCCGATTCTGGCGAGTATGGATCCAAAAAGAGCAAAAGAAATTACACTGGAGTTAGCGCAAAGACGTGAATTACCATTATCAAAAGAATAATCGAATCCTCTTTGATAATTATGGTTAATTTTTCCGGGTAGCCGTTCAAATTCCTAAATCAGCCCTGTATCCATTGAGATACGGGGCTTTTGTTTTAGTAAAGTCACAATTTTTTTTAAAATAAAAGTCTAAGATCTTGAAAAGCTGTGGTTTGTTTACACTGCGTTAATTGTATGCTGATAGCTTAAAATCACGATTTAAGCGAATGTGTGTGCAAGAGAGATAGTTAAGGAGTTGCTGATGTCGGATGTCGACATGAATATGCCAATCCTCATCGTGGATGATTATAAAACCATGTTGCGTATTGTGCGCAATTTGCTCAAGCAGCTAGGCTTCAACAATGTTGATGAAGCAACAGATGGCAGCAGTGCGTTGCAAAAATTGCGCGGTAAGCAATATAGTCTGGTTATTTCTGATTGGAACATGGAACCAATGAGTGGTCTTCAGTTGCTAAAAGAGTGCCGTGCAGATGCCCATCTGAAAGACTTGTCTTTCATTATGGTCACTGCTGAAAGTAAAACAGAAAACGTTATCGCGGCTAAACAGGCGGGTGTGAACAATTATATTGTGAAACCGTTTAATGCTGCGACTCTTAAAAAGAAGTTGATTGCGGTGCTTGGGAACTTCTAAGAGGTTAATGCTATGACCAACCCGGTCAGAGAAGAGTTACTCGATAAACTGAAGGCTTTTGACACTAATGCTCAGGATGCAGATCTTGAAGCATTAGTAGACAGTCTATTGCAGAACTTTGGTGAAGATGCGATTGAAACCAATCACAAGCTTTTGGCTGAAATTGGCTCTGTTGCAAGTTATATTCACGATATGAAGACGCAACTGGCTTCTTTGAGGCCCGATGAGATTAAGAGTGATTTTCTCCCGACCGCAGCGGATGAGCTGGATGCGATTGTGGGGGCAACTGAACAGGCCACCCACAACATCCTTTCCGCGATGGAGACGTTGGATGAAGTATCAGAAAATCTTGAAGCTGATGCCGCAGATAAAGTGAATGATGCTGTAACCCAAGTGTATGAAGCCTGTAGCTTTCAGGATATCACTGGTCAACGGATATCGAGAGTGGTGAATGCGTTACAGCATGTAGAAATCAAAGTTGATAAATTGCTCAACGCTTTCGGTGGAGAGGAGTTTGTTCCTGAAAATACAACTGCACAATCGACGCCGAAACGCGCAGATGGGGTTGAGCGGCCCGATGAAGATTTACTCAATGGGCCACAGCTGCCAGGCGAGGGTGTTAGTCAAGATGATATCGATGCATTAATGGGATTTGATTAGTTGTTATGCTTGGCCCTTTGTTTCGCAAACGCCAAGATGATGGTGATCGGAATTATGTCGCCTTATTAAGCCTTAAGCTCTTGCTTTTGGCTTTTTTCATTATGCTAAACGCAATTTCTTCATACGAAGAAGAAAAAGCGCGAGCTGTTCTTGAATCTGTCAACAACACTTTCCGTGGTGATGCCAGTCATATGGAGCGGCATGCTTCTTTTGATCAAGCGTTAGATAACCTTGATGACCAAACAGATCTAGTCACCGAAATCGAACGATTGTTTGAAACAACTATCCCCGCTGTGGAAAGAGAGCAGGGAAGTACCCAAAATTTTCTACGCCTTAAATTACCTGTTGAAGCTTTGTTCTATCGTGATGAAGTTGAACTAGCATCCGGGCGCGAACTTTTACTGAAGCGGCTGTCGGCATCTTTACAAAAGCTTGATGTTAAAGGTGGCTACTACGAGTTTGAATTTCTTTATGGTACGTCTGCGCGCCAGAACGAAGGGGGAAAAAGCCTTCTCGACTTGATGTTAAGGCGACTGGAAGTTGTTGCGATTGAAGTTCTAGATGCGGGTATTCCAAAAGATAGACTAGTCGTCGGTTTGCAACCAGATCGAGCGGGTTATGTCTTTGTTGTGATTCGATTGTACGATCAAGCGCCACCTAACATTACCTTTAGCTCTTATCGAGAGGAAAGATAATGGCTAAGAAGAGAAAAGGGAATAGCAACGCCCAGGGTGAAGCACAGAGGAAGGCGCGTGCAGATAAGATTTATGATGAGGGTAAAGAGAGCTTTGGTACAGGGCAAGAAGAGAAGAGCTCTGACAAGCACAAAATTACTGATATCCCAAAATCAAAACTTTTTGCCAACAGAAGACAGAATGAGCAGGCTGTCGCCGTAAATTATGGTTCAAGCTGGATGGTAACGTTTACAGACCTTGTCGCGTTGATGCTGACCTTTTTTGTTTTGTTATATTCGATGTCTGTGATGGAAGAGAAACAATGGCGGAACTTGGTTGATTCCCTTGCAAGTAACCTCAAAATTGAGGGAGTAATTGCAGAACCGAAACCTGCAAAAAGTTTAACAATGGAGCCCGTTGACTTCATACCGGGAGAGGACTTGGATTATTTACAGGCATTGTTGTCTGAAAAATTCAAGTCTGATTCAGATTTATCCCAAGCTATTTTAACAAGATTGGATGATCGTGTCGTGGTTTCTGTGCCTGGTGATTTATTGTTTTCAACAGGTGCCATAGAGCCAATGGAAGAGGCACAACCTATTTTACGGCGGTTAGGCCGAATTTTTCAAAATATAAGTAACAAAATTGAGATTGCAGGGCACGCTGACCCTGCGGTGCCCTCGGGCCAACAAAATTACCAAACTAACTGGCCTCTATCAGTGGCCAGAGCTAACTATGTTGCTGGTTTATTAGAAAAATCTGGATATAGCGGCACTATTTTATCGCGCGGGTATGGTGATTCGCGTTATGATGAGATAACCGATAGGTTATCTGAAGACCAAAGGGAAAAGCTCGCGCGTCGTGTTGATATTATTGTGCATTCTTATGCAGGAGAAAATGGGTGATTAAAGCGCTATGCCAAATAGTTATGGCAGGAGCGCTTTTGTTGTTTTTTTCTTCAGCTCCTCATGCCCAGGAAATTCCTGTAAGGACAGGTATTCACCCCGGGTATGGCCGCATTGTTTTTGATTGGCCTGAACAGGTTTCTCATAATGCGAGAATAAATCAACGTCAGCTAATTGTTGAGTTTGGTAAGGCAGGTGATTATCAGTTGGATAATATCCGCCAGGGCGTAAAGGGCTATACAGGACGGCCCACAATAGACCCCACTAAAAAAATTCTGACCTTTCCATTGCTTGATGACTTCTCTCTAAAAACTTTTACCTCAGGCCCAAAAATTATTGTCGATCTGCAGGTCGATATAAACGCAGTGAATAACAAGGGTGTGGCTACAAAAACGGACAGCCGACCTGTACCCGGCGTTGGATTTAGGTTTGCTGAGCACCCGGATTATAACAGGCTTGTTTTTGATTGGCCTGAAAAGGTGAAGGGGACAATTTCTCAACCCGGTGACAAGCTAATCGTTCGCTTTGATCAAGGGGCGTCAGTTGATCTTGGGAAACTTAATAAACAAAAAATGCCATTTGTCGAAAACGGTCGGGTTATTGCCAGTACGCCAAAATTAATTGTTGAATTTGGCCTTGTTCCAGAGGCGCAAGCCCGTATTTTTAATGTCGGGTCAAAGTCTGTTATTGATGTTAAGCCCGGTTCTGTAAAGAAAAGTGCATCATCGGCTAAAAAAACAAAGTCTGATCTGGTAAAAGAGCAAAAAGTATCTGCCGAGAACAAAAAGGTGCAGGCGGACGAAAGTAATAAAGATGAAAATACTGACACTGTAAAATCAGAACCAAAAAATACCGAGACAACGTTAGCCGAACCATCGGATTCTCTTCCGAAATTAGAAGAGTTAGCAGGGCCGGGGCCTCTATCGCTTTTACCTAAGCCCGTAAATTCTAATGTAGCAAATGATGAGGCGGAAAAACCTGAATCAGATACGCAAGTGGCTTCAGAAGACGCTTCCAAAGACCATGCCGAAATTAAAGCCAATAATGATGATGAAAATACGCCGCTTTCAGAAAATACCCCTCCTCCAGAAGAGGGACGTAATTTGCTTGAGGGCAATACAAAAAAGCGACTTTCAAAGCCTCAGGGAAATAATGGCCCTGTAAAATTATCTGACTTTAAGTTGGTGGATGACCCGAACACAGAACGTTCAATAGAACAAGATTTGGTAACTCTGACAGAACCTTTGGAAATTCCAAACCTTGTTCCCCCGCCAGGGCGCTCTGCTGATCTATTGCCGCCAACAATTTTGAATTTTAATTGGAAAGAAGAAACTGGCGCGGTCGTTTTTCGCCGCGGAGAACACCTATGGCTTGTTTTTGATCGGGAGGGTCCTGATAATCTTGCCGAAGCTATTGAGGCAATGGTACCGCATTTTGCCCCGGTTGATACACAGCCCGTAGCAGGAGCTACAGTTGTTCGATTAACGGCACCAGCAACACAAGTTCCTAGACTAAGTAAACAAGATAATACCTGGACGATTGATATTCGTCGAAGGTCTTCTCTGCCGGTACAGGCCATTTCGAATGTCTTGGGTGAGGGAGAGGATGGACCTGAAGTTCGCTTTTTAGTTAAGTCTGTCAGCCGTTTGTTATCGCTTTCTCACCCCGAACTCGGCGATAGGTTAATCGTTGCCCCTATTGGCGAGCCTAACCTTGGATCATCTGATATTGACGAGTTTCCACAATTCAGGTCTTTACCTTCTTATCAAGGGGTGGTGTTGCAACCGACTGCAGAGGGCTTGGTTGTTGCCCTGACACCTCGTGCTGTTGTCGTCCGTAGCCGTGATCAATTGATCGTTTCGGATGAAACGGCCCGGTCTCTTCCCCGTAGCGGGACGATCACACCTGTCGCACCTGTAAAGATGTTAAATTTGGAAGCAGACCGATTGGGCAGTGAGGACGATTATTTAAAAAACTTACAAGAATTGCAACGTGCTGTCGTTGAAACGACGGGTATGCAGCAGGGGTTAGCGCGTTTGGACTTGGCTCGGTTCTTTTTTTCACATGGGCGGGTTGCCGAAGCTGCAGGCATGCTTCGGCTTATTGGGCAGGAAAACCGTCGATTAAGTGATGATCCGTCCTATCAACTGTTGTTGGGGGCAACACAGTTTCTGAGCGACAAATTTGCCGAGGCCCAGAAGACACTCTCTAGCCCAGTACTGGCTGGGGAATGGGAGGCCAATTTATGGCAAGCAGCTCTTGCTGCATCAGGACAAGATTGGGGGCCTGCCGCAATTGGGTTTTCAGAAACTGAAACGTTAATAGAGGACTTCCCACAAAATATAAGGAATAAACTCTACCTGCTTGCGGCTGACGCGAAGCTACATGTCGGCGATACAGGAAGTGCAAGTTTACTTATTGGTAAAGTACTATCAGGTGAACCAACCGATTTTGAAAAAGCGCAGGCAGATTTTCTGGAGGGCCAGAGACAGCTTCAGGATGGCTTCCCGGAAGAGGCACGCACAATCTGGAAAGGTTTGAAATATAACAGGCATCGCCCCACAAGTGCCCGAGCGCGGCATGCGCTTACAAAGCTTGGTATAGATGAGGGGACGATCACTCAAGAAGAAGGTATTGAACAGCTTGAACAACTCAGATTTGCTTGGCGAGGTGATAAGTTCGAGTTTGCGATTCTTAGTGAGTTGGGGGACCGCTATGCCGATGAATTAGATTTCCGCAAAAGCTTACATTCTCTTCGCCAGGCAGCGTCGTATTTTCCTCATTCGGAACGGGCGGATAAAATCGCCAAACGAATGCAGGAAATTTTTGAGGGAATGTATGTAGAGGATGGCGGAAAGAGAATACCGCCGTTGTCCTCTATTGCTCTGTATGAAGAGTTTAAGGAACTAACGCCGGTTGGTGACAAAGGCGATATTATGATCACTAAATTAGCGGACCGTCTTGTTGATGTTGATTTACTAGAACAAGCGGGTAATTTGCTGGAAGAACAGGTGGATTTCCGATTAGAGGGTGAAGAGAAAGCCCGTGTTGGAAGTCGGTTGGCCTTAATTCGGTTGTTGGAAAAAAGTGCTGAAGAGAGTCTTGTTGCCCTAGATAAAACCGAAGGCGATAAAATATCTGATGATTTGACCCAGCAAAGATTACATTTAAGGGCACGAGCTTTGGCAGAGCTGTCAAAAGAAGAAGAGGCTTTAAACTTACTCGCGGAAGATCAAAGCCTTGATGCGTTGCGCTTGAAAGCCGACATTTTGTGGAAACAGCGAAAGTGGGAGGAGGCTGGAAAAATTCTTGGTAAATTAATCCCTGCGTCTCCGCCGGCGGACCGAATTTTGAATGACAAGGAAAGCCAAGCTGTGATCAATCTCGCTATTGCACAAACTCTTTCCGAAGATAACGAGGGTCTAAAGCTCCTAAGGGATAGTTATAGCTCTATTATGAGTAAAGGTCCGCATAGCGATACATTCAAACTTTTGACAAACAGTTTGAATTCGGGATCTGTGACGTCAATTGCTGAAGAGTTAAAGCAAATCTCTCAGGTTCAGGCTTTTATGGATCAGTACCGCAGCAAGCTCAAGTCAACGCCCCTGAGTGAAATCAATTAGGGATTGGTGTTATATATTGGCAATCAAGGGCGTTGTTAATGCTACTCGTATAGCTATCCGAAGCTTCGAACCAAGCTTCCGGCAATTAAATACCAACCATCAACCATCACAAAGAAAATCAGCTTAAAGGGTAAAGAAAGCATAATTGGTGGCAACATCATCATACCCATCGACATCAAAACAGATGCAACAACCATGTCGATGATCAAAAAGGGCAGGAAGATTAAAAAACCAATTTCGAAAGCTCTTCTTAATTCACTGATCATAAAGGCGGGTATGAGCGCACGAAGCGGAGTTGCCGATGGTTCTGTTACCTCTCCGGTTTCAGCAAGGTCAAGGAATAGTCGAAGGTCTTTTTCTCTAACGTGCTGTAGCATAAAATTCCGGATAGGTCCCGTGCCTCTATCCCAAGCCTCAATTTCGGTTATTTCTTCATCTACAAGAGGCTTTATCGCATCCTGATAAACTTTTTCCATTGTTGGCGTCATGATGAACGCAGTGAGAAATAATGCTAAGCTGATTAAGACAGTGTTGGGCGGTGCCTGTTGAATACCCATTGCGGTTCGGATAAATGATAGAACGACAATAATTCTGGTAAAAGACGTGACCATCATCAGAATGGCCGGGGCAAGGCTAAGGATGGTAAGTAGCGCCAGCATTTGTATTATACGACCGCTTCCAGAACCAAGTATTTCATTGTTCAAATCAAGGGTGAGTGCTTGTGCCCAGCTTTGATCTGGAATAAGCGAAATACCAGCTGTTAACGCTGCAATTACAGTAATTTTAGGGTTAATACTTTTTGTCATACCCCTGAACTTTCATTCATTTTTCCAGCGCCTATAGGGGCTTTTGTTTTATCTATTTGATCCAGAGAAATGTTGCGAGGAACGGTATCAAGCAGGAGGTCATTTGTACCGCCAACCAAGACAAGATGCTCTTTGTTATCGCATTGGATTAGCACAATTTTTCTTTTGGCATCCAACGGTTTAACTTCTGTGATTTGAATACGTTTTTGTTTATTCCCTGTTATCGCAGGGCCATGACCCAAGCCTAATTTCTTTGCAATAATTGAAAACGCAAATATTAGACCGATGATAAATATCAGGCTTAAAAAGAACTGAAAATAATTACCATAATCCATTGAATTATTTTTTTCCTGGCTGGTTTGCGCTGGTATACGCACGGGCCGCTTTGTTATGGCTGGTTGTTTCTTTTATCTCTACGCGCACCTTATCCAAATTACTATTGATTGTAATCGTAAGGTTATCGAGTTCTTCAATTAAGGCTAGTAACTTTGGGGATAACTTTGACCGTTCTGCTGGAGGAAGTTGCTGTAGTTCCTGGCACAAAAAATCGGTAACTTTGGGCAAATCAGTAACGTCAAAGTCGTTGCCGGACTTAATGGTTGAATTGGCTAGAGCGATTTGCTGGGAAAGATGTGTTATCTGTTCCCTAAGTTCATCAAACGTTGTCATGACTGTTTTGGTGTTTCATCAAGAGGTTGTTTCTGTTCATCATAAACATAGTTTAGGATTGTGGCTACTGCCGTTAGTGCTTCTAAGGGAATTTCACTTTCCAATTCAACGTTAGCGAGGATTTGGGCCAGATCTGAATCTGTTCTTACCTTTACACCTTGTTCAAAGGCTATCTGCAGAATTTGTTCGGCAACTTCGCCTGAACCTTTTGCAATAACCTTTGTTTGGCCTGCTATATTTCGTTTAACGGCGATAGATAGTTGTGGGGTTTCTGCCTCTTCCTTATCAGAGGGGGGCTCGTTTTGCGTGGTAGAAAACGAAGGGGGGAGTTTTTTCTGTTGATCTTCGTTAATTACACTCATCCTGTTTTCTCTAATAAAATCAGAAAATTCATTATTAGTTTGCCCCTTTATACTTAATGAAAGGTTATGAGGGGGAAGGTACAGTGTAAATCTAAATAAGTGTAAATCTAAATAGGGACGATCAGAGATTATTCATCTTCAATTG
Source organism: Kiloniella sp. (assembly GCF_048259265.1). Classification (NCBI taxonomy): domain Bacteria; kingdom Pseudomonadati; phylum Pseudomonadota; class Alphaproteobacteria; order Rhodospirillales; family Kiloniellaceae; genus Kiloniella; species Kiloniella sp. The sequence goes on along the minus strand of NZ_JBLXHT010000003.1, from coordinate 246,997 downwards.
TCAGATCAATGCCAAGCATATCCAGAGATCCAGCGACAGCCGCTTTGTTTTCTTCTTGAATTCGTTCGTGAAGTTCTTGACGAAGAACGGTGGCGTCTTCGGGGAAGGTGAAGCCAATTTTTACCGATTTCCCACGGATATCAACAACTTTGACTTCAATGTCGTTGTTAATGATGACAGATTCACCAATTTTCCGTGTAAGGTATAACATCGCGGACGTCGGACTCCCTGTCCCTTATTTGCCAAATGCTGACTTATGTTGTTTTTATAACTACTTGTTCTATTGTTAAGTTTATACGTGTATTTTTTAATTAGGTCGAGCCAAAGTTCTATTTTTATGTTATTTTTTGCTAGATCGGAAATTCGTTAACAGGTTATTAAGTCAGTAAGCGTATTATTCCGGGAGGTGTGGACCTTATCGTTTATGAGGAGAGCCGACGTTGGCTGATAAGCTGAAAATTACGGATGTTCTAGCCAGAAAGATGGATTGGCTGACACAGCGACAGGCTGTGATCTCTAAGAATATTGCGAATTCGGATACTCTGAACTATGTCCCTTTGGATTTAAAAGATAACCATTTTAAGTCATTGGTTAGTCGATCGGCCCCTGTGATGGCACAACGATCTAGTCATGAAGGACACTTATCAAGCAATCCACTCAACGGTGATCAGGCCCGCGCTAACAAGGCAAAAGATATTTATGAGACAGCTCCCGCTGGTAATGCGGTTATTCTTGAAGAGCAAATGATAAAAATGTCTCAAACACAATTGGATTATCAGGGCATGGTGCGTCTTTATAAAAAGCATCAAGAGATGTACAAGATGGTTCTTAAAGGGCCATAACTAGCTGGCTCGTTTATAGCACATAGTGTTTGATGAATTTTAGGAAAATAAGCAATGTCCGATCTTTATAAATCAATGCAGGTTTCTGCCTCTGGCATGAGAGCGCAGGGGACACGGCTCCGCATTATTTCTGAAAACATTGCCAATGCTGATTCTGTCGCTCAAGAACCGGGTGGTGCTCCTTACCGTCGCAAGATGGTCTCGTTTGGTTCGGAACTGAGCAGAGAACTCGGTGTTGAAAAAGTTGTCGTTAAAGATGTGCTGACGGATAAGTCTGAATTTAAAAGAGAATATTTGCCCGGACACCCAGCAGCGGATGAAGATGGGTATGTGCTTCAACCTAATGTGAACTCGTTAATCGAAATGACGGATATGCGCGAAGCACAGCGAAGCTTCGAGGCAAACCTTCAGGCAATACAAGCATCGAAAAGTATGTTACAGCGTACTTTGGAAATACTTCAGTAGAATAAGCGTAAGAGGATTTAGAGAATGGCTGTAAATTTTGTTGATGCAGTAAACGCTTATAATCAAGCTGCTGAAAAAGGCCTTGCAGGGAAAAAAGATAAGTCTGATCCGGTCGGTGACGATTTTGCGTCAACATTGCGAGACGTTGCCGCTGATACCTTGGGTACAATGCAAGTGGCTGAAAATAAAACGTTGATGGCCGCAGCAGGTAAAGCAGATGTGACAGACGTTGTAACCGCGATGTCTGAAGCAGAGGTCACTTTGCAAACTGTTGTTGCCGTACGCGATAAGGTTGTTCAGGCCTATCAGGAAATTTTAAGAATGCCAATTTAATCGGGCTAGGTTAGTACATAACAGAAAATTAATTTCGCAGGTGGGGCATGAGTGAAACAGACGTCATTGAGTTTGGTAAAGAAGCTGTTTGGGTCATGCTTAAAATGAGCGCACCAACCTTGTCAGTTGCTTTGTTGGTTGGGTTAATTATTTCCCTGTTCCAAGCTTTAACACAGTTACAGGAAATGACGCTAACCTTTGTTCCCAAACTGATTATCATTAGCTTAACCCTTGTTACGACGGCACCGTTTATGGCGCAAACACTTGGGGATTTTACTGAACAAATTATGGATAAGATAGTCGCCCTGGGTTAGGTCATGCTCTATGATTTACTTCCTTCTAGCGTATATATAGTATTAATCGTTTTCACACGTATCGGCAGTGCCATGATTCTGTTGCCAGGTTTTGGGGAATCATATGTTTCTCCCAGGGCCAGGTTAGCGTTAGCTATTTTAATTACTCTGGTTGTTGCCCCGATGATAGCCCCCAGCATCCCTCCGATGCCAGAACAAATCTCCGGTTTGGGATTTCTGGTTTTTAGTGAGGCTTTGATAGGGTTTTTTATGGGGACCGTTGCAAGGATGTTTTTAAGTGCAGCGGCATCTGCGGGCATGATTGCTGCGACAATGTCTTCTTTGGCAAACGCGCTGATTCAAGACCCTGTTTCTGCTCAACAAGCTTCAATTATGGGCACATTTTTAACCGCGATCGCTATTGTGTTGATTATGGTTCTGGATATCCACCATCTGTTTATTCTTGGCTTGGTAGATAGTTATGAGCTTTTTGTGCCGGGCCAGATATTGCCTACGGGTGATTTTTCAAACATGATTGCTCGGGTTGTTGGTGATACCTTCACCTTGGCAGCAAGAATGGCTGCCCCTTTTATTGTTGTTGGAATGATTTTTTTCTTGGGTCTGGGGTTATTAGCAAAATTGATGCCACAAATGCAGGTGTTTTTTGTGGCAATGCCATTGCAGGTAGCCATGGGCATTACAATTTTGTTTTTGTCAGTACCTGTTATGATAAAAGTTTATATGATCAGTCTGGAAGAGCATTGGATGGTGTTTGTAAAATGATAGATCCAGCAACTGATTTTATATTATTAATGAAGGTGCAGCATGTCGGATGATGCTGATGAATCCCAAAAAACGGAAGAACCAACCGCGAAAAAACTTGCCGATGCTCGTGAAAAAGGTGATGTCCCTAAATCTCAAGAATTGAATTCCTGGTTCTCTTTCTTTGGGCTTTTATTGTTTTTAAGCTTTTTTACAGTTTGGATATCCCAAGAATTGGGCTCGACCCTTTCATCATTGTTTGAGCGACCTGATATGATCCGATTTGATACAGGTCATATTTATCAAACAACTCTCTCATTATTTAAAAATGTAGGTATTCTCTTCATTGCTCCAGCAGTCATCTTGGTGGCTTTTGGTATTACATCCGGGCTTATGCAGCATGGTTTTTTGATTTCGAGTCAGTCTTTAACGCCAGAATTAAAAAAAATTTCTCCCTTGGCGGGGGTTAAGCGTCTTTTTTCCATGCAATCTGTAATGAATATGATTAAGGGGCTGGCAAAATTATTAATTGTTGGGACAATTATTGGTTTGGTTCTTTGGCCAAAACGCTTTGTTGTTCCTCAACTTGCCGAACTTAGTGTTCCCCAGATTGCTATGACACTTCTGGATTGGGCGACCCTCGTCGTGATCGCCGTGGTTGCTGTAATGGCCGTAATTGCGGGGCTTGATTATCTGTATCAATATTTTGAGTACATAAAAAAGCTCAAGATGACGAAACAGGAAGTCAAAGACGAATCAAAGCAGAGTGAAGGTGACCCGATGGTCAAGGGGCGTTTGCGTCAATTACGGATGGAAAAGGCGCGACAGAGAATGATGGCCTCTGTTCCCAATGCTGATGTTGTCATAACGAACCCGACGCACTTTGCAGTTGCTCTGGAATATAACGGTATGATGATGGAGGCCCCTAAACTTACTGCAAAAGGGGTGGATGCTGTTGCTTTTCGTATCCGTAAGGTCGCCGAAGAAAATAAAATTCCGGTGATGGAAAACCCCCCGTTGGCACGTGCTCTTTATGCTGGGGTGGAGATTGACCAAGAGATCCCGCCAGAACACTATAAAGCAGTCGCCGAAATCATTGGTTACGTTATGAAACTTAAAAAATAACAAATGTTCTTTGTAATTGAGAACCTTTCTTAAGCTATCCAGTTTGTTTTTAAACGATTTTCGGGTTAATCTTTCATTTACTGTCTTATTGTTTCTTTTCTAGGGCCTTGGTCGTGGCCGTAGAAGAAGACATTTCGTGGGGGAAGCAGGGAAGTGTCACCTACTATCTGGATCGCAATCTGTAGCTTTTTAACTTTGATTATACTTGCGCTTGGCTTTGTTGTCTGGCGATACAGAAAGATGCTTGCTTTGCGTCAGTATGCTTTTGCTGCTGTTCCAAGACCAAGACAGATTGTGGATCCCAAAGGAAAGTGCCTTTTCGCAAATCCAGCGTTTGAAGATTTTTTTGGCGGTGATCTTAGGGCTGTTCCTGATTTGATTCTTGATGAGAGTAATGGTGATGAAGAAATCAGGCGCAAGCTGGCTACTCTTGAGCTTAATGCCAAGAATGGTGTTTCAGGACATGTCGAGATTGAAATACCGGGGGTTAGACCTGAACACAACGATGTTCAGTGGCGTCATGTAGCGGCCTATCCCTTACCAAGTCGACCGGGGTATGTGTTCTGGTTCGTTGATGATATTACGATGCGCCGTCAGATGGAAAAAGTCATTAATGACCAGCAGCAACGTTTTGTAGACCTTTTGGAAAATGCACCAATTGGCTTTTTCTCTGTAGATGCGGATGGTTCATTTCTTTTCGCCAACCAGACCTTGACTGACTGGTTGGGGTATTCATCATCTGAACTGGAAAGCGGACAAATCAAGCTTCATGATATTGTTGCTGATGCTACTTTGGACGAGGTTCCAGCCTATCATCCCTTTGAGGATGTGGAGAGCCGATCCGGAGAAGTTTTCCTTAGAACAGTAGATGGGGAAAAGCGTATTCTTGCAGCGATCAGTCAGCATATTGCGGAAGGTAGTGGGGATAAGGGTTTTAGAACAAGGTCCGTTGTACGGAATTTGACGCTTGAGCGAGAGATGGCCACGGCGCTGGAGCAATCAGAAAAGCGGTTCCGCAAGTTCTTTAATGAGGCCCCAGTTGGTATCGTTTTGTTGAATGAACGCGGCGTTATTACAGAAAGCAATCGGGCTTTCCAAGAGTTTCTAGCGACAACAGAGGACGTCAGAGGAAAGCCACTTCTTTCTTTGATTGGGGAAGAGGAAAGAGAGAGTGTTCGAGAGGCGTTGGTTTCTGCAACGACTTATGAACGTAAGGCTATGGAAGTGCACCTTACGGGAAATTCCGATACTGTTTGTAATATGAATGTTACGCATGTGGATGAAAATTCCGGACTGCCAAGTGGGTATATTTTGAACTTTACGGATACGACAGAGCAGCGCAGTCTGGAAGCCCAGTTCGCACAATCACAAAAAATGCAGGCCGTTGGCCAACTGGCTGGTGGCATTGCGCATGATTTTAACAATCTGCTAACGGCTATGATTGGTTTTTCTGATTTATTACTTTTGCGTCATCGCCCTGGTGATCAATCATTTGCAGATATCATGCAGATTAAACAAAACGCCAATCGGGCCGCAAACCTTGTTCGTCAGTTACTGGCTTTTTCTCGTCAACAAACGCTTCAGCCCAGACGTTTGAATGTAACGGATATCATTGCTGAACTTGCACATCTATTGCGTCGCCTTATTGGTGAAACCATTGAGCTACGCATCACACATGGACGTGATTTGGGGGATGTGAAGGCTGATCAGGGGCAATTAGAGCAGGTTATCATTAACCTTGCTGTGAATGCACGTGATGCAATGGATCAGGGGGGGGTGTTGGAAATTATTACATCAAATGTGATGGTTGATGCCCCTTATAAAGCTAAAGGCGAGGAAATCCCGCCCGGTGATTATGTTCTGGTGAAGGTACAAGATACCGGACACGGTATCCCGACTGAAATTATTGACCGTATTTTCGATCCCTTCTTTTCAACAAAAGAAGTTGGGGCTGGGACCGGGCTGGGACTGTCCACTGTCTATGGTATTGTGAAGCAGTCGGGTGGTTTTGTTTTTGTTGATTCAACAGCTGATCAGGGAACTGTTTTTTCTTTACTGCTGCCGCATTTCCAAGAAGATGCGCAAGATCAGGAAGAACATGTTGCTGAAATACCAAAAGCACAGGATTTGACCGGGCGGGGTAATATTCTGCTGGTCGAAGATGAAGATGCTGTGAGGTCCTTTAGTGCGCGGGCATTAGAGAACAAAGGTTATAAAGTACTTGAGGCGAATTCGGGTGAAGCAGCACTTGAGATTCTTCAGCAAGACGGGGAAACCATTGATCTGGTCATAACAGATGTTGTGATGCCAAAGATGGATGGACCTACGCTGATCAAGACGCTTTATAAAACGCACCCGGATCTAAAAGTTATTTTCATTTCCGGCTATACGGAAGATTCTTTTCGTAAGTCGTTGGATGTAGATTCTGCTATTGAATTTTTACCCAAGCCCTTTAGCTTGAAACAGTTAGCTTCTAAAGTTAAGGATGTTCTTGCCACGCAATAACTGTGTATTACGGTTTTTATGCTGGATATATATACTTAGACAACAATAGTTATGTCAGCCTAACTACAGCGGATAGACTCTTTTATATACAGATGTTCCTGTAATGTTCTTTTTTGTTGCTTGATGGGAACAAAGAGGGTACGTTGTTCTCGTTGCAGCAAGTGTGAGCCTGTGGGATAAGGGAGGCAACGATGGCACAAAACGTCTTACAGTTAGTGGAGAATAGCACGGTGGACAAACAAAAGGCATTAGATGCAGCCCTGGGACAGATTGAACGCGCTTTTGGTAAAGGCTCGATCATGAAACTGGGCGAGGGAAAGGCAGTTGAGACCGAAGTTATTTCCACGGGATCGTTGGGATTGGACATTGGCCTAGGCATAGGTGGTTTGCCACGTGGGCGTATCGTCGAAGTTTACGGACCGGAGTCATCCGGTAAAACAACCCTAGCCCTGCATGTTGTTGCTGAAGCACAAAAAGCTGGTGGCACCTGTGCTTTTATCGATGCAGAACATGCTCTTGATCCTGCCTATGCCAATAAGCTTGGTGTCGACGTAAGCGAGTTGCTGATTTCTCAGCCTGATGCCGGTGAACAAGCGTTGGAAATTACGGATACATTGGTACGTTCTGGCGCATTGGATGTGTTGGTTGTGGATTCCGTGGCTGCCTTGGTTCCTAAAGCTGAACTCGAAGGGGATATGGGCGATTCTCTTCCTGGTTTGCAAGCACGCTTGATGAGTCAGGCGATGCGTAAATTGACAAGCTCGATTTCCAAGTCCCGTACACTGGTGATTTTTATTAACCAGATTCGTATGAAAATTGGGGTGATGTTTGGTAATCCGGAAACGACAACAGGCGGTAACGCACTTAAGTTTTATTCTTCCGTTCGTTTGGATATTCGCCGTATTGGTGCGATTAAAGATCGTGAAAATATTACCGGTAATCAAACTCGAGTGAAGGTTGTTAAAAATAAAATGGCCCCTCCATTCCGGGTGGTTGAGTTTGACATTATGTATGGTGAAGGTATTTCCAAAACTGGTGAAATGCTTGATCTCGGTGTTCAAGCCGGCGTTGTTGAAAAGGCCGGTGCTTGGTTCTCTTGTGATGGACAGCGCATTGGGCAAGGTCGTGAGAATGCTAAAAAATTCCTGACGGAAAATCCGGAAGTTGCGAAAAAAATCGAGACTGCTGTACGTAAAAATGCAGGGATTGTGGCAAACGCCATGCTCGAAGGAAAAGAAGAAGACGAAACCGAAGACGCTTAATCGTTCTTTAGTTTAGAAAACAAAAAAGGAGCCTACTGTTGGCTCCTTTTTCTTTTAGTGGATGAATTTTATTTTGAATTATCGTCCAAATTATGGATTGGTAACCCGTCCAAAAGCCTTTGTGAAACCTTTTAATGAGAAAGGGATCGCAATTTTCTTTTTGACAGCATCAAAAAAGACAACCCGTCCTTCATTTTGGCTTTTAAATGTATTTAGAAGTTCATTATCAATTTGTATTTCAGACTGGCAGCCTGTTCTTAAGCAACGGATAAAAGGATATTGCCTTTTTAGCTGTGGCCCAACCTCTAAAGAAAAACCTTCGGGGAGGCGAATGCCTAATGGTAAGGTTAGAATAAGAGTGGTGATACCAGCTGTATTATTGTCGGGTCGTCCAACAGCAAGATTCAGCACTGGGCTAGAGTTATCGCCGAGTGTCACATTATGTACGATGTAACACGTAAGGGGCTCATTTACCGTACAATGCGCGGCCCAGTTCTCAAAACGTTCGGTTGACCGTTGTGGGGCCTGTTGTTGGGCTGTGGCAATGGAAGACGTTGCTATGAAAAACAGACAACAGCTGACAACAGTTTTGAAAATATTTCCGGTATTTATAAAGGCCATGGTTTTTAGATTACCAGTTTACTAAATTAATGGTCGTGAATGCTGATTCACAAGATATGTGTTCTAGCTATATCGAATAATCATGGAAAATTAAAGGCAAGTTATAATAAGGACTGTGTGAAGGTTGAGGCAGGGAAATTGTAATGCTGTAAGCGAAGTCTAGACAGAGCCTTGGCAGCACGTTAAAACCGCAGATAAGATTTTCCGTATTCTGTTGTGAAAAGAATGCGTCCTGTCCAAGTTTTAGGGTAAGTGATTAAAATGATTACCGGCAATGAGATCCGTAAGGTCTTTCTCGACTATTTTGCAAAACATGGTCATCAAACAGTTGAATCTTCGCCACTGGTACCGCGAAATGATCCGACGTTGATGTTTACCAACGCAGGTATGGTGCAATTTAAAAATGTCTTTACCGGTAACGAGACACGTCCCTATAGCCGCGCGGCAACCTCGCAGAAATGTGTACGCGCAGGTGGTAAGCACAATGACCTCGAAAACGTAGGCTATACCGCAAGACATCACACCTTTTTTGAAATGATGGGGAACTTTTCCTTTGGGGATTACTTCAAGGATGTGGCTATTGAACATGCCTGGAACCTGATCACAAAAGAATATGGTGTTCCGGAAGAGAAGTTGTTGGTCACGGTCTATTCCGAAGATGAAGAAGCTGCGGCTCTCTGGCGTAAAATTGCGGGTCTGAGCGATGATCGTATTATCCGGATCTCGACAAGTGATAACTTCTGGTCGATGGGTCCTACAGGACCTTGCGGACCGTGTTCAGAAATTTTCTATGACCATGGAGATCACATTTTTGGTGGCCCTCCGGGAAGTCCCGATGAAGATGGCGATAGATTTATTGAAATCTGGAATCTCGTGTTTATGCAATATGAACAGATTGATGCCCGGACACGGGTCGATCTGCCTAAGCCGTCAATTGACACCGGGATGGGACTAGAGCGTATTACAGCTGTTCTTCAAGGCAAACACGATAACTACGATGTTGATTTACTTCGCACTATCATTGAAGCTTCGGCGCACGAGACTGGTGTCGATGCGGACGGGGATCATGCCGTTTCTCATCGGGTTATTGCTGACCACCTTCGTTCGACCGCGTTTTTGATTGCGGATGGGGTTTTGCCGTCTAACGAAGGACGTGGCTATGTTCTACGTCGTATTATGCGCCGTGCCATGCGCCATGTTCATAAACTCGGTGTTAAAGATCCGGCAATCTACAAGTTGGTTCCGTCTCTGGTTGGAATGATGGGGACTGCTTTCCCTGAATTGACCCGTGCAGAAGCTCTGATCACAGAAACCCTGAAACTGGAAGAAAATCGTTTTGGTCAAACTCTGGATCGGGGAATGAAATTACTGTCAGCTGAAACGGACAAGTTAGGTGACAAGGGCACGCTTAATGGTGAAGTTGCCTTTAAGCTCTACGATACCTATGGCTTCCCGCTTGATTTGACTCAGGATGTTTTGCGTGGACAGGGGCAAGCAGTTGATACCGAAGGTTTCAATGCGGCTATGGAACAGCAGCGTGCTGCTGCACGTAAGGCTTGGAGCGGTTCCGGGGATGCTGCAACGGAAAAAGTCTGGTTTGAAATACAAGAACGTGTTGGGGGAACAGAGTTCCTTGGGTACGATACAGAGACAGCCGAAGGCCAAGTTCTCACAATCTTAAAAGATGGTGCCGAAGTTTCTACTGCAAAGACTGGTGATCAGGTGATGGTTATCACAAACCAGACACCGTTCTATGGTGAAAGTGGTGGACAGCAAGGGGATCACGGCCTGTTGTTCTCTGCCGAAGGTGCGGAAGTTACGATCAGCGATACACAGAAAAAACTGGGCAATTTATTTATTCATATCGGTAAAGTGACCCGTGGTGAAATCTCGGTCGATCTTGCGATGGAAATGAAGGTAGATGTGTCTCGTCGTTCTGCCCTGCGTGCTCATCACTCTGCGACGCACCTGTTACACGAAGCTCTTCGCCGACGTTTGGGGACGCACGTAACGCAAAAAGGGTCTTTAGTGGCAAAAGAACGTCTTCGTTTTGATATCAGCCAACCAAAGCCTTTGGACCCAGATGATATTGCTACTGTTGAACGCGAAGTAAATGATTACATTCGTCGCAACGATCCGGTTACTACCCGTCTGATGACCCCGGATGAGGCAATCAAAGAAGGGGCGATGGCTCTCTTTGGTGAGAAGTACGGTGAGGAAGTCCGGGTTGTTTCCATGGGCGGTTCAGACAGTTCTACTGGCAGCGGGTATTACTCAACAGAACTGTGTGGTGGTACGCATGTCAGAAGAACCGGAGATATTGGTTTCTTTAAGATCGTGTCCGAAGCGGCGCTTGCTTCTGGTGTTCGTCGTATTGAGGCGGTGACAGGTCAGGCTGCACTGGAATATGTATCCGCACAGGAAACCCAACTGGCCGCTGCTGCTGCGGCAATGAAGGCCTCACCTGCTGAATTGGAAGCACGTGTAACATCGCTTTTGGAGGAAAGAAAGCGGCTGGAGCGTGACTTGACTGATGCACGTCGTAAGCTTGCCGCTGGTGGCGGTGGCGCATCAGGTGATGCCGAATTCAAGGAAGTAAACGGCATCAAAGTTGCTGCTCGGGTTCTAGAAGGCGTTTTGCCGAAAGACCTTAAACCAACAGCAGATGAGTTGAAGAAACAAATCGGTACTGGCGTTATTGTTCTGATTGCAGATACTGATGGTAAGGCCTCTATTGTTGTTGCCGTGACGGATGATCTCACCGACAAGGTTTCTGCGGTTGATTTGGTTCGTGCTGGTTCTGCGGCTCTTGGCGGCAAAGGCGGGGGCGGTCGCCCCGATATGGCGCAAGCCGGTGGTCCAGACGCTTCGAAAGCTCAAGATGCGATACAGGCAATCGAAACGTTGCTTGGTTGATTAGTATTTTGCTCAAAATAAAAAGCTCCGCAGTTATGAAGGCTGCGGAGCTTTTTTTATGTCTTTAGATGTTTTGTTTGTCGCAAATCTATCAAGATCATTTTTTCCCATTGGCAAGTTTCAGGGCGTCAGGATGTTGGCGCAATTTTGCCATGGCCCAAACGCCAAGGAACGGTCCAATGGCTAAGGGAGCAAAGGCATAGGTCCAACTTAGAAGGTCTACGGCATAGGGCATCAAATGAATAGTGATTAGGGTGAGTGTAAACCCTAATGATGTTTGTAGCGTCAGCATTGTGCCTACGATTTCAGGCGGGGATAATTCCGCGACTGATGCTGAAAATTGGGCTGAATCCGCAATGATGCTGATACCCCACAGCACACAGAGCAATGTCAGCCATATGGGAGAAGTACCGAATAGAAGGCCAACCGTTAGAGCGCAGATACCGCTAATTAACATAGCTATAATGGTTAATGTGGTCCGTCCGAGCTTATCTGCTAAGTAACCTGTTGCCAAACAACCGATAGCCCCTGCTGCCATTGTGGCAAAGGTTGCCAGCTTGGCAAGATTGTGGGCAACGGTACTTTCCATCGTCAGCGAAAAGCTGGCGGTTAGGAATATCCCGATCCAAGCCCACATTGCATACAGTTCCCACATATGCCCTAGATAGCCAAGGTTTGCCAGACGAACTGATTTGATATTCCAAGCAGAGAGAATATGCCGCGGATGAAATTTGGGTGCTTTAGTATACGCAGGGCCCATTTTGAACAAAAGTATGCCAATGGCCGCGGCTATAGCACAGGCAGAAGCTGTTGCAATTGTAAAGCGCCAGTCAATGCCGCCGATTGCATTGAATAGGTGTGGGGAGGCTGATCCAAGGGTTAGGGCGCCGACCAAAAGGCCGACAAGAAGACCCATATCGCCTTTTGCCCAGGTTGCGGCCATCCGCATGCCTACGGGATAAATTCCAGCCATACAAACCCCGGTGATAAAACGAAGGAGCGGCACAACTGTGTGGGTTGGTTCTATGGCCAGTAGCAAAGCATTTGCCAAGGCTGCAATAATTGCAGAACCTAAGAAAAAAAGTTTAGGCGGTAATCGATCGGCCAAACCAAAGAGGGCAGAAGACAGGCTGCCTACTACAAATCCAACCTGAACCGCAGATGTAAAAAGTGCTTGTTGGAAAGACGTGAGGCTATATTCCTCTATTAGTGAGGGGAGGACAGCGGATGCCGAAAACCAGAGTGCCATTGCAGCAACCTGACAAAGGGCAAGTATCGTTAGGGAAATCCATTTATCAGAAGTGCTTGTCATGTGTCTCTGGTAGGGTAAGAAGATTGGTATTTTACAAAGTATTGAGCTGATCGCAATTTGTCGAACAGGAACTTTGTTTTGAAATCACGATCTTGTGTCGAGATCAAGTTATTATAAGGTATTTGTAATGTTACAAGATCTGATTTCTTATTCACGATATGAATCACCTATTGGCCAGATTCTATCATTTTATAACGATAATATCCTTTGCCACCTAGATTTCACGGATTGTCAGGATCGGTGGGGGAAGCTTTTGAATAGACGCTTTCCAAATTTGTTGTTGGAAGAAATTTCAGGGTTGTCTGATTTGGATATGCGGTTGGATGATTATTTTTCTAAATCTCCAACAGCTTTCGATGACTTGGTCATGGATACAGGCGGGACAGATTTTCAGAAACAAGTATGGGCTGCGTTGTGCAAAGTCCCCTTTGGAGCAAAGGAGACCTATAGCTCTATGGCGTCTATTATTGGCAAACCCAAAGCCGTCCGTGCCATGGCAGCAGCGAACGCTTTAAATCCAATTTCTATTGTTATTCCTTGTCACCGCATTGTTGGGAAAGATGGATCGCTGACGGGGTATGGGGGCGGATTAGAACGTAAAAAAACGTTATTGTTACACGAACAGCTTTGATATCTTGGTGATACTAAACGATATGCAGCAGACGACATAAAGGCCGCATGTAGCGGCCTTTATTAGTTCGTCTAATCTTTTCTAAAGTTACGCCTTAGCTTTAACATCAGAAATAATATGTAAATCGCGTTGTGGGAACGGGATAGAGATGCCTTCTTTGTCAAAGGCTTCTTTAATTGCCCGACGATTGTCACTCAACGCAGGCCAATAGTCTCCGCTGTCTGTCCAGTATCTGATATTCAGATCGACAGAACTTTCACCCAAACCGCTGATGATAACCTGTGCAGTTGGATCTTTATGAACGCGTCCATCACCAGAAAGTACGGCTAAAGCGACTTTCTCTGCTTTTGCGATATCATCACCGTAACCAATGCCGATTGCCATGTCTGTACGGCGTTTACTGTTTCTGCTGTAGTTGGTCACAGTTGCAGACCAAAGCTTGGAATTAGGTACAGAAAGGTACAATCCGTCAACTGTGGTCATATGTGTGATGAACAGACTGATTTCTTCTACCGTTCCTGAAATACCATCGGCATCAACAAATTCACCAACTTTAAGAGGGCGAAGGAAAAGCAGCATAAAGCCAGCGGCGATGTTTTGCATTGTTCCTTGCAGAGCCAGACCAATTGCCAGACCGGCGGCTCCAAGAACAGCAATAATACTTGTTGTCTCAACACCGAAACGGGCCAAAACAGCAATCAATACAAAGACCATAATTGTATAACGGATGATCTTTACGATGACAGGTTTCAGGGTCGTATCAACTTTTCCTGACTTGGTTAGTAGCTTCTCAGTGTATTTTGCAACACGCCCGGCGACAAAAATACCAACAATAAGTATGGCCAGTGCGGCCAAAATTTCCAAAGAGAAATCTAATGCTGTTTGTGTAAGTTGTTCTACAAGCTGTGTGTATTCTTCGGTGATTGTCACAACCAAAGTTCCTCTTTCTAAGATTACAGGCTGTCCCCCGGATAAACCCTCATTGGACAAAACCCCCGCTGTGGATAATACAGCGAGGGTTTAAAAAAATCACCTAGTAAAAATACGAACCTTCGACAGGTGTCGGGAAATTGATCAGATATCGGCAAGTACTTTGACGGATAACATACGGTCAGGATCATCAACAGCACCACTGCCCGGAGCGCCTTTTTTGATACCATCAACCAGTTCCATGCCATCGGTTACGCGGCCCCAGACTGTATACTGGCCGTTAAGTGATGGCGCACTGTCAAACATGATGAAGAACTGGCTGTCGCCAGAATGTGGATTCTGTGCGCGGGCCATGCCGACGACACCACGTTCAAATGGTTCTTGTGTAAATTCTGCGCGCAGTTTTTTGCCTGAGCCACTTGTACCCGTTCCGGTTGGATCACCTGTTTGCGCCATGAAACCGTCAATAACACGGTGGAATACGATGCCATCGTAAAAACCTTCGCGTGCAAGTTCTTTTATACGAGCAACGTGTGTAGGGGCTAGATCGGGAAGCATTTCGATGGTTACGTTACCCGTATCAAGTTCGATAACGAGAGTGTTTTCCAGATCTGGTGTTGTTTCTTCTGTCATGGCTTAGGCCTTAAATAAGTGTGATAAACTAACAGCAAAATAGGTATTTGAGAGTACTTTTGCAAGGTAGCATCTTTATGGGGATAGGAATTCAAAAAGAGGAGAGGCGTTCATACTTCTTCTCGAAAATAAAAAGCGCTGTATCCATCGAGATTACAGCGCTTTTTTTGAGTTTTCTGGGCGGGTAGCTACTGAATGTCAGCAAGTACCCTTACAGAAATCATTTTGTCTGGGTTGCTAACTTTACCGCTACCCTGGGCACCTTTTTTGATCGTATCGACATGTTCCATACCCTGTATGACTTTACCCCATACAGTGTATTTTCCATCAAGCGACGGCGTTCTTTTGAACATGATAAAGAACTGACTGTCCCCAGAATTTTCGCTTTGGGAACGTGCCATGCCGACGGTACCACGAACATAAGGTTCACGAGAAAATTCAGCATTTAGTTTTTTACCAGATCCACCAGTACCAAGACCTTTAGGGTCACCGGTTTGTGCCATAAATCCTGCGATTACCCGATGGAATACAATGCCATCATAAAAGCCCTCGCGTGTCAGCTCCTTAATTCTCGCCACATGGTTTGGAGCAAGGTTGGGAAGCATCTCGATGAAGACGTTACCGGTTTTAAGTTCTATTACCAGTGTGTTTTCAGGATCTGCAGCCTGTGAAGTTGTTGACGCAAAGGTCAAGGCAAGAAGGCCAGCAAGTAAATTACGTAGGATTTTTGGCATATTTGTTAGCTCATTGCTTTCTGTAGATTAGTATCGATCGCATCCAGGAATTGATCTGTTGTCAACCAATCTTGATTAGGGCTGATCAGAAGCGCAAGATCTTTTGTCATCTTTCCAGATTCAACTGTGTCGATGCAAACTTTTTCAAGTGTTTCTGCAAACTCAACGACTTCCGGCGTTTCGTCAAACTGTCCACGGAATTTCAAGCCGCGAGACCATGCGAAAATAGAAGCGATTGGGTTTGTTGATGTGTCTTTGCCTTGCTGGTGCAGACGAAAGTGGCGTGTCACTGTACCGTGCGCTGCTTCAGCTTCTACGGTCTGTCCATCGGGTGTCATCAGAACTGATGTCATTAGGCCAAGAGAACCAAAACCTTGTGCAACAGTATCGGACTGAACATCGCCGTCATAGTTTTTACAAGCCCATACAAAACCACCAGACCATTTCATGGCTGCTGCAACCATGTCATCAATCAAACGGTGTTCATAGGAAATACCTTTTGCCGCAAACTTATCAGCGAATTCGGTCTGATAAACTTCTTCAAACAGATCTTTAAAGCGTCCGTCGTAAGCCTTCAGAATGGTATTCTTTGTCGACAGATATACAGGCCAGCCAAGATCAAGGCCGTAGTTCATGCAAGCACGGGCAAAGCCACGGATGGATTCATCCAGGTTGTACATGCCCATTGCGACACCAGCTTCCGGAAACTCAAAGATCTCACGGGTAATTGGCTCTCCACCGTCTTCTGGTTGGAAGGTCATGGTCAGTTTACCTGCGCCAGGAACAAGGAAGTCAGTTGCTTTATACTGATCACCAAACGCGTGACGTCCAATAACAATTGGTTGTGTCCAACCAGGGACCAGGCGTGGAACATTTTCCATGATAATTGGCTGACGGAAAACAGTACCACCAAGAATGTTACGAATGGTTCCATTTGGCGAACGCCACATTTTTTTCAGGTCGAATTCTTCAACACGTGCTTCATCAGGTGTGATTGTTGCACACTTAACACCAACGCGATGCTCTTTGATGGCATTGGCGGCATCGACAGTGATCTGGTCGTCGGTTTCATCACGACTTTCGATGGAAAGATCAAAGTATTTCAGATCAACATCAAGATAAGGAAGAATGAACTTTTGTTTAATTTTTTCCCAGATGATCCGTGTCATCTCATCGCCATCGAGTTCGACGATTGGATTTTTAACCTTAATTTTGGACATGTTCGCCTCCTTGTTTGTCGGCTTGTTTCGTATAATTTGGGGAACTCACAGAGGAAAATAACAGTCTTTCGCTGCAGTGCAAGATAACTCGGAATAACAATTCATATCAAAGTTGTTTGAGATCCGTTTCAATATTGCTCTCTGGCATACTTTTTAGTTGGGTGAATATTTCTTCTATGTTGTTGACAACCCTATATATATCATCAGGATTTTGCCTTAGATAGCCTGCGGAAATTTGATGCCTGATCAGGTCTAAAAGCGGGGTCCAAAAATTTTCTAAATTGACAATGATTAAAGGCTTGTCATGCATGCCAAGTTGTTTCCAGGTCGCAATTTCGAAAAACTCATCCAGAGTTCCCAGGCCGCCAGGCAAGATACAGAAGGCATCTGAGCGTTCGAACATTGCCATTTTACGAGTATGCATGGAATCAACAACGATCAATTCATTTACGTCTTTGTGTGCAACTTCTAACTTATCTAGGTATTCAGGTATTATCCCCGTTACGGTGCCATTATGAGCCAAAGCACCGTCAGCGACCCGTCCCATTGACCCAACACGTCCGCCACCATAGACAACTTCAATGTCATTTTCTGCTGCTAGGCGACCAAGCTGATGGGCTTTTGCAAGATGTTCATCACTTACAAGGTTTGATGAACCGCAATAAACACAGATAGATTTAATGTTGGTCATTGATAAATTCCTTTTCTTATTATTTTTGTGCAGAGTTGCAAAACGGCACGTAGATGACAGGGCTGGACCCTCTTCGACGTGCCGATGTTCTTAATTATATCTTTAGTTTTAACAATGGCAATCATCTGGAAAAGGCAGACGAACAAGAGCTATGACATTTTTTGTTGTCTAAAAATGTCATAGCTCTTGTTCTTTTCCCATAAGGACTTAACCTAGAGTTAGAAGAATGTTAGTCTGCGGGGAAATTTCCCACCTGCTTTGACTATAGAATAGTATCAGTCAAGATAGAGATCTTAGGAGGCATCTTTGAGCCGTACCCTCATTGTTTTACTCGTAGCCGTTGTCGTTCTGTTAGGGGGCAGCGTCTCGATTTGGTATGTCTTGGATGATGATCCTGATTCTACTATGGTCGTGGATAGCACGAGTACTTCAAAGGATGCCCCTAAAAAGATTGTAAATAAACTTTCTGGGGAACCGAGTACTTCCGAACCAGTAACGATCGAAAATGACGTTGCAACAAATGATACAGAGCAAGGAAGTGAGTCTAAAGTTTCTTCACCAGAAGGCTCCGAGAAGAGCCAAAAGGCTGAAGAATCTTTTACAGAAATAGTAACTGATGTTTCCGAGACACAATCTTCTGATGGGGAACAATCAACGGCAGTAATTGTTGACCCGTCTTTGTCTTTTGATGTGATTAGGGTAGAGAAAACAGGGGATACTGTTCTCGCTGGCAGGGCGCCCGCGGGGAGCGATGTACGCATTGTGGATGGAACAACCTTACTTGGAAGTGTACAGGCCGATGAAAATGGTCAGTGGGCCTACGTTTTAGAGACACCGCTCGCACCGGGGGCCCATGAACTGGGGTTGCAGGTTAATAATGAAGAAGAGGGCGTAAAACTCAAATCTGCTGAAGTCGCGATTGTTGATGTCCCGGTCGGGGATAAGTCCGCGCTTGCTGTTCTCGTCCCAGAAGAAAAGGGCGGCGTATCAAAAGTGATTCAGCTTCCCGAGAAGATAGAAGACGAAGGCATCAAAGATGGAGATCTGGCGCTGGATAGCGTTGATTATGACGATGCGGGGCAAACTATTATCGGTGGAACATCACAGCCAGGACAAAAGGTTGTTGGTTATTTAAACAACGAATTTGTGGGGCAGGGCGTCACGGATGAAGAAGGGCGCTGGACTGTAGAAGCAGAAAAGAATGTTCAAGAAGGATTACATCAACTCCGCATTGATCAGGTTGATGGCGAAGGAAAAGTGATCGCGCGTGTCGAAATACCCTTCTCGCGATCGGGTAAAGTTGAATCCCTTCCCGATGAACGAGTTGTGACTGTTCAACCGGGTAATAGTTTGTGGCGTATTTCACGTGCTATTTACGGAGAGGGCGCGCGTTATGCTGTTATCTTTGATCGAAATCAGGATCAGATCAGAAACCCGGATTTGATTTATCCAGGGCAAATTTTTGTCCTTCCCAAAGAAAATTAAGTCATAATTCGACGTAAAATTAAGAGATTTTCGGAAAATACCTTACATTGAACCTCGTAATACAGTATTACAGCCCAAATGTTATATGTAGCTCATACTTCGAATACAGAGCTACGTCACTTATTGTTAGAATATTGAATGGAGACGGCAGTGCTGAAGCACATTCTAGTGCCTATTAATAAAGCTGGTTGGCCTTTTGTCGGCGGCGCACTTGCGCTAAGCGTTGGATTTGCTTTGATATGGAAGCCTTTGGCAATAGTCGGGCTAATCATCGCAGCATTCTGTACTTATTTTTTCCGGGACCCGGAGAGACAGACGCCAGTTCGTGAAGGCCTTGTTGTCAGTCCTGCTGATGGGCACGTAAGTGCCGTTGAAACGGCAGTTCCACCCGCTGAATTGAATATGGGGACTGAACCACGAATGCGTGTTTCTGTTTTTCTCAGTGTTTTTGATGTGCACGTTAACCGTGTTCCGACTGCAGGTAAAATTACAGAGCTGGCCTATCATCATGGTGCTTTCCTTAACGCAGCACTTGATAAAGCTTCCGAGCTTAATGAGCGCATGTCCGTCAAAATGGAGGCCAATGACGGTAAAGAGATCGCGTTTGTACAGATCGCTGGTCTGATCGCGCGCCGTATTATCTGTAATCTGACGTTGGAACAAGAAGTTAAAACGGGGGAACGTTTTGGTCTGATCCGTTTTGGCAGCCGTACAGATATTTACTTACCAGACGGTATTGCACCGCTTGTTTCTGTTGGGCAGCAAATGATTGGTGGCGAAACTGTGATTGCCGATCTTCTGTCTGATGAATCACAACGCGAAACAGAGGTACGCTAATGTCTGGTCTCAAGCGTCGTCGTCGACTTCATGGATTTTCTGTAAATCGCCTGATACCAAACGCCATTACTTTGATGGCACTTTGTTCGGGTTTATCTGCGATCCGTGCGGCGCTTGAGGGGAACTGGAAACTGGCCGTTATTGGTATCGTTGTTGCAATGATACTTGATGGTTTGGATGGCCCCGTTGCACGCTTGATGAAGGGAACAAGTGAATTTGGTGCACAACTTGATTCACTTGCTGACTTTGTCAATTTTGGTGTTGTTCCTTCGTTGGTTATTTATCTATGGGCAATGGATGGTACAGGTGGACTTGCTTGGGCTGTTTCTCTTTTCTTTGCTGTCTGTTGTGGTATGCGGTTAGCCCGGTTTAACACCAGCTTGCTGGATGAAAATCCCCCTCCATGGGCATCCAAGTTTTTTACAGGTATTCCTGCCCCTTGTGGCGCAGGGCTTGTGCTTATTCCTGTTGTTCTGTCATTCGAACTGGGCGATGATATCTTTCGCTCGTCTGTTCTGAATGGTGTGATGCTGGTTGCTGTGGGCGCACTTTTTGTCAGTACGATCCCGACCTATTCATCCAAACGTATTCGCATCCCAAGACGGTATGTTGGTCTTGTTCTACTGGGCTTTGCTGTTTGTATTATGTTCTTATACAGTACGCCTTGGGTTTTCCTGAGTGTTGCGGGTATTGGGTATCTGGTTTCTATCATTCTGGCCCAGTTTTCCTATCAGGCAACCCGTAAGAAAATGTTGGCTCAGGAAGAAAAAGATTCCGAGGATGAGAAAACGTCAACTGACGATACAACTTCTGAAAAAGAATAAGTTTCAGGCGCGTTATGTTTGATGCTTGGATGAGAACGAAAATTGACCCTCCCCTTGATAAAATAGGGGAGGTTCTTTCACGTTCAGGGCTGGGCGCTAATCAAATAACCTGGATTGGCTTTGTTGGGGGGATGCTCGTCGTCCCTGCGCTTGCCACCGAATCTTACTATCTGGCTATAATAGCGATTGCTTTTAACAGGCTTTGTGACGGTCTGGACGGCGCTGTTGCCAGAAAACAGGGTATCACCGATCTGGGGGGGTATCTTGATATCACCCTCGATTTTATTTTCTATTCGGCTGTTGTTTTTGGTTTTGCCTTGGCGATGCCTGAAGAAAATGGGCTGGCAGCGGCATTCCTTATTTTCTCATTTATGGGAACCGGGGCGTCGTTTTTATCTTTTGCCATCGTTGCCGCTAAGAAAAATATTTCCACTGACATACGCGGAAAAAAAAGTATCTACTATCTTGGTGGCTTGACCGAGGGGACTGAGACCATTCTGCTTTTTTTCGCTCTATGTCTCTGGCCGGATAAGTTTGCCTTGATGGCGTGGTTTTTTGGCGCGCTATGCTGGTTGACGACCAGCTTCAGAATACACGCAGCTCTTAGTCTTTTTGACGATTAAATCAAAAAAGCCAGTAACAAGTACCGGCTTTTTTGATGGAAAAATATCTACCCATTTTATTCGGCTGGTATCGCCTTTTCATCGTCTGAGCTTTCTGGTTCAGATGGTGTGTCATCCTTTTTAAATTTTGCTTTAAGACGGTTTACAAGATTTCGGCTGTTTACCCGGACCATCAAAGAGCAGGGGGTAATCACAAGCGTGAGAATAGTCGCAAAAC
Organism: Kiloniella sp.; assembly: GCF_048259265.1. NCBI lineage: Bacteria > Pseudomonadati > Pseudomonadota > Alphaproteobacteria > Rhodospirillales > Kiloniellaceae > Kiloniella > Kiloniella sp. The sequence continues at coordinate 225,736 of NZ_JBLXHT010000003.1, read as the reverse complement.
AAAGGCCGAATGCAATTGCTGTGGCCAATTGAGTCCACCATTGTGTAGAGGGGGCGCCGACTTGAACCGTTCTGTTGATCAGATCAATGTTGGTCGCGAGAACCATTGGCATCAGACCAAGAATAGTTGTGATTGTTGTCAACATTACGGGGCGGAGGCGCTGTGCACCTGTACGGATAATCGCTTCTTTCTGATCTTTGAATTTAGTCGAAACATAATCAAAGGTATCTATGAGAACGATATTGTTATTCACAACAATACCTGCCAGTGCGATCACGCCAATGCCTGACATGACAATGCCAAAGGGTTGGTCGGTGATTAGAAGACCGATTAAAACGCCGATTGTTGACATGATCACAGCTGACAGAATAAGGAACGCACTGTAGAAGCTGTTGAACTGCGTTACCAGAATGATCGCAATCATAAAAAGGGCAACCCCAAAAGCTTTTACCAGAAAATCCTGAGATTCCTGTTGATCTTCGTTTTCTCCCTTGAACTGAATTGTTACCCGGGGATCAAGTTCTTGCGACGACATCCATTCGGTTAATTCCTTGACCTTATCATCGGCAAGAACGCCAGGAGCGATATCTGATTTTACCGTTGCAACTCGTTGACTGTCCACACGGTTGATAACACCAACTTTTGGTGCCGCTGTCCGCGTAATAAAATTAGATATAGGGATCAATCCAGCATTTGTTTGTATTTTGATTTGATCTAGATGTTCAATGTTCCGGTTACTTCGGGGAAGACGAACGACCAAATCAATTTCTTCATCACTGTCATCCGGGCGATAACTACCAAGTTTCATTCCATTCGTAATCATTCGGATGTAGCTACCTATCAAGGCAATGTCTGCGCCGAATTTCGCTGCCTGTGCACGGTCAACATCAATGCGCCATTCAATGCCGGGGACTGGCAGGCCATCCTCGATATCGACAAAGCCATTCGCTTTTCTTAGATGATGAGCAACTTTATTGGCCCAGGGGTAAACGAGACTAGGCTCGCTTGATGCTATTTCTATCTGAATTGGCTTTCCGGACGATGGTCCTTTGTCTTCTTTTCTTGGCTCTACAGAAATGCCACCCAAAATGGCTGTTCGTTCGCGAATTTCTGCTAGGATTTCATCTGCCGATCGTCGGTTGAACCAATCGGTAAATTCCATCTGGATGTTACCAATTACGTCTTCTGGCTGGTTACTGCTTGTTGAACTTTCTGCATTGGTGCTGACATAAATATTATGTAGTTCATGTCTTTCGTTCTGAAGATCAAGCACAATTTGTTCAACCTGTCTGACAAGGTGATCGCGTTCATCAATGGACATGTTGCCCTGGGCGCGGACCTGAAGAACCGCATTATCAGGTTCAATATCCGGGAAGAATTCGACACCCTTGCCAAAACTGCTGTAGAGCATAATGACGCCGATTAGTGAGGCAAAAGTCAGTGTTGCAATTGTGCCCGGAATTTTGAGGACCAAATGCATCAGTTTGATATAAAGACCAGTAAAACCCGTTACCGCATTTAAATCACCGGTTTCTGATGCTGCCAAATTTTCCATAGACTTTTTATCTGCAGCACCACCGGCCTTCCCAATTAATCCACCAATTGTTGGAACGACAATTAGTGCCATAACCAAGGAAGCACTTAGGGTTGCGATGAGGGTTATGGGCATGAACTTCATAAATTCGCCCATTATGCCGGGCCAGAAAATAAGAGGGGCAAAAGCTGCTAGGGTGGTTGCCGTTGATGCTATGATCGGCCATGCCATGCGCAGACTTGCTTGTTTGTATGCCTCTTTTCTCGGCAATCCTTCGCTCATCTTGCGATCTGCAAATTCAGTCACAACGATAGCGCCATCAACCAGCATGCCCACCGATAGAATCAAACTAAATAGCACCACAACATTGACCGTTAATCCTGCGGCATGAAGGATCATGATCGATGCAAGAAAAGATCCTGGTATGGCGATGCCCACAAGAATGGAGGATCTGAATCCCAAAGCAGCGACAACAACGATCATAACAAGAATAATTGCAGAGAGAACGTTGTTTTGCAGATCCTGTAACATTGTACGGATACCAGTTGATTGGTCTTGGCTGTAGGAAACGTCAATAGATTCAGGCCACAAGGTTTGTTGTTGACTGACAACTGCGCGGACTTGTTCAATTGTTTCGATGATATTTGTGCCTGTTCGCTTTGATATTTCCATGGTCAAAGCGGGCTTGTTGTTGACCCGGGCGTACTCTGTTGTGTCTTTAAATGTTTTCCGAAGAATACCGATGTCTTTGACCCTGACAACAGCATCGCCATTGACTTTTACAGGCATATTTAAAATATCTGTAGTGTCCTCGAACAAGCCGGGGACCTGAATTGCGAAACGACCTTGGCCTGTATCCAAAGACCCCGCTGCAACAACAAGGTTGGATTTTCCCACGGCCGTTATAATATCGTTGGCGTCAAGATTGTAGCTTTCCAGTACAAGAGGATCTACGACAATTTCGATTAATTCATCTCTATCACCAACCAACTTGGCTTCGAGAACATTTGGAATGGATTCCAACTTGTCTTGTAGGTTTTTGGCTATGGCAAGCAATGCTCTTTCTGGAACGTCACCGGACAAGTTGACAACCAAGATGGGGAACAGACTGAGGTTAACCTCGTGCACAGATGGCTCATCTGCATCATCGGGGAGTTCTGCTTTGGCAATGTCGACCTTTTCTCTGACATCCGTTAGCGCAAGGTCAATATCTGAACCAGCTTCGAATTCCATGACGACATTACCGCCGCCAAGAAAAGAGCTAGATCGCATTTCTTTTACGCCCTCGATACTACGAAGCTCTTTTTCCATCGGCTTGAGCAGCAGGCGTTCAGCATCAACCGGAGAGATTCCTTCGTGATGCATACTGACGTAAATGATCGGAATGGTAATGTCCGGGTTATCTTCTTTCGGTATTGTGACGTAAGATACTGCGCCGGCTATAAGAACGAGGATTAGTCCCAGTATTACTGTGCGCGAGCGTCCGAGAGCACCAGAAATGATATTGGTCATGACTGTTCTGCTCCAGGTGTCGTCTCTTGGTCTTGTTTTAATGAAGTTATTGGTTTCAGTTCTTTAAGAGTGTCAGCATCAATTGCTTTTACTTCCTGACCATCCTTGATCAATTCTTGACCTATCACCACAAAGGTAACGTCCTTGGGAAGGCCGCCAAGCCACAAGCCATTCGTTGTGTTCTCAAGAATACTGGCTTCTCTGAATTCTATAATATTGTTGGGGCCCAGTGTTTTTACACCAATTGCGCCGTCGGAATTGATAGTCAGGATACCCGGCGATACTTTGTGGGCTTGCATGCTATTGAGGGTAAGTACAGTTTCTGCTGTAATACCATCTGCAATTTTGAATTCAGGATTGGGGACGGCGACTTCGATGCGAAAAGTTCGGGTCGTTGCATCAGCCATCGAAGCAATATACTTAACTTTACCTTCGATAATTTGCCCTGTGATCAAACGTACCTTGGCCGTGTGTCCAACAGATATAAAGGGCACAAGTCTTTCGCTCACGTCTGAGACCACGAGTATTGTTGACAGGTCAACAATTGTACCAATCGTATCGCCTACATCGACGTACTCACCAATTTCCACTGTGCGATTATTCAAGACACCCGTAAAGGGGGCAGGTATAAGTGTGTTTGAAAGATCGACCTGTGCACGTCTTAATTCAGCTTGTGCTGATTCCAGTGATGCTTTACTGGCAGCAAGTTTTGTTTCTGCTTTAAAACCTTTTTGAGAGAGACGCTTTGCGGCTTTGTATTCAATAGCACGTTGTTCTTGCAAAGCTTTGAATTCCTGCACTTTAGCAGAACGTTCATTGACGTCTAGCTTAGCAACAAGCTTTCCTGCTTCGATCGTGTCACCTTTGTTGACAGCCAGGTCGATGATCTTCCCACTTGCTTCGCTTTTTATTTCGACAGTCCGAAGGGCTTCGGTTCTGCCGCGCACTGTCAAATAACGCGTGTAGGGGACTGCTGTTTGGCTTTGGACGCGTACGGAAGGTATTTTTGCGTCGACAGAGAGATTAACAGGGGGCTTTTTGATCTCGGGTTGTCCTGCTTCACCAGTTTCAGAACTATCAGATAGCTGACCAGACATAACCCAGCCAGCCGTTCCAACGGCGAGAATGAATGCGAGTAAATAGGAAACTTTCATGATATGTGCCTGTTGGTTTCTATCTGAGTGCGATTTGTATCTGCGTCAGAAGAGGTATGAATTGTATTTTGAGATCGAAGTTCAGCGATAAAACGTTCTTTGTTCTCTTCTAAATAAGTGAGAGAATTTTGATAAACGGTCAGTCCTAAACCGTGGCAAAGTCGTCGCCCGGTTGGTAGAGCTGCGGGATCACATGTTGTCATGCGCTCTATAATTTCCTGATAAAAAGAAATCCTCTGGTCCACGAGTTTTATAATCTGTGGTAAAGGGAGAAGTTCTGCGAAATATAAAACGAAGAAAAAATCAGACGTAAATTTGTCTGGTGTGGGTGGAGTAAGAAGGCTTGTAAGAAGAGAGTCTTCGCCACTTTGTGTCAGCTTGTACACCTTTTTGTCCGGTCTTTTTTCCTGAGCCATTTGAGTACATTCAACGAGACCTTCAGAAGAAAGGCGTCCAAGGGCGGGGTAGATAGAACCAAAACTTGCATCCTGAAAGTGGCTAAAAGCCCCTTCTTGGAATGCTTTCTTGATTTCATACCCACTTGCTTCCCCTTGGTACAAGACCGCAAGGCATAGTGTTCTGACATCCATACTGAAAATTTACCTTAGCTTGTTTTCTGCTTCTAAAGTGAATTAAAGACTCGCTTTTAATCGTCTAAATTTACCTTAGGCATATGCAGGACAGATATACATCATTTCAACATATATCAAGTCGATATATGCGAATAAATTTTGACAAAAGTATGGCGGGAATTGAAAACGCTGTAAATTTAAGGTTTTAGCCACAGTTTGCATGGGATTTACCTAAAATACCTGAAATTGAAATTGAAAACTACATGGGGTAACATAGGGCAAAGGATTATTTTATATGGACTACTCTATACCCTTATCTGGGTTACGGTATCAGGCTCAGCGGTTGTCTGTGTCTTCAAATAATATTGTTAACGCGGGGTCCCTTGATTCATCGCGATTGCCTGATCGTGTTCCCTTTGCACCAAGTAGGCTGGATGCAGTAAGTCGTGACCCCGGCGTTTCAGGAAACTTACAGCAATTAGGCCCAAATGCACCGTTGTCTGAGCCAGGGCAAAGTGCTGGTTTCGCGGAAGTGTTTTCTGCCACAGGCGTCAATATTGAAAGAGAATTGGTTGATCAAAAGCTTGTGTCTATTGCGTATAAAGCAAATGCGGCTGTAATAAATACCTTCTCAGAGTTAGACGAAACACTCCTTGATACGGTTAAAGATTAATATAATTTAATAATTTTGTTTCTGGTCTTAACCATAAAAATATAAGCGTTTGTCTGTTGTTAGCTTGTTTAGTGGTTTTTAGTTATCGTTTTGATCAAATTTTATTTATAATTTAGTAAGTTTTGTTCTACACTCTAGGTATTCGTTGCCAAATAAATATTAAATGAACAAACGGATTACGTTAATTTATTTTGTTTGTTGTGTGGGTGCTCTGAAATCCGATGCCAAAAAAACATAGTACTACAGAAGATGGTCACATCAATGATGACAAACGTCGTTTTCAGCGGGTGTCAGTGCTTTGGTCTGGTGAGTATGCCGATGATCAGGGGGCTGAGCAAAAGTGTGTGATCTTTGATATATCTGTTAATGGTGTTTGTGCAAAGTTTGACCAAACGTTGGAGATCGGTACTCAGTTTATTCTAAAAATCGCGGGTGGGTTTCAGCTGTTAACGGAAGTTGTATGGTCAAGAGGCAGGACAGTCGGCCTTCGTTTTAGTGACAGCCCGGATAAGATGGCAAGTATCATGGCCGGCGTTTTACCGAGTAAATGTTTGGAGTTTGCTTAGGGTGCATTAGTGTTGTAGGTGGCGTGTTTTTGTTACCTATGAAAAAGAATTTAGGTGCTGCAGTTTGTAGCACCTTTTTTATTTATCAAAAGCTGAAGCATGGAATGACAAGAACCAACTCGGAACAGGTGCTGTAAGATTGTACCAACGAATCTTGAATTGTCCTCATCTTTGAGTTGTTTAGCAGGGTAGACATGAGCTTTATGCTATTACTTCTATAGAAAAGAGGTGAAATTTTATTGCTTTTTTTTGCTATTTAGTGTTTTATAATGTTAGCTTGAAGCGATTTAATTTTGAAATAAATTTGTGTTATCTTCATGTAATTAAACAGATAATTGTTTCGTGTTCATGTATGATTCTGGTTTCTGAGAGTGGCTGTATTTTGTATACAATTTTACTGTGCTGATGAACTGTAAATTGACTATGCAACTCCAGATGGATAGCTTAAAACCATCCTTATTAGATTAGGTAGATGAACACTAATTAATAAAAGAAGCGCATTCCGCGCTTATTTGCGACATTTGGGAGGATATCGTGATTAAAAAAGGACTTTTGGCTACAGCGGCTTTCGCTAGTATGCTTACTATGGGTGCTGTAACAGCACAGGCAAAAACTTTTGTCTATTGCTCAGAAGGCAGCCCGGAAGGTTTTACGCCAGCGTTATATACATCAGGTACGTCATTTGATGCTAGCTCTCGTAACATCTTTAACCGTCTTGTTGAGTTCGAAAGAGGCTCAACTATCATGACACCAGGTTTGGCTGAATCCTGGGAAGTTTCTGAAGACGGTCTTTCTTACACCTTTAAACTTCGCCCTGGTGTAAAGTTCCACACAACAAAATATTTCACTCCAACACGTGAGTTGAATGCTGATGATGTGCTTTTCAGCTTTAACCGCCAGTGGAAAGCGGACCATCCGTATCATAAAGTATCCGGTGGTACGTATGAATATTTCTCTGGGTATGTTAGCTTCCCGGACATTCTGGAAACAATTGAGAAAGTTGACGATCTAACTGTCAAATTTACTCTGCAAAAACCAGATGCTGCATTTATTTCCAAAATCGCTATTGATTTTGCTTCAATCCACTCTGCAGAGTACGCTCAGCAGATGATGGATGCAGGTTCTCCTGAGAAGTTTGACCAAGAGCCTATCGGTACTGGTCCTTTCCAGTTCGTATCTTACCAAAAAGATGCTTTCATTCGCTATCAAGCTAATGAAGATTATTGGTCTGGTCGTGCACCGCTAGATAAACTCGTTTTCGCAATTACACCTGACGCGCAGGTTGCGTATCAGAAACTTGCAGCTGGCGAGTGCCATCTTGTTCCTTATCCAAACCAAGCTGATCTTGCTTCAATCGAAGCAAACAAAGATCTGACAGTGGATAGCCAAGAAGGTATGAACGTTGGTTATCTTGCGTTCAACACAGAGAAAAAACCATTTGATGACAAGCGTGTTCGTCAGGCTCTTAACTATGCCATGAACAAAGAATCTATCATCAAAGCTGTTTTCCAGGGCGCTGGTAATGCGGCAAAGAACCCGCTTCCACCAACCCTTTGGGGCTACAACGAAGAGATCCAGGATTATCCTTATGATCCTGCAAAAGCGAAAGCTCTCTTGGCTGAAGCTGGTGTAACAAACCTAAGCACTAACATCTGGGCGATGCCAGTGAAGCGTCCTTACAACCCGAATGCTCGTCGTATGGCTGAGCTTATTCAGGCTGACTGGGCGAATGTTGGTGTGGATGCCGAGATCGTTTCTATGGAATGGGGTGAGTATCTTTCCCGTTCACAGAAAGGCGATCACGATACAGTACTTCTAGGTTGGACTGCGGATTATCCAGATCCGGATAACTTCCTGTCACTTCTGAACTGTGCATCTGCTGAGTCCGGTGGTAACCGCGCGCGCTGGTGTCACAAAGAATTTGACGATCTTTTCCAGGAAGCGGTACGTGTTTCTGACCCAGAAAAACGTACTCAACTTTATGAGCAAGCTCAGGCTGTCTTCAAAGAAGAAGCTCCTTGGGTAACTGTTGCTCACTCTGTTGTTCACAAAGCTATGAGCAACAAAGTAGTTGATTTCCGTATTGATCCACTTGGTGGTCATGTATTCTACGGCGTTGATTTAGAAGAATAAGAGAAAAATCTTATAGCTAAATATGAAACGGGGGGGGTGTAAACCTTCCCCGCTTTTCTTATAAGCGAAGTCAGGATCGCGATGTTACGCTTCATTTTATCAAAGTTGGGTGTTCTTATCCCAACGTTTCTTGGTGTTACTCTGATTGCTTTCAGTTTCATCAGGATGTTACCCGGTGACCCAATCGAGCTTCTTGCCGGCGAACGCGGTGTTACGCCCGAACGGCATGCCCAGCTTATGGCTGATCTAGGTTTTGATCGCCCGATTTGGGAACAATATTTTTCATTCCTTTGGGGGATTTTACAAGGTGACTTCGGTGTCTCCTTTACCAGTCGTACTCCAGTTCTCGAAGAGTTCCTAACGCGGTTCCCCGCGACAGTCGAGCTCGCTGGGTGCGCCATTATCTTTGCAGCCTTGATCGGCTTGCCAGCTGGTATCATTGCTGCGGTCAAACGTGGCTCAGCTTTTGATCATACTCTTATGGGTATTTCCCTCGCCGGGTATTCCATGCCTATCTTCTGGTGGGGACTTCTGTTGATTATCCTGTTCTCTAGCCCGGATATGCTTGGATTAACTCCGGTATCAGGTCGTCTTTCCGCCTTGTTCTGGATTGATCAAGATACTGGGTTTATGTTGATTGACGCCTTTGTTAGTGATGAGAAAGGAGCCTTCAAGTCAGCGGTCTCGCACCTTATTTTACCGACCATTGTCTTAGGTACGATACCGATGGCAATCATTGCGCGTCAGACTCGTTCTGCGATGTTGGAAGTTCTTGGTGAAGATTACGTTCGTACTGCAAAGGCCAAAGGGCTTTCTCCTTTCCGTATTGTTGGTATTCACGCTCTTCGGAATGCTTTGATCACAGTTGTTACCGTGATTGGCTTGCAGGTCGGGGTTCTTTTGGCTGGTGCTATCCTGACGGAAACAATTTTCTCTTGGCCTGGAATTGGTAAATGGATGATTGATTCTATCTCTCGACGTGATTATTTCGCGGTTCAAGGGGGGATCGTCCTTATTGCATCGATTGTCATGATGGTGAATCTGTTGGTTGACTTCATGTATGGTTTGATCAATCCAAGAATTCTGCATCGGAGGTAATGATGAGCGAAGTTCAAAATACAGCCGAGCAGTCCTCGGTACCCGAACAAATCAGTCCTCTGCGTCAACAGTTCAGAGAGTTCTGGTTTTATTTTTCGGAAAACAAAGGCGCTGTCGTTGGCCTGTTTTTCTTCCTGTTTATTGTCTTTATTGCTCTTTTTGCTGATGTGATTGCGCCACATTCGCCTGATCAGCAAAACCGCGATTTCATTTTGATCCCGCCATTTTGGCAGGATGGTGGAAGCATAGAGTTTCTTTTGGGAACGGATGCTGTTGGTCGTGATCTTTTATCACGCCTGATGCACGGATCTCGCTTCTCTCTATTTGCTGGGTGCATTGTGATTGTCATCAGTTTGACATTCGGTGTTTTGCTTGGTCTATCCGCCGGGTACTTCAGGGGTTTCTACGAAGTCATCGTAATGCGTGTTATGGATGTCATCTTGTCTATCCCAAGTTTGCTGATGGCACTTGTTCTTGTTGCTATGCTTGGCCCTGGCCTTAGAAACGCGATGATTGCGATTTCCATTACTTATTTGCCGCATTATGTCCGTCTTGCACGTGCTTCTGCTGTGGCTGAAGCTGCTCGGGATTATGTGACAGCCAGTAAAGTGGCTGGTGCAGGCACTATGAGACTAATGCTTGTAACAATTTTGCCGAATTGTATGGCGCCATTGATTGTTCAGGCCTCGTTGAGTTTCTCTACGGCTATTCTAGATACGGCTGCACTTGGCTTCCTGGGTATGGGGGCACAACCGCCTGCATCTGAGTGGGGAACAATGCTTGCTGAAGCACGTGAATTTATCCTCAGTGCCTGGTGGGTTGTGACTTTCCCTGGTGTTGCCATTCTCTTGACCGTTTTGGCTATCAACCTGATGGGTGATGGTCTGCGTGATGCCCTTGATCCCAAGATGAAGAGGTCTTGATCCCATGAGTTTATTGGATATTAAAAATCTCTCAGTCGAATTCCAGACCGCACATGGCTTGTTCCGTGCTGTTGATGGTGTTGATCTGGAAATTGATCAGGGGGAAATGGTTGCGATTGTTGGTGAGTCGGGATCGGGTAAATCCGTTTCCATGCTGGCTTTGATGGGCTTGTTGCCTTGGACTGCGAACATTACAGCTGATCGCATGCTCTTTGATGGCATTGATTTATTGTCAATTTCCAAAAAAGAGCGCCGTCAAATCATTGGGAAAGATATTTCCATGATTTTTCAGGAGCCAATGACCAGTCTTAACCCTTGTTTCACCGTCGGCTATCAGATCATGGAAGTGATCAAAGAGCACTTGGGCGGTACCAAGAAAGAGTTGGAAAAAAGAGCAATTGAGCTTTTGGGCTTGGTTGGTATTCCGGCACCGGAAACCAGATTGCGTGCGTTCCCGCACCAGATGTCTGGTGGTATGAACCAACGTGTGATGATCGCAATGATGATTGCTTGTAATCCACGTTTGTTGATTGCTGATGAGCCAACAACAGCTTTGGATGTGACCATTCAGGCTCAAATTCTTGAGCTTTTGGGTGAGTTACAAAAAGAAAAAGGCATGGCCTTGGTTCTGATTACCCATGATATGGGGGTTGTTGCTGAAACTGCTGAAGTTGTGAATGTTCAGTATGCGGGCCAGCAAGTAGAGCGTCAGGACGTTGTCGGTTTGTTTGATAAGCCGCAACACCCTTATACCTATGCTTTGCTTAATGCTTTGCCCGAACGTGCGACAAGTAAGCGGCTGCCATCTATCCCTGGGGTTGTGCCCGGACTGTTGGACAGACCAACGGGATGCCTTTTTAATCCTCGTTGTCAATTTGCAACAGACAAATGCAGAAAAGAAGCGCCGGATCACGCAAGTAAGGTTCTGTGTCATTATCCTTTGGTTGATGGAAAACCATCGAATGGTCATCCCGGTGTCTCTACATCAGATGTCTCTGTTTCGGGGGGAGCTGCATAATGGGTGCTGAAACTGTATTAAAAGCCGATAACCTCAAGCGTTATTACGATGTTAAAGGGGGAATGTTCTCCAAGGGCGGTACTGTAAAGGCGCTTGATGGGGCAACATTTAAGCTAGAAGCAGGAAAAACACTGGCTGTTGTTGGTGAATCCGGGTGTGGTAAATCCACGCTTGCCCGCTTGGTTACGTTGATTGAAAAACCAACAGAGGGTGAGCTGATACTCGGTGGCATGGATATCGCGTCTGCACATAGCAAAGAAGACATGATTACGCTGCGCCAGATGGTGCAGATTGTTTTTCAGGATCCATATGGATCTTTGAACCCGCGTCAGAAAATCAGTGATATTCTTGCCGAGCCTTTGAAGATTAATACCAAGATGTCAGCTTCGGAAAGACGCGAAGAAGTGCTTTCCATGATGTCGCGTGTTGGTCTTCGCCCCGAACAGGCTGATCGTTACCCGCATATGTTCTCTGGCGGACAGCGACAGCGTATTGCTGTTGCCAGGGCACTGATGTTGCGACCAAAAATCGTGATATTGGACGAACCTGTTTCTGCATTGGATGTTTCCATTCAGGCACAGGTACTGAACTTGTTGACTGATTTGCAGGAAGAAATGGATCTTGCCTATCTCTTCATTTCGCATGATTTGTCTGTTGTAAAACATATTGCGGATGATGTTTTGGTGATGTATCTCGGGCAACCCGTGGAACATGGGACACGGGATGAGATTTTCAGTAATCCTCAGCATCCATATACGCGTGCGCTTTTATCAGCTACACCTGTTGCTGATCCAAATAGAAAGAAAGACCGTATCAAGTTGGTTGGGGAGCTACCGTCCCCATTGAACCCGCCATCAGGTTGTTCTTTTCATCCACGTTGTCCACTTGCTAATGATCGCTGCAAAGCAGAACGACCAGTTTTGGCATCTACGAGCAGTGCACTTGTTTCGTGTCATGCGGTCGAAGAGGGACGAAGTTAACTTTAGCTTAGGCTTCTTGCTTTTTTAAAAATGCGCTCAATTGTGTTGGGCGCATTTTTTGTTTACCAATTGATTCAAAAGAGATTTTTAATTCGTTTAAACGATAACTTAGCTGTGTTATTAATATTGTATACAGAGTTTGTTCGGGGTGAAGTGTGCAATCTGAAGGTATAAATTTTTCTACAGAAGCTTTATGGAATCGTTCGAAAGAAATTATTCGGGAAGATTATCACAAACTGGACTTGTTGCTTCATAAGCTTGGTAGTCCTAAACCGTGTTTGATTTGGAATCCCGAACCTGAAAACCTCCCGGAGGATCAACTTGCATACTTTCTGGAGTGGTGGAATCAGGCCAGGGACAATAATTTTGCCGCGTCGCCGGATGCTGTTGATCCTATGGAACTACGATTAATTCTTGGGCACTTAGCTGTTTTAGACGTTTTGGATGGGGCGAAAACTTTAGGTATCGCCTGTATGGTTCTGCTATAATGAGTGAACCTGGCAGAGATCTTACCGGACTTTTGCTAACAGATATTTGGACCCCGCTCAGGGCATTTTTTACAATAACCTATCGTGCGGTTGTTCAGCGCAAAGAGCCCCTGTATACCCAGCACGAACCACACCATTCATTAAAAATGCAAGTGTGGGATCGTTTAATTCTTCCGCTCAGTAATACCGGGAATGTTGATCGCCTGATCGTGGCGATTGTACCAAGTAAAAGAAAGCCATCTTCGGAGATAGATATTTCGTAATTATTGTTCAAGAACCGATGGGTTAATACGGTTACCTTCCGAGGTGAAGAGATGATAATGTTCGTGTGCTACAGCAAAATAAATGTTTTCGCCTGGCCTAATTGATGCCACGCCATTAATTCTTGCGACAGCCTGTTTGGTCGTATCTGAATCGAAGTAGATATAAGTATCAGAACCTAGCTGTTCCGTACTTGTGACTGTGCCTTTAATTTGGCCTGTATCTGAAGGCACTAAATGTTCAGGGCGTATGCCTATTTGTAATTGGTTTCCTGTCTGTAGTTCCTGTGATGGGTGTTGATTGGTATCTACAGCGAACTCATCGTTAGAACCGATAATCTTAATGCTTTTTTTCTGAGATTTTTTCTCGTTTACGCTGGCAGGAAAAAGATTCATTTTCGGCGAACCAATGAATTCTGCAACAAATGTGTTTATGGGAGTTTGGTATAGTTCAAGCGGAGTGCCAATTTGAGCAATCTCGCCATTGTTGAGAATTACAATGCGATCGGCGAGCGTCATTGCCTCTACTTGATCATGCGTTACGTAGATCATTGTGGCTTCAAGCTGTTTATGTAACTTGGCTAGCTCTATGCGCATTTCTAATCGGAGGGCTGCATCCAGGTTGGAAAGAGGCTCATCCAACAAGATGACTTTTGGGTCCCTAGCAAGTGATCGTCCTATAGCAACACGTTGACGTTGCCCCCCCGAAATTTGACCTGGCTTTCTGTCGAGAAGATGTTCAAGTTGCAGGATCGACGCGATTTCTTGTACTTTATTGTTTATTTGGTCTTTCGGCAGCTTTGCTAACCGCAAAGGAAAGCCAATATTTTCGGCGAGTGTCATGTGAGGGTAGAGAGCATATGACTGGAACACCATAGCAATATCACGTTCGGAGGCTGGTAATTGATCTGCTCGCCGATCTCCGATCCAAAACTCTCCGGAACTGATATCTTCTAACCCAGCAATCATTCGTAACAACGTGGATTTTCCACAACCCGATGGGCCAACAAAGACGACAAATTCTCCGGGTTTAATGTCCAGATTTATATTGTGAATAACCTGAATATCACCAAAACTCTTATTGATATTTTTAAGTGATAGTGCGGTCATAATGCTTGCGTCCTTTTGTGGGGAAATTTGTCAGTTGTATTGTCAGCGAAACAGTTTACGAGGCCAACATCCTGGTGATTGGGATATTGACGGGGGTGAGATGCGATTGCATAGCTTGCTGTGTCAATCGCTACTTGCAGACAAGTTTCAATGGATTGGGATCTTGCATAAGCGGCTAAAAATCCTGCGTTAAAAGAATCTCCTGCGCCAATCGTATCTTTTACGATTGTTTCTCTTGAGTTACAGGTCAGCGTTGGGGATCCCAACCTATCTACCCTTGCGCCTTCTTCACCTAATTTAGTTACAAATAATGCGTTTTGAGGCATTGTTTTGAGCAAGGATTGATAATCAAGCGAGTGAGAATTTGGTTCTTTTGAAGAAGATGATAACAAAAGGCCCTTTGCTTCAGCTTCATTGAGCAAGGCGATGTCGATATAGGGCAACCAGCTTATAACTTCGGATCGTGTTTCTTCTGTCCACCCATCGGATGGCCACGCGGTATCCAAGGCAATTTGCCCGCCTTTGGATTTGACGAATTGAAAAATCGTGGTCAATGCAGGACGAATTGTTGGCATTAATGACGTCCCGACAAAAAGAACAACCACATTGTTTAGATCCATCCCGGCAAGCTTGTTTTGTAATTCCAAGGGTTGGAACTGTGCGACATGCCCGGGGGTGCTAAAAAAAGTACGTTCTCCATCGGGGTGAGTGATCCCAACAGTGAGAGCAGTATCAACACTGTCAATAATCCAGTCATCCGCAAGGTCAGGGTATTGTTGCATAAGCCAATCGCCAAAGAGATCGTTGCCAATATTAACAACCATGCGATGACGGATACCCAGTGCGGTAAGGGCTTTTGCTGTTATGCCTGCACCGCCACCTTCACGAAGGTTGGCATTGGGTAGAATGACTTCGGTGCCGGGTGTTGGCCAAGGTACTTGTGGTCCCATGATTAAATCAACGTTCACGGTTCCAACGGTTATGACTTCTGGGCTTTTTAAATTGTTTTTAGGGTTGGGTGCTTCAATCATCCCTTTACGCTCCCGCTCATTAGCCCGGATACGAGCGATTTTTGTAAAAAATAAGCCATAGAAACTGGTGGAATTGTGGCTAGGATGCCAGCGGCAGAGATTAGTCCGTAATCGGCAACTCGACCTGCTGCAAAGTCTGCGATGGCAACAGGAAGCGTTTTTGCTCTGATATCGTTCGTGAAAAGTAAGGCGTAGAAAAACTCATCCCATGCCATAAGGACGGCCATTAATGCGGCTGCACCAAGTGCTGGTTTTGCGATAGGTAAAGTAATGTACCAAATGATCTGAAGTCGATTAGCGCCATCTATAAGCGGGGCTTCGTCTAGATCTATTGGAATTGCATCAAAATTGCTTTTTAAAAGCCAGGTCGTGAAAGGAACCAGTACGCCACAATAGACGGCAATCAAGGCGATGTGTGTATTTAGAAGCCCTAAAGATGCCATGGCAGAATAAAGGGGTAATACCAATGCGACTGGTGGCATCATAAAGGTGGCGATGGCGATGAAAAGTAAGCTACTCCTTCGTTTGCCGGGAAGACGAGACAGGCTATAAGCTGCAGGTATTGCAACGCTTAAAGACAAAACAGTAGCTGATATTGCAACGATCAGGCTATTTCTTAGCGCATAAAGAAAAGATTCTGCGCTGGTGCTATCAAAGTCGCCTATCAAGCTGATGTAATTATCAAAGGAAATATCCGCTGGTATCCATGACAAGGGCAGTGTGGTTAGGTCTTTGGTAGAACTGACGCTCATTATGAATAGCCACAATACAGGGCAGAGAAGAACAAGACCCAGTAATATAGCTGAGCTGTAAACAATTGCTGTTTGAAATTTACTTTGCTTAATCATGTTGTATTCCCCTGTTTTTTGATCAGCCAGAGGTAGGTGGCAATCAGAAGGGCACTGATAAGAACGACGATGAGAGCATAAGACGCACCAGAGCCAATTCGCATATAGGCAAAGGCTTCTTGATAAACATGGAAGCTAACGGTTTTAGTACTGTTTGCGGGGCCACCACGGGTCATGACGTAGATGATATCAAAGACTTTGAATGCTTCGATCGTTCGAAGAACAAGTGCGACACTAACGGGGGCGACTATTGCCGGGAAAACAACTGTCCAAAAACGTTGCCATGTATTTGCCCCGTCCAAAGTGGCTGCTTCGATCAGATCCTTTGAAATCGTCTGTAATGCGGCAAGGGTAATGAGGGCAACCAAAGGAAAGTTTTTCCATATATCTGCAATTGCCACCATCCATAAGGCTAGGTCGGGATCTCCTAGCCAACTTTGGTATTCTGCCAAAAGGCCAACCTGTGTCAGAAGAGCATTGAGTGCCCCGAAATCTGGGCCGTAAATGAGCCGCCACATCATGGCGTTGACTACGGTAGGAAGCGCTAGAGGAAGAATTAAAAGTGCGCGTAAAAGAGTTCTGCCTTTAAATACTTGATTTAAGAGTAGGGCAACCAGCACACCAATGATTATTTCAGCAGAGACAGAAACAGAAACAAAGTAAGCGGTGTTTTCTATTGAATCCAGAAATTTAGAATTACCAAGTGCTTTGATGTAATTTTTGAAACCAACCCAACGGTCTGTTGTTGCTGGTGATGCAAGGTGGGCAGCGGTAAAGCTATAATAAACTGTTTTGATTAGGGGGTATCCGACCACCCCGATGATGATGGTCATCATCGGGGTTAGCAGGAGCCACGCAGTTGTGGCTTTGGTAAAACGGACCATTGACTTTAACTACTCTAGTCTAAGTCAGCTGCAACATCAGCGGCTTCGTTTAATGCCTCTGCTGGTTCTTTTGACCCTAACAGGGCTTCTTGGATCGCGACCTGAAGGGCTGAAGACATTTCCTGATAGGATGCTTTGGTCGGACGTGGGTACATTGCTGCCAGACCAACTTTTGCTGCCTTCAAAAGTTCTTCCTGCCCTTTTGTGACTTCTGGGTTTTCATAGGAAGATTTCCATACGGGCAAACTTAATTTTGCAAAGTCTTCCTGAACGGGTTTGGATGACAGGTGTTGAATGTATTTCCAAGCCAGCTCTTTGTGTTTGCTTTTGGATGTAATCCCGAGCCCCATGGACCCGTTCACCGCAGAAGCAGTACTGATACCTTCTGCACCGGGTGCAGGGGCGATGCCCACATGACCCGCAACGGATGATTCCTTGGGGTCGTTAGCAAGGTTATACATATAGGTCCAGTTAACAGCGAAGGCAGCTTGCCCACTTGAAAACGTCCGGCGGACATCTTCTTCGGAATATTCGCGTGAATTTGGATTAGTTAGACCAAGTTTAATTGAATCAACCATGTATTCCAATGCTTTTAAGCCGCCACCTTGTTGAAAGACAGGCTTGCCATCGGCATCCAGAAATTTACCGCCCATTGCGGACAGGAAGGTTGCGTAATCACAAATTACGGCCTCTGATTGTGACCAGCTCCAGACTAAAGGATAGTCGACGATGCCCTTGTCTTTAATAAGCTGTGCCTGGCTAGTAAGCTCTGACCATGTAACTGGTGGTTTGGATATACCTGCTTCTTTTAGCATTTTCTCATTATAGAAAAGGTATTTGGTGTCAACAATCCATGGCATGCCATAGTACTTGCCGCCGTATTCAACAGTGGTCCAGGCACCTTCAAGAATTTCTTTTTTTGTAGCAGAATTAATTTTATCGCTGACGTCAGTCAACAGCCCGTATTGTGCAAACTCAGCGGGCCAGATCACATCAAAGAGAACGACGTCATAGCCTTCTGAAGCATTATGAGAGAGCACGATTTTATCGTGTAGCGCTTCGTAGGGGACAAACTCCATCTTTACATCAACACTTGGATTTGCCTTTTCAAAGGCTTTGGTCATGTGCTCGATATCTTGTTCGCTATAAGCCGCTTGGGCCATGAAAAGAGCGCTTAATTGCGTCTTTTCAGCGTTGGCAGGAGAAGCAGTAACAAGTGCCCCGAGCGCCGCTGCCATAAGTAGTTTACTTTTCTTCATATTAACCTCCCTGTTTTAAGGTTATTGCCACAAAGACTGGTTCACAAAAGTTTGTAGTTTTTATTTGTCTGTGGCAGTTTGAGTGGATAGTGTTGTTTATTAACTCAATTTGATTTAATTAATCTAGCATGGAATTGTCGTATGGCAACGGAAAAAAATAAAAGTGCTGAAAATCATGCAGTTAAGTCTGGGGTTTTGGGGACGAATCTGGAACATGCAAAAGAGCATAATCTAAGAGCTGTCATTGATGCTGTTCGGCGGCATGGGGAGTTGACGCGTGCTGAAATTACACGGGCTACGGCTCTTTCTGTTCAGACAATATCAAACCTTGTAGCTGAACTGGAGCAGCGTGGCCTGTTGATTGCGGGAGAACCTCAGAAAGCGAAAAGGGGTCAGCCAGCACGCCCCTATCGTTTGAACTCTCAAGGGGGATTTTCTGTTGGCATACAAATGGACCACCAACTTGCCCTCGCTATTTTAGTGAACTTGGCTGGCGAAGAATGCGCAAAGACCCAAAAGACTGTTTCCAGGCCTTCTGCAGAAGAAGGTATAGAAATTTTTGCTCGCCTCGTTGATGAGGTTATTAAAGCAGGTAAAGTCGAAAAACAGCGTGTCTTTGGTGTTGGTGTCGCTATTCCGGGACCGTTTGATGTAAGTGGTCCAACGGGTGTGGGGCCTGGGTGGGTTGGTTATCCCCTCGAAGATAACCTCTCGCGACGCATAGGTTTACCAGTTATCGTAGAAAACGATGCTAATGCAGCGGCTATCGCGGAACGGCTTCATGGCGCCGGGAAAAAGTTTGATAACTTTGTATATGTTTTTATTGGAATGGGGCTTGGTGCAGGGCTTTTTCTCAACGGACAGATCTATCATGGCGTGAGAGGCGCAGCTGGTGAAATAGGTCATATCCTTGTTGAAACTGATGGTAAGGTGTGTGAATGCGGTAATAAGGGATGTTTTGAGCAATACGTTTCTTTACGCGCGGCGTATCATGCTCTGGGAGAGGAAGATAACCATCATAGTTCACCTGAAAACCTTGAGAAGCTTTTCGAAGCAAAAGATCCGGCTTTTATGAGCTGGTTACAAGAGGCTGCAGAAAAACTTAGAATAGGTATTCTTGCACTTGAGAGTTCATTTGACCCAGAGGTTATTTTTATAGGCGGTTTGCTGCCCCCGAAAATCGCCCAAGCACTTTTGGATTTGTTAAATCCTCTGCTGCCCTCGGTGGTCACACAGTTAAAGCCGTTGGAGCAGCGGGTATTGCTGGGCGTTAGTGCTCCTTCTGCTCCGGCACATGGCGCCGCGAGTGTGCCAATTTTTTATGAATTTAATGCTGAGCTATATAGTCATTCAAAAAAACCAGCAGGGTGGGCATAAGGCTTTCCCTTATGTGGAGGCAGTACTACTGATCGAAAATTTCAGTAAGCTGTTCAGCTTTCTCATAGCGCTTAAATTTTTTGCTCGCGATTTCTAAGAGTTCACGAATGACCCAGCTGTCTTTTCTATTTTCCTTGTAATAAGCAGAATATTTATAAGAAATTGACGGTTTGAATGGGCGGATTTTAACCCCTTTTGCCGCCCAGACAGGTGCAGAAAAAGGTTCCAGAATGCCACTGCAAAGTCCTTTGCAGACAAGGGAGTAGGCATTTGCTGAGTGTTGTGTGCTAAAGGGTGTTTCTGGTTTTATACGTTTGTATAGGTCAGTGTGTTGATGAAACGCCAAGACCTCGTCACTATCAAGTGCGATAAGCCTTTCGCCGATTAGGTCCTCTTCAAAGATAACGTCTTTTTCTGCTAAGGGATGGTTGGGGCTTAAGGCACAAATATAGTCAACCTTGGCTAAAATAGCCTGTTCGACACCTGGTTGCTCTCCCATTTGGTTACCAAATGCGATATCAAGATCTTCATCCATAATCATGTTGAAATAGCTTTTAACATCTGTTGTGTTCAGGGTAATGGATACCTTTGGATGATTGGCTGTGAATTCCTCTAGTATTTCGGGGATAATACTTACCGACAAAGCGCCCAGAGAGATAATTCGAATATCTTGCTGTTTATTCCGAGATATGTCTTCTGCTGCATTTTTGAGCTTCGAAAAAGCATCAAAAACTTCATCAAGTTTTCTATAGAACGCCATGCCCTCTGGTGTGGGGACAACCCTGCCTTTTCGACGGTGAAGAAGGTTGAGTTGTAAGGAGTACTCTAAATCAGCCAGCAAGCGACTAATGGTTGGTTGCGTGGTTTTGAGGCTTTTTGCCGCTGAAGATATGGTGCCGTTAAGAATTGTGGCCCTAAAAGCCTCTAGTTGTCGCATGCGCATGTCTTGATATCCATTATGCTTTTTTTGTATACCTATATACATCATTATGCATTGATTCAATTCTTTGTTCGTGGCCTTCTTGTTGGTCAGTACAGGCAAGTTACTTGTGCCTATCAGGTGCCGACATTGATGGCTTAGTAATTTGTCTGTGCAAACAAGTCATTTGATACAGATGTTGAGATTTCATGTTTCCTCTCAATACTGGCAATAGAAATAGTTAGTTTTTTATTTGTCATTTGCCTTGTTTTATTGAAGTGGGTTGCATAGGGAGTTATTTGTGACTGAATATTATTCAGCAAAAGAAATGCTTGCGAGGTTGGTTTCGTTCGATACTGTGTCACGAAACAGTAATATTCCCCTAATTGAGTTTGTTGAGAGCTATTTAAATTCTCATGGTGTTCGCTCTCATCGTGTTCAAAATTCTGATGGCACTAAAACCAATCTGTGGGCTTCTATTGGTCCGGATGCAGATGGGGGCGTGATTTTATCAGGGCATACAGATGTCGTTCCCGTGGATGGCCAGCCTTGGGATACAAATCCTTTTGAGGTTATCGAGAAGGATGGTCTTCTCTATGGGCGCGGAACCGCTGATATGAAAGCCTTCTCTGCAATAGCTCTGTCGCTGGTTCCGGAAATGCTCAAAGCAAAGATGAAACGCCCTATTCATCTCGCCCTTTCTTATGACGAAGAAATCGGCTGTTTGGGTGCTCCATCAATGATTGAGGATATGGCACCAAAGGTGAAAGCCGAAGCTGTGATTGTTGGTGAGCCCACTATGATGAAGGTGGTTTCTGGACATAAAGGAGCGTTAGGGCTGACAACCAGAGTTCGTGGTTTTGAAGTTCATTCCAGTCTGGTTCATACGGGGGTGTCTGCTGTGCATGTCGCGGCAAAGCTTGTCGTATGGCATGAACAAAAGATGTTGGAAAATAAAGAACGAACCGAAAATCTACCTGAGACGGTTTTGTTTAACCCCCCTTATACGACCTTGCATTGCGGTGTCATCGAGGGAGGGACAGCGCACAACATAACAGCGAAAGATTGCTCCTTTTCTTCTGATTTTCGGGTGCTTCCATCTGAAAACCCGATGGAATATCTTGAGGCTTATCGGGTTTATACAGCAGAGTTGGAAGCTGAGATGCAACGCATTGCTCCTTCTGCGAAGATTGAAATTGAAGTCAGGGGGAATGTGCCGGGATGTCGCCGGGAAGTTGATGGTTCGGCTGAAAGGTTGGTCCGTCAGATTACAGGTGATAATGCCGAGCATGTTGTGTCTTACGGCACAGAGGCTGGGCAGTTTCAGGATGGTGGATATTCCACGATTGTTTGTGGGCCCGGTGATATTGCACAAGCCCACGCGGCTAATGAATACCTGTCTATTGAGCAATTGAATGCAGGTATTGATTTTCAGCGACGCCTGATTGAACGTTTAGCTAGCTAAGACCCAAAGTTTGACCAAAATTAAATAAGAGTAATTTAAATAACGAACAGTAGAGATACCGAATTAAGGAAGAATAATGCCGATTATAAACAGGTTTGCAGAACTTCACGATGAAATCACAGGGTGGCGTAGAGAAATTCATTCAAACCCCGAGCTCTTATTTGACGTAGAGGAAACTGCAAGTTTTGTCACAGAAAAGCTAAAAGAGTTTGGTCTTGATGAGGTTGTTACAGGTATAGGCCGTACAGGTGTTGTTGGGATTATCAAGGGTAATCAAACCAGTTCCGGTAAAGTTGTCGGCTTGCGGGCTGATATGGATGCCTTGCCAATACATGAAGAAACTGGGCTTGAGTACGCGTCCAAAGTAGACGGTAAAATGCATGCCTGTGGCCATGATGGACATACGGCGATGTTGCTTGGTGCTGCCAAATATCTTTCTGAGACCCGAAATTTTGATGGCTCTGTTGCTGTTATTTTCCAGCCTGCTGAAGAAGGCGGCGGCGGTGGCCGCGAAATGGTTGACGATGGTATGATGGATCGTTTCAATATTCAGGAAGTGTACGGTCTCCATAACTGGCCGGGTGTTCCTGTGGGAAGTTTTGGAACACGTCCTGGCGCGCTGATGGCTGCGACTGATATTTTTACTATTGATATTCAGGCATCTGGTGGTCACGCAGCAAAACCACATGAAACAATTGATCCGATCGTTATTGCCAGCCATATTATTTTGGCACTTCAATCTATTGCTTCGCGTAATGTTGATCCAATTGAATCTGTGGTTGTTTCTGTAACAACTTGTAATGCAGGTACAGCATTTAATGTTATTCCAGATACAGCCAGCTTGAACGGTACTGTTCGTACTTTGAGTGAAGCTGTGCGTGATTTGACTGAAAAACGCATACAGGAAATTGTCGAGCATACTGCAAAAGCACACGGTGCGACGGCTGTTCTAGACTACAAGCGCAATTATCCGGTTGTGATGAACCACGAAAAAGAAACAGCTTTTGCCGTTGATATTGCCTCTGGCATTTCTGGTGAAGATAAAGTTGATACAGACGCGAACCCGACCATGGGCGGCGAAGATTTTGCTTTCATGCTCAACGCACGTCCGGGGTCATTTATTTTCTTAGGCAATGGCGATACAGCACCGGTTCATCATCCAAAATACAACTTTAACGACGAAATAATTCCCATTGGTTGTTCTTATTGGGCTAAACTTGTCGAAACAGCGATGCCAATAAATCGTTAAAAACAAAAAGTTTAAATAAGTAGTGTGGTTCAAACAGGTAAAGTTAGAAATACAGGGAGTATAAAATGAAAATGAAGTCAATACTCGCGGCGGGTGCATGTGCTCTTGCCCTTAGCGCGGGATCAGCAAATGCTGAAACTTTTAAATGGTCGTTTCAAGGGGACGTTCAGTCTCTTGACCCACATGGTTTGAATGAGACTTTTACTCTTGGATTTTTGGGTAATGTCTATGAAGGCCTTACCTATTATGACAAAAACCTAGAACTACAGCCTGGGTTGGCTGTTAGTTGGGAAAATACTGGCCCGACAACGTGGATCTTCAAGCTTCGTGAAGGTGTAAAGTTCCATGATGGCGGCGATTTTAACGCTGATGATGTTATCTTCTCGTGGAAGCGTACGCTGACTGCTGGGTCTGACATGAAGGGTTACGGTAGTCGTATGAAAGACATCAAGAAAATTGATGACTATACGATTGAGGTGGAAACACCTGCACCAAATCCAATTTTACCTCGCGAACTTGTCTTCTATTACATGATGGACAAAGAGTGGTCTGAAAAGCATGGTTCAGTAGAAGCAACAAGTCCAAAGGCTGCTGATTCTACGGCGACGTATGCTGCGCAAAATGCGAATGGTACAGGCCCGTTCATTTTGACTGAACGTCAACCTGATGTACGTTCAACCTTCAAGCGTTTTGATGGCTATTGGAAAGATATTCCAACAAACGTGACCGAAGTGAACTTTACGCCGATCTCACAAGGTGCAACGCGAGTTGCTGCATTGATTTCAGGTGAACTTGATCTGGTCTATCCGGTTCCCGTTCAGGATTGGAACCGTTTGGAAGAAGCAGAAGGTGTTAGTCCGCTAACAGGACCTGAAGCACGTACAATCTTCTTGGGTATGGATCAGTGGCGTGATGAGCTGCTTTATTCCAATATCAAAGGTAAGAACCCGCTTAAAGACCAGCGTGTTCGTGCTGCTATGGCACATGCGATTGATCTGAACGCAATCGACAAAAAAATCATGCGTGGGGCGGCGGTGCCGTCAGGACTATTGATTGCACCACAGATCAATGGTCATGATGCTAAATTTAATAAGCCTTATGCGTATGATCCGGAAAAGTCCAAAGCCCTTCTTGCCGAAGCTGGATATCCAGAAGGTTTTGAGCTTGGTATGGATTGCCCGAATAATCGTTATGTAAATGACGAAAAAATCTGTCAGGCTGTTGTAGGCCTTTTGGCACGCGTTGGTATCAAAGTTGATCTGAATGCTCAGCCAAAATCCAAATATTTTGCAAAAGTAAGCCCGCAAAATGGTAACGATACCTCTTTCTATCTTCTGGGGTGGACACCAAGTTCTATGGACGTTCATAACGTGCTTTTCAACCTGATGTCATCATTTGATACTGAGAAGAATACTGGCCAATTTAACTATGGTCGTTATTCCAATTCACGGATTGATGAGATCGCAAGCAATGTTGAAAAGGAAACAGATCAAGCTAAGCGCCAGGAAATGGTTGCCGAAGCTTTCTCTATT
The DNA here is from genome assembly GCF_048259265.1 of Kiloniella sp. Classification (NCBI taxonomy): domain Bacteria; kingdom Pseudomonadati; phylum Pseudomonadota; class Alphaproteobacteria; order Rhodospirillales; family Kiloniellaceae; genus Kiloniella; species Kiloniella sp. Next base: position 201,151 of record NZ_JBLXHT010000003.1, on the reverse strand, counting down.
CTGAAGGAAGACGTTGGTTATCTACCTCTTCACCAGCAACCTCTTTCATGGGGTGTTCGTGATGGCGTAACGCTTTCTCAGCGTGCGGATAATGTTCTTGACCTTCGATATGTTGTGATTGGCAAGTAACCCTTTAGGGTGATTGTATAAGGGGGCCTCGGTTTTAGAGGCCCCCGTTTTTACTGGTTCAATTATCTTGAGCCAAGTTCAGCAGGGGACGTTATGTTCAAGTTTATATCGATGCGGCTTCTTCAGTCGATTGTCGTCATGTTGGTGGTTGGTTTGATTGCCTTCGCCTTATTCCGTTTTGTTGGGGATCCCATCAATAATATGGTTGGTCAGGATACGACTCTTGAAGAGCGTGAAGCCTTGACTGAATCATTGGGATTAAATGATCCTTTTCTCGTTCAATACGGGCGTTTTATTTCAAGTGCTGTACAGGGCGATTTTGGTATGTCCTATCGTTTGCGTCAGCCCGTAAGTGGATTGATTGCCGAACGTTTTCCCGCAACCCTTGAACTTTCCTTGGTTTCTGCTGTACTAGCCTTGGTGTTGGGGGTCCCCATGGGGATCTATACAGCACTAAAACCAAAATCGCTATTTAGTCGTAGTTTTATGACGATATCTTTAATGGGGGTATCGTTGCCGACCTTCCTAATCGGTATTTTGTTAATTCTCTTCTTTGGTGTGACCTTGCGATGGTTGCCCACTTTTGGTCGTGGAGAGGTTGTCGAGTTGGGTTGGTGGAGCACAGGTTTCCTGACAGCAAGTGGTCTTAAGTCGATTATATTGCCTGCGATTACACTAGCAGTATTCCAGATGACTTTGATCGTGCGCTTGGTTCGTGCTGAAATGCTCGAAGTTTTACGTACTGATTATATCAAGTTCGCCCACGCACGTGGTCTAAGCCCAAGGTTAATCAACTTCTCTATTGCTCTGCGTAATACACTTGTTCCTGTTATTACAATTATTGGTCTTCAGGTCGGGTCGATTATTGCTTTTGCCATTATCACCGAGAGCGTATTCCAATGGCCGGGAATGGGGCTGTTGTTTATTCAGGCGGTATCAGAAGTAGATATCCCCGTTATGGCGGCATATCTGCTATTGATTGCCTTTGTTTTTGTTGTGATCAATTTGATTGTCGACATTCTCTATTTTGTTGTTGATCCCCGTTTGCGAGTACAGAGCTAATGAGTGATATTTCAAGCGAAGCATCATCATTTATCACGCGCTTCCGTGAAAGTGATCTCTGGTACAATTTCAAGAGATCACCGGGCGCAATGATTGCCGCCTTCCTGACTTTTATAATTGTCTTTGGCGCGGTTTTTGCCAATTTTGTTGCCCCGCATAACCCCTTTGATCTTGCCACTGTTGATCTTTTTGATGGTCTGTTACCTCCGGCATGGGAAGCGGATGGCAAGGTGTCTTATCTTCTGGGAACAGATGATCAGGGCAGGGACGTTTTCTCCACGATTCTGTACGGATCACGAATTTCCCTTATTGTGGGTTTTGCCTCTGTTGGCTTTGCAGCTGTTCTGGGAATTACTGTTGGATTGATTTCCGGTTATGCCGGCGGGATGGTTGATTCCTTCCTGATGCGTGTTGCAGATGTTCAGTTATCATTTCCAGCTATTTTGATTGCTCTTCTTATTGATGGCATTGCCCGTGGTGTTATGCCACGAGAGGTGCATGATGAGCTTGCGGTTTATGTTCTCGTTGTTGCTATTGGTCTGAGCTTTTGGGTGCAATATGCCCGCACGGTTCGTAGTTCTGTCCTGGTTGAACGGAACAAGGAATACGTTCAGGCAGGACAGGTTATCGGTTTGCCGGACTGGATTATTCTGGTCCGTCATATTTTACCGAACGTTATGGGACCAGTGTTGGTGATTGCGACTATTCAATTGGCTCTGGCTGTTATTACCGAAGCAACACTTTCTTTCCTAGGTGTTGGTGTCCCTCCGACCTCTCCGTCTTTGGGAACTCTTATTCGTATCGGGAATGACTATCTCTTCTCTGGCGAGTGGTGGATAACTATTTTCCCGGGTGTGGCTTTGGTCGTACTCGTTCTTTCCGTTAACATTCTGGGTGACTGGCTTCGCGATGCCTTGAACCCGAAACTGCGCTGATAGGGAGTGATGTCATGAGTAAAGAGTTACTGGATATCAAAGACCTCGTTGTTGAGTTCCCATCTCGCCATGGTGATGTTATTGCGGCTAAGGATGTAAATCTGACTGTTACTGCTGGGGAAATTCTTGGTGTCGTTGGGGAGTCTGGCGCAGGAAAATCGACCATTGGTAATGCTGTGGTTGGTTTGCTGGAACGTCCCGGTCGTGTCGGTGGCGGGGAAGTGTTCCTCGAAGGTGAGCAGATCATTGGTAAATCTCAGGCGGAGTTGAGAAAAATCCGGGGTAAACGGATTGGCATGATCTTTCAAGATCCACTGACTTCGCTTAATCCATTAGAGACTATTGCATCCCAGTTGATCGGGACAATTCAAACTCATTTGGGCTTGTCTGATGCAGAGGCCCGTGAACGTGCAATTTCCCTCCTTGATCAGGTTGGTATTCCGGATCCGACCGTGCGCGTTGATCATTATCCCCACCAGTTTTCCGGGGGTATGCGTCAACGTGTTGTTATTGCTTTGGCTCTGTGTGCCGAGCCGGATGTTATCCTTGCGGATGAGCCAACAACTGCACTGGATGTTTCCATTCAGGCCCAGATTCTTGATTTGCTTAAAAAATTGGTTCGGGAAAAAGGCGTTGGCATGATCATTATTACCCACGATATGGGGGTGATTGCCGAAGTCGCTGACCGTGTTGCGGTGATGTACCGCGGTGTGGTGGTGGAAACTGGACCTACAGCTAAAATTCTTGGTAATCCGGATCATCCTTATTCTCGTAGCTTGATCTCTGCAGTTCCGCGCCCGGATATACGGTTGCATCGTTTCCCTGTTGTGGAAAGCATTGAAGCGGCGGGTGAGTGTAAAGAACTTGATCTGAATACACATTGGTTGGGCAAAGCCCGTGATTTTGGCAAAAGCGATGGTCCGTTGCTTAAGGTCGATAATCTTGAGATGGTTTTCAAATCCGGCGGTATGTTCGGCGGCGGGAAAAGTGAAGTCCGCGCCGTTGATAATGTCAGTTTTGATATCCGTGATGGCGAGTGTTTCGGGATCGTTGGGGAGTCCGGATCAGGTAAATCCACAATCGCGCGTTTGGTGACGTCTATTTACAAGGTTGCTGGTGGTTCTATTAATTTTGCCGGTACAGATCTTACCAAAATCAAAAAACGTCGCGAGCTTAATGTGCACCGTCGTCAGATGCAGATGATTTTCCAAGATCCTTTTTCATCCGTAAATTCGCGTATGAAGGTTCGGGACATTATTGCAGAGCCTATTCGCTTTCATAAACTGACAAGTTCCGAAGCCGAGACACGTCAAATTGTTGATGATCTTCTTGACCACGTTGGCCTGGGTGCCAAGGCAGCTGTGAAGTTCCCTCATGAATTCTCCGGGGGGCAGCGACAACGTATTTCCATCGCTCGTGCGTTGGCAACGCGTCCGCGTTTCCTAATTTGTGACGAACCAACATCGGCTTTGGACGTATCCATTCAAGCCCAGATCCTCAATCTATTAAAAGATCTGCAGGAAGAGCTTGGTTTGACCATGATGTTTATCAGTCACGATCTTCCGGTAATCCGACAGATGTGTGATCGTGTTGGTGTTATGTCCAAAGGAAAGATGGTTGAGATTGCTGATACGGAAGAGCTTTTCAAGGCACCGCAGCATGAATACAGCAAGCATCTGATCAGTTTGATGCCAAGCTATTCCGGTCTTATGGACCGTGATGATGGACAAGCCGAAGCAAGTTAAAGCTATCCGTGATAAGTATAAAAAAGGGCTCTGAAGTAATTTCAGAGCCCTTTTTGTATGTATGAACCGAAGAGAAAACGCTTGGGTTTTGCCGTTACTTCAATGTCCAAGAGTTAAGTAACGTTATTAATCCTAGGCGTGGACAGCTTGAGCGACTGACCCATGGATATGGGCAACCAGTTCCGGTTCTAACTTCAAGCGTGCAGATAGCATGCTGAGATACCCCTGTTCAGCGGGATCATCTACTTCAATTGCCATCAGAGAAGCCACGTAAAGCTCGACGGCTTGTTCCTTGTTCTGTGCCAGTGCAACCAGACTGTCGATATCCAATGGTCTTCGTAACTGATCCATCAGGAAGGCCTTTTCGTCGTTTGACAGGTCAAGTTCATCAATCTTGGCAAAGATAGCATCTTGTTCCGCGCTATCAATCTGGCCATCTGCTTTTGCGGCGGCAATCATGGCAGAAACCAGCGCGGCACCAAAGCTGTTTGTTGTTTCTGTTGCCGGTTCTACCGCAAAGGCTGAATCCTGAGGGACAGGAGGCACAATAGCGGCCTGTTGCGGTGTCTGATGTGCTGTATATTGCTGAGAAGCTTGTGCTGGTGCATGGGCAGTGTGGGGCTGGCTCTGAGCATGTCCTTGTGCTTGTCCGGGTACTTGCCCGTGTCCCATGCCTTGTTGAGGGGCCGCATTTTTATTGCCTTGCCAATCACTATAAGCCTTGTACGCTAGACCGGCAACAAGGGCGAGGCCACCGTACTGAACGGTTTTCTTTGCCATCTTGCGACCCTTTTTGGAACCCATCATATAACCAGCCAAGCCGCCAGCGACGGCCCCGCCAGCGAGACCACCTGCATTGTTGGAAAGGTAATCCTTGCCTTTTTGCATAGCTGAACCACCACCTGATCCAGCACCACTTGCGCCAAGTACTTCGTTGATTAGTTTCGATGCGTTAAACATGCTGTCCCATCATAGAAATTAGAGTTTTCTGCAAACCAGGTATTTTTTGTTCCTATCTCATATGGGGGATTTTTTGCGGGTTTCAATTCTTCTGATGTTGGAAAATCAAAGGGCTTTTTGCATGGAGTGTTAGATACAGTATCTCGCGCTGGAGTTGATCTGTCATGATGCTGCTGCACTTTTGTGGTACATTGTGCGTGTCATAAGTGTATGTATAACTGCGGAAAAACAATGGGTGTGCGTGTCGGGAATGTAGAGTTTCATGCAGGGCCGGAAGCTCTGGGGGCACCAGATGAGCTGGAGGCTGTGATCGTTGACTTTATCGACGGCACACAAAAGCGTCTGGATATCGCGGTGCAGGAGTTGGAAAACGAAACTATTGCCAAGGCAATTATTCGTGCCCGCCAACGAAAAGTCCGGGTCAGAATGGTCATCGAACAAAGCTATCTCAAGGCTGCAACGGCGCAGGTTGATCCTTGGGCCGTGGGTGGCAAGCACGAGGCAAACAGACAGGTTCATGATGCTATCCTGCGGGCCAAAATTGACGTGAAGGTCGATTATAATTCTAAGATTTTTCATCAGAAATTTATGGTTCGGGACGGGGCGTCGGTTCTGTCAGGATCGACCAATTTCACCCCGACAGGCACCCACAATAACCTGAACCATGTGATTATTATCCACGATAAGAAGGTTGCGAAAATCTTTAGCCGTGAATTTGCGGAAATTCAGCGCGGACATTTTGGCAAGCGGAACGAAGGTCACGATAAAACCCCGACGGATACAGTGGTGTCCGACGTACCGATCAGGGTTCTGTTTGCACCGGATCACAGCCCGGAAATGGAAATCATGAAGCAAATGCTCAAGGCGCGAGAGCGGATCGATTTTGCAATCTTTACCTTTTCAAAATCATCGGGGATTGATGATACCATGCTACGCTTGCTTGATCTCGACATGCCAATACAGGGTGTCTTTGATGGCGGGCAGGGTAGTCAGGATTGGGCGCCTGTGGATGATCTCAAGGCCAAGGGGGCAGACTTGTTTTTTGTGCACAAAAGCGGACAGCTTGGCAAGTTGCATCACAAGCTGATGGTCTTGGACAGGCAAGTGGTGATTGGCGGCTCCTTTAACTATACGGGCCCGGCGAACCATTTGAATGATGAGAACATCATTATCCTTGGCGATCTGGACACAACATCCCCCACACAAAAAGAGGCACAGAAAAAGATTGCCAGTTTTGCCCTCGCGGAAATCGAGCGCATCATCCGGGATCATGCCCGACCCGTTACATGAGGTCTGTTCTATGAGGCCCGTTATCTCGACACCAACGATCTAGGGTAGTTGTTTAGCGCAAAAGAAAAAGGGAGCTTTCGCTCCCTCTTACATTTTTACCTGTATCCACTTAGTGACATCGCACTACCTTTAAAACATACGTTTAAGCGTACCTTTTTTATCGATGAACTGATGTTTAAAAGCCGCCCCTGCATGCAGCAGAACCACGGCGATCAGGCCATAGGCAATGTAATAATGCAGGTCGATGGCTAGATCACGGGTTGTATCGGTAATTGCCATGATCGACGGAATGTCGAAAAGCCCGAAAAAGGTAAAGCCGCTTCCCGAAGACGTGGAAATGGCATAACCCGTTAAGGGAACGACAAACATGGAAAGCAGTAGAATGACATGCACTACTTTTGCCCCGACCTTTTCCATTGGTTTCAGGGATTCCTGAAGACCGGGCGAGGGGGAAATCACTTTCCATATTGCAAAGACAGAGGCAAGAAGAAGCACACAGATGCCAATGGCACGGTGTAATTCCAAGCCAGTATGATACCAAGCATCATAATAGCTGAGCCCAACCATCCACCAGCCAAGACCGATCAGACCAATAATGGAAAAGGCTATGAGCGAGTGCAACAACTTGCTGACCAGCCCATAGCTATTTGTTGAATTGCGTATCATAACTGATAAACGATTTGATTATTTCTTTTGAATGGCTTCGATAAAGAGATCAACCTGTACTTCCTCTGCCGCAGGGCCGAGATTAAAGTCCATGCCGAAATCTTTACGTTTCAAGGTGTAGCTGCCTTCGAAACCAGCACGATATCCACCCCATGGGTCTTTACCTTCGCCAATCTTAGTGACATCAAAGGAAATATTTTTGGTTACACCGTGCAACGTTAGATCACCGGACAAGGTGCCTCCATTGGCATCGCCGCTGTATCCTGTGCTGACAAAGGTGGCTGTCGGGAATTTTTCCACATCAAAGAAATCTGCGCTGCGCAAGTGCTTGTCACGCTCAGCGTGATTGGTATCCAGACTTGCGGTGTCGATTTCTATATTGACCTTCTGGTCTGCATTATTTTCAGGATCATAATCGATAGTTCCGGAAATCTTGTTAAAGGTACCAGATAACCAGCTATAGCCGAGGTGTTTTGTTTTGAAATTAATAAACGAGTGCGTTGGATCAATGTTGTACTCAGCGGCATTCGCCATTGACACAGACAAGGAAAGTGCCAGTGCAGCAAGGCCAGTTGGAAGAGCTTTAAAAGGTAGTTTGAAAGACATGTAAAATCCCCGTGAAAAAGATTATTTCTAAATTAGATGGTGATTTGAACCCTATCATTCAATCCACGAATTTGGATGTAACTATTGTGTGAGCAGTCTTCAAGGTTTGTGGAAGCAACACGCTAACCAGTTATCAGACTTAAATGTATCTTGTTTGGGTAAGAATTTGGATCCGGGACCAGGATTCGAACCTGGACTGAAGGAGTCAGAGTCCTTAGTTCTACCGTTAAACTATCCCGGATCAGGGTTCAGCAGATAAATATTCTGGCAGCTTTTGATGATCATTGGATGATCACTGAGCATTTACTGTGGGCCAGATATGCTGATAACGGTGACTTGCGGGGCTTCATATAGTCCCTTGACTCAGATCTTACAACACATTTTTGCGTCCAGTGATGTTTTTTTGCTTTTGGGGCATTTTTAGGGCCTAGATGGTGAATAGATGTTGATTTTTCCCCCTTTGAATTCGTAAGAAGGGAGTATTGGATTATGGTCCGGTCGGATCAGGAGCAAAATTTTTGACGGTTACTTCTCAGTCCCGAAAAAAGGCCTTATCGAAAAAGGCGGTAAAACGGGCGGACAATAATGTTTACGCCGCGATAGATTTGGGGACAAATAACTGTCGCCTGTTGATCGCGCGCGCCAGCCGTAAGAATTTTCGTGTTCTTGATACCTTTTCTCGTATCGTTCGCTTGGGCGAGGGGCTAAGTCAAACAGGTAAGTTATCTGAAGAAGCCATGGGTCGGACGCTGGCTGCACTTAAGATTTGCAACAGTAAACTTAAACGACGGGGCGTGACAAAACTACGTTGTGTCGCGACCGAGGCCTGTCGCCGCGCGGCAAACGGGGATGATTTCATCAAACGGGTCAAGCAAGAAACCGGGCTAGATCTGGAAATTATCGATAATTCGGAAGAAGCATCGTTGGCCATTATGGGGTGTGCGCCTTTGCTAAACCCTGATCTGCCCGAAGCTTTAATCTTTGATATCGGCGGGGGCAGTACCGAGGTTAGCTGGATTCGTCTGGGGGATAAAGAACCCTCGCCAGATAAAACGAAAGCGCCAGATAATGCGAAAGCGACGGCACCTAAACCAGATGTGCCCAAACCTGTTATGCCGACCCCAATTATGCCAAGTCCCATCATGGAAGACTGGTATTCGGTTTCCAAAGGGGTTGTGACCCTTGCCGAGAAATACGGTGGCCGGGATATCACGGCGGAAATTTATCAACAGATGGTTCAGGAAATCTATGATGACTTCCTGATCTTTGAGAAAAAACACGGTTTTGCCCAACGGGTCCGCGATGGAAAGTTGCAACTATTGGGAACATCCGGCACGGTGACGACGCTTGTCGGGGTGTATAAAAAGCTTCCACGTTATGACCGCAATCGGGTTGATGGTACCCTGATCAATTGTGATACCGCTATTGGCCTCTGCCACAAGATTGCCAGCATGACCTATGCACAACGGGTGGCAAATCCCTGCATAGGTAGTCAGCGCGCTGATCTGGTGGTGGCGGGCTGTGCGATCTTCGAAGCCTTAGCCAAGCTCTGGCCTGTTGCGCAACTACGCGTTGCTGACAGGGGCCTGCGCGAAGGTATTCTCTATAAGTTGATTAGCGAAGGTTAAGCCCTTTCGGCTTTAGTTGGGGGATTGGCGCGTTCGGGTTGTCTCTTACTCGGGTCGTCTTTTAACAGAATATCTTCTATTCTTTATTTTAAGATCAAATTGATACTCTGGATTTTAAAGTCTAACAGATACTCTGGGCCTTGTTGTGTGATAATTTTGTTTATGGGCTGGTGATGAGACATTTGAGATTTTATCAGTCCTGATGTATAGCCCTGTTAAGAAATGGAACGCCAATAAGTCTGGTGTGTCGTATACTATTGTCTTTTGATCCTGTGATCATGTGTCAGAAAGCGGAAGAATGAGCTCTTCAGGTAAATCCAAAAAAGGTGGCTCGCGCCCAAGCAGTAACCCTTCGGGGCGGGGACTGAAAGTCCGTGTGAAAACTGCGGCTCGGCGTTCGAACTCTTCTGCGCGCTGGTTGAACCGTCAACTCAACGATCCCTATGTTCAGGAAGCCAAAAAGCGCGGCTATCGGGGACGGGCAGCCTTTAAGATTGCTCAGATCGACGACAAGTTTAAAATTTTCAAAAAGAATTCCCGCATTGTCGATCTAGGATGCGCCCCAGGGGGCTGGTGTCAGGTCGCTGTTGAACGCTGTGGACCCGGCGCGCATATCGTGGGTATGGATCTCCAGGAGGTCGAGCCGATTGCCGGCGTTGTTCTGCTGCAGGGCGACTTTATGGATGATGATGCACCTGCACGTCTTAAGGCTGAACTGAATGGACCTGCCGATATTGTTCTGTCGGATATGGCGGCGGCGGCAACGGGTCATCCTCAGACGGATCATCTGCGGATTATGGGCCTGATGGAGACCGCGTTGATGTTTGCAGAGGAAGTTCTGGTTCCCGGCGGAAGTTTTATCGGCAAGGTCCTACAAGGGGGGGCGCAGGCCGAGTTGTTGAAGTTAGTGAAAACCAAATTTAAAAGCGTGCGCCATTTCAAACCAGATTCCAGTCGGAAAGACTCCTCGGAAATGTTTTTGGTTGCGACAGGCTTTAAGGAAAAATAAGGTCGCTAATGAGGCTTAAAGTAAACGTATGAAAGCCCTGAATAATTGAAAATTCAGGGCTTTTTGTTGTTCTGCTTTTTGAGGCCTTAGCCCTGCATATAAAATAATTGAAATGTCATCTTTTAATCACTTGGCTTTAACTCGCTTCTGTGTAGAATGCGGCGTCAATCGGATTTAGCCACTATGGTGTGGCACCCATACGGGAAACAAGGTTTCCCCGCGTCTAAGGGATAGATTGACATGCACATCCGCGAAGCTCTCACATTTGATGATGTTCTGCTCCAGCCTGCAGAATCCTCTGTTCTTCCCGCTCAGGCAGATACGCGCACAAAGCTGACTGCTTCTCTCGAACTGAATATCCCGCTGCTTTCTTCTGCGATGGATACGGTCACCGAAAGCCGTCTGGCAATCGCAATGGCCCAGTTTGGTGGTATCGGCGTTATTCACAAGAACCTTTCTATCGAAGAACAGGCCAGTGAAGTTCGCAAAGTTAAAAAGTTTGAATCCGGTATGGTTGCCGATCCGCTGACATTCCCGCCCAGCGCGACATTGGCAGATATACAACGCCTTCAGGAAAGCGTCAGTTTTTCCTGTTTCCCGGTTGTTGAAGAAAAAACAGGCAAGCTGGTCGGGATTATCACAAACCGCGACATGCGCTTTGCCCAAGACCCTAATCAGCCAATTTCAGAACTGATGACCAGCGAAAACCTCGTCACGGTTAAAGAGGGTATTACCGGGGACGAAGCCAAACGTCTGCTACATCAACACCGTATCGAAAAGCTTCTGGTTGTTGATGATAATTATCGCTGTATCGGTTTGATTACTGTTAAAGATATCGACAAAGCGGCAAAACATCCGATTGCGTGTAAAGACGATCACGGACGTTTGCGTGCCGCGGCGGCAACGGGTGTTGGTGACGAAGGTTTTTCTCGCGCAGAGGCCCTGATTGACGCTGGTGTTGATCTTTTGGTTATTGATACGGCTCACGGTCATTCCCGTGGCGTGATTAACGCAGTTGAGTTGATCAAGAAAACCTATCCATCCACTCAGATTGTTGCGGGTAACGTTGCCACAGCCGAAGCAACACGCGCCTTGATTGGTGCGGGGGCAGATGCGGTTAAGGTTGGTATCGGGCCGGGATCTATCTGTACAACCCGTATCGTAGCTGGTGTTGGTGTCCCTCAGCTAACGGCGATTATGGACGCGGTCGAAGTTGCGAACAAAAGCAATGTCGGCATTATTGCTGATGGTGGTATTAAAAACTCTGGCGATATTGCCAAGGCAATTGCTGCCGGGGCACGTGCGGTTATGGTTGGTTCGCTTCTTGGCGGAACAGACGAAAGCCCGGGGGAAGTTTTCCTTTATCAAGGACGTTCTTATAAATCTTACCGCGGTATGGGATCTGTTGGTGCCATGGCGCGTGGATCTGCGGATCGTTATTTCCAGGATGATGTTAAAGACAATCTGAAACTGGTTCCAGAAGGCATCGAAGGGCGTGTACCATACAAAGGTCAGGCAAGTGCTATTGTGCACCAGTTGGTTGGCGGCCTGAAAGCATCCATGGGCTATACGGGCTCTCCGACCATTGATCACATGCGTGAGAATTGCGTTTTCTGTAAAATTACAAACGCTGGCCTGCGCGAAAGCCACGTGCACGATGTGACAATCACCCGCGAAGCCCCGAACTATCGCAGTGGTGGTTAAGGCCTAAGATATTAGGCAGCAGTAATCGGCATTTGGTTTCTGCTCTCTAATCGACTATTTTTATGGGCGGCCCCCTGTAACGGGTGTCGCCCTTTTTATTCCCAGCTAAAAACGCGAGATCTGTTGTGAGACCTTCTGGACGTATTCAAACTTCAATCGAACTTCTGACCGAAGTTATGGAATCATCCCTGCCCATGGATCGAGTGGTCAACAGCTACCTTCGCGCGCGGCGTTTTATTGGCTCCAAAGATCGCAAGGATATCTCTGCACGGGTCTATGGCGTGATCCGATCCAAATCTAGACTTGATTGGTGGACGATTAAATCCGGTCTTGGGGATGGGTGTCGATCACTTGTTTTATCTTACGCGACATTGGTCGAAGGGCTGAAAGCTTCTGAGTTGGATGAAATTTGCGATGGCGGGGATTACAGCCCCCGTGCCCTCAGCGAATTTGAAAACGAAGCTTTGGCAACACTACAAGGACAAGAGCTTAACCATCCGGATATGCCGGCAGCGGTTCAGGGGGAATTGCCGGACTGGCTCTATGCTTTGTTTGAAAAACAGTTTGGTGTCGAAGGTGCCAAAGCAGAAGCCGTTGGTTTGCAAAAACAAGCCAGTCTTGATCTTCGCGCCAATTTGCTAAAGGGCGAACGGGATCAGGTAATTGACCTGCTAGGCAAAGATAATGTCGAAGGAGCAGTAACTGACTTTTCGCCTTGGGGTATTCGGGTTCAGGGGCGCACAGCCCTCGGAAACTGCAAAGCCTTTCGTGATGGTCTGGTCGAAGTTCAGGACGAAGGGTCACAGCTGATCGCCTTATTGTGCGACGTGACACCGGGACAGTCTGTGCTTGATCTCTGCGCGGGTGCCGGGGGCAAATCTCTTGCCTTGGGCGCGTTGCTGCAAAACGACGGCGAGTTGGTAGCAATGGATATTGACCCCCGCCGACTTCAACGAGCTGAGCCACGGGTTGAAAAGGCCGGAATTGAAAACATCCGCTATGCAACGCTGAACAAAGATAATCTGAAAAAGATGTCTGCAAAAGGTTTTGACCGCGTGTTGGTGGATGCCCCCTGTTCTGGAAGCGGGACATGGCGACGCCAACCAGATGCACGTTTGCGGATCACATCGGGTAAGTTTGTAAACTACAAGGAAATGCAAACCAAAGTACTGGAACAGGGGGCTTCTTGTGTAAAAGTTGGTGGTCGACTGATTTATGCGACCTGTTCTGTCCTTGATGACGAAAACACGGATCAAATAGACGCTTTCCTTGCAAAACATCCAAACTATCAACGCGTGCCTGTCAGCGAAATCTGGAAAGAACAAGGCATGAAACCCTGTGCCTTTATCGACCAAACAATGAAAGTATCCCCCGCGCAACACAGCCTTGATGGCTTCTTCTGCGCGGTGCTTGAACGACGGTCATAATCGGGAGTGGTGTTGGATCATTCCGTAATTGTAACCGGGACAATTTGTGCGCTTACAATCCTGATTAAATAATATCTTTTGCTGCATTAGCTGGGAAAGCTTGTTAGGACTAGATCCTGTTTCCCCGATGTTGTTTTTCGGCTCTTTTCTTCCGACAGGTCACCAGAATGGATTTCTTTTCTCCCGAGCTTCTTGCTCTGATGTTTGCTGCGGGTCTTTTTGCGGGCTTTGTTGATGCCATTGCCGGGGGCGGGGGGCTGATTACGCTACCTGTCTTGTTGACTGTTGGGCTGTCGCCGGTTCAGGCAATTGCAACAAACAAGCTACAGGGATCGTTCGGAACTTTCTCAGCGACGCTTAGTTTTATCCGCAAAGGTCATCTGGATATCAAAGCGTGGATACTGCCGATAGTTCTGACCTTTATCGGTGCGGCATCTGGCGTGCTTGTTCTTCGGTCGGTTGATAGCAGCTTTCTGGTCAATGCCATTCCCTTTTTACTGATTGCAATCGCCATCTATTTTCTGTTTCAGCGCAAGCTGGGGGATGAAGATCGTCACCAACGGATCAGCCGTAATGTCTTTGCGTTCTTTTTTGGAACAGGCATTGGGTTTTACGACGGTTTTTTTGGTCCCGGCACAGGGTCGTTCTTCACTTTGGCCATAGTGAGCCTGCTTGGGTACAACATCCTCAAAGCCACCGCGCATGCGAAGTTATTGAACTTCACCAGTAACTTTGCCTCGCTGTTGTTCTTTATCCTTGGCGACAGTCTGGTGTGGTCCGTTGGTTTGATCATGGCCTGTGGATCCGTGATCGGTGGTTATCTTGGCGCGCAGATGACCATGAAGCATGGCGCGCGGATTATTCGGCCGCTTTTGGTGGTGACGTCGATTCTGATGACCGTAAAGCTGATCTACTCTAACCCCGATCATATTCTCGGTCGCTTGATAGTTTCGTTTTTGGATGTTTTTCTTTCGTAGCTCAAAAAATGGCGACGAAAAGAGAAACGCGATTTTTATGGCTTACTGTAAAAAGAGCCTCAAACAGGTAAAAGAGCTGTTTCTGTCTTTGACATTTGTCGCGCTTTCCGGCAGGTAAGGGACGTGAAATTGAACGTGCCCTGGATACCTTTGATTGGATTTGCCAATGATGGTGTCGGGCTTATTGCGGAGCATGAGTTCCATCCATGACTGATCGTATTCTCATTATTGATTTCGGGTCTCAGGTTACCCAGCTGATTGCACGTCGTGTGCGTGAAAGCGGCGTCTATTCCGAGATCCATCCTTTTAACGCCATAGATGATGCTTTTCTGGATGCCTATGCGCCAAAAGCCATCATCCTTTCCGGTGGTCCTGCCTCTGTAACTTGGGATGATGCCCCGTCTGCACCGACAAAGGTGTTTGAAATGGGCGTGCCTGTGTTGGGAATTTGTTATGGTCAGCAGACCATGATGGAACAGCTTGGCGGTAAAGTTGAAACTTCTGACCATCAGGAATTTGGTCGGGCGATTATTGATATTACCGAAGACTGTGCCCTTTTCCATGGTGTATGGGGTGTTGGCACCCAGGAACAGGTCTGGATGAGCCACGGCGACCGTGTTGGTAAGCTGGCATCGGGCTTTAGGGTTGTTGCAACCTCTGAGGGCGCGCCTTGTGCCGCTGTCGCCAACGATGACAAAAAGTTTTACGCGGTTCAGTTCCACCCGGAAGTTTATCACACGCCCCATGGTGCACAGCTTTTGAAGAACTTCACCCACGGCGTTGCGGGCTGTACTGGCGACTGGACAATGGCTGCCTTTAAAGATCAAAAGGTAGAGGCCATTCGCGAACAGGTTGGCGACGGGAAAGTTATATGTGGACTTTCTGGTGGTGTCGACAGTTCTGTTGTTGCCGTTCTTTTACACGAAGCCATTGGTGAGCAGCTGACTTGCGTCTTCGTTGATACCGGCTTTATGCGTATGGGCGAAGCCGAGCAGGTGGTTACTCTCTTTAAAGATCACTACAATATTGAACTGGTCCACGTGAATGCCGCTGATCGTTTCTTTGCGGCCCTTGGGGATGAGTTTGATCCAGAAAAAAAACGTAAAACCATTGGCGGTCTCTTCATTGATGTTTTCGAGGAAGAAGCCAATAAAATTGGCGGCGCAGATTTCCTTGCTCAGGGAACGCTCTACCCAGATGTAATTGAATCAGTTTCTTTCACAGGCGGACCAAGCGTTACCATCAAATCGCACCACAATGTTGGCGGTTTGCCCGAACGCATGAACATGAAGCTGGTTGAGCCGCTCAGAGAGCTTTTCAAAGATGAGGTTCGTGGCTTGGGCCGTGAACTCGGGTTGCCCGATAGCTTTGTTGATCGTCATCCCTTCCCGGGACCTGGTCTTGCAATCCGTATCCCAGGACAGCCGCTAACGCCTGAAAAGTGCGATATCCTGCGTAAAGCTGATGCGATCTATCTTGAAGAAATTCGCAAAGCGGGTCTCTATAATGAGATTTGGCAGGCTTTTGCTGTGTTGCTGCCCGTGCGTACTGTTGGTGTGATGGGGGATGCACGGACTTACGATTTTGTCTGTGCTCTTCGGGCTGTGACCTCCACCGACGGGATGACCGCGGATTATTACCACTTTGACCACGAGTTCCTTGGGCGGGTGACAAACCGCATCATCAATGAAGTCCGCGGCATTAACCGGGTGGTGTATGACTGCACGTCAAAGCCACCAGGAACTATTGAGTGGGAATAATTCTGTTGGAATAAATCTAACGGTAAACGTTTGTATTAAAGGCGAAACCCTGTGTTTCGCCTTTTTCATTTATGGCTCGATTTAAGCGCTTTTGGGGGAGCTACACGAACATCCACACCCTTTTTGCCCTTGTTCTTTGGCAACTTCATCCGCTTTGCAACAGGCATCCGTGTTGTTTACTGGTGATCCACCGCAACATTTTTGATTGTTGGCCATCGTTGCTTTTGATCCGTCTATTTTTCTTTCCACTGGTTTCTCCTTAACGTTTTGGTGGTTGAGCATAGTATATCTGACAATCGAGATCATTTAGCTGCATGTAAGTGAAGCATCGATTTCGCAGTCCGCACTATCTTGAGATGAGTCGATACAGCACTCGCAAACCAGATAATCGACCAGCTGCTGTACTGAGGTGTAGTTGGCACGGCAAATCAGGGTTGTCGCCTGCCTTTCCTGAGTGATGAGGTCCGCAATCATTAGTGTTTTTAGATGATGCGACAGGGTTGAACCCGGTATTCCCAGTTTGTCTTGTAAAGCCCCGACAGATAACCCTTCTTTTCCTGCACGAATGAGGGCCCGGTATATGTCTAACCTTTTGGGTTTACCCAAAGCTTCCATCTGTGATGCGGCAGTTTCTATATTCATTTTTAACGCTCTTTTTTCGATTAAGCTTACATTAAACGGTATTTCTAGAATTATCAAAATAAAATTTAATATACCATTTGCACAAAGGCTATTTAAATAGCTACAAAAGCAAGATGATGGTTTGGGATAGAGTTCAAAGTAGAAAGAGCACGAAATGGCCGAGATAGATGATCGTATGAATGTTCTCGAAGGTTATATCGCTGAGCAGGATAAAACCATACAAGAGCTCAGTGATGTGCTGGCAGAGCAATGGCAGGTTATTGAAAAGTTGACCAAACGCCTTGAACGTTCAGAACGGGTTATTGAGCAAATTGTCAGTGGCCAAGATGATAATGTAGGGCCCGTTGGTTTTGTATCCTGATAGGGATTAGTTATCCAACAAAGAAACTGTGGCTCGGATTAAGCTGAAGAAATTCCTTACAAATATGGGCGTGAATAAAAGTTATCCCATTCTTCTGAATGAGTAAGCTCGAAACCGTGTTTTATGTAAAAGATATTGGCCTTGCTTTCTTTTAATGCACAGAGTTTCAGGGGAAGTTTTTTACTCAAGGCTATTTTAATTATTCTGTTCATAACGCTAGATCCCACACCAACACCTTGTGTGGCGGGATCTATATAAAGATGATCGAGCCAGAGGTAATTCTCTCTCGCCAGAAGAACATAAAATCCGATGATTTCGTCACCCTGTAAAACAAGTGTTGTTTTATCTGCGGTGAATTTATTCGCAAAGCGTTCACGTGCGCGCTCAGGATCGAACCGCCCGACATTTTCCAAACTCTCTCTCATTGCTCCGATACGAATTGAAATGAGCTTTTCCAAGTCTGTAGACATAGCTGTTTTGAAGGAGAGTGGCATCATAAGGTATTTATATAGCTAATCAGGGATTGTGAGTTTTAGGAAATTTCTTGTATCACGCGGTTACGGCCTTGGTCTTTTGCTCTGTAGAGTGCTTCGTCTGCACGTTGGATAAATCCTTCGAGGGATTCGCCCTTAACGTATTTTGAAACGCCAATCGAAAGGGTGATTCTGCCAAATTCTTGACCCGTTTTTTTATTTCGTAAAACTTGTTTGGCGATTTTTTCACGGATCTGGTTTGCAAGGCTTGTGGCATCGTGAAGGCTTGTGCTCGGTAAGATGCATGTAAACTCTTCCCCTCCGTACCGAGCAGGTGTGTCCTGTCCCTTCACAGCGCTTTTTAATTGGCGGGCAACAACTCTCAGGACTTCATCACCAACTCTGTGACCGAAGGTGTCGTTAAACTTCTTAAAAAGATCAATGTCCATTAGAAGCAAGCAGAGGTCGGAATTTTCTTCGTCTGCTTTTTTTGCCTCTTTATTAAGATTTGTATCAAAAAGCTTTCGATTTCCAATTTGGGTCAGTGCATCGGTTAAGGCTTCCGTTCTGACTTTTTCCAGGTTTTCCTGAAGCGTATCGATTTCACTTGATGATTTTTGTAGCTGGCTTTGAAGAATTTTATTCTTTTCTGTAATTTCGGCAGTTTCGCGCACGATTTCTTTTACAAAATTTTGTAAAGACGACGCGTTGTCTTCTCCGGCCATATCATCGGCAATGCTTGTAATCTTTTCGCCATAGGTCGCGTTATCACTTCCCGCTTCGCTGATCTGCTGGATTACCTGGGCTAACGTATCTTGTATTCTTTCTCCAGCTTCTTGCAGGTGAGCGCCATGAGTTGTGTCGGCGAGATAAAACCGCTGATACAGTTCATTACAGGTTTCTGGAGTAAACGGCTTTTTGTCTTGAATGATTTTATCGACGGCAATTTTGAGATCAGTATTTTTACCACTGACATAATCATACCAGATTGTATAATTGGGTGGGGTAGAGGGGATACCCCTTTGTACCATAATAGTGATAGCTTTCTCTGCGTAAGCTTGTGCATTTGTGAAACTATCGGCGACCAGCATTTACAGTTTTTCCTTAAAGCTTAAATGTTCTATTAAATCTAATTTACAGAGCTGACGTCTGCCTTGATTGAGGTATTTAATTAATCAGATCTGTTTTGGCGATAGAAATATTTTTTATGCTTGTATTTATTTATAGAATCCCAGGCGTTAATCAGTAGCTAACAGGATGAAGAATATTATTAAAAATTTCGAGGGCTTCGGATAAGTTTCGGGTTCTTTTTAATTTTTTATGTCCATTAAACACCGTATATTCTTCATAACGGTTTTTGTGACCCATAGACTTTACGACAGCAAATAAGGGGGTTTCATGTGCATGTCTGAAGATAGAGAAAACGGCAGAATCCCCTAACATATCAATGGCATAGTCTCGCCATTCTCCTTTGGCGACCCTTTGGCTGTAAACTGATAACAGTTGCCCTAATTCTTGTTTGTTAAAGGTGATTTGTTGAGAGGTTTTCTTCCCCTTGTTCAGGTAGTAAACAGTGGTCATTCAGCACCCAATATATAGCGAATATCCATTCTTATAGGTTGGCTGATTTTTATGAGAAGGTCCATACCTAATAGCCGAAGCATTCCGGGGCAATAAGCCTGAATGATATCAGCCAAAGATGTTGATCTATTCAGAGTTTATCCTGATATTGATTTAGCTTCTGGTAACGGTTGGTTTAACTGGTTAGTTCTGAATTGCCATCATTTATTTATAGAGAGTTGTATGTCTATTCTAAGAGAAACAAAGAAATACGATGTTGCCGTAATCGGTGGCGGTATGGTTGGTATTTCATCTGCTTTATGGCTCCAAAAGAGTGGGTATTCAGTCTGTATTATTGATCGTTGCTCCCCTGGTAACAGTACGGCCAGTGGAAGTGCGTGCACTTTTGCTGATTATGCCTGTATACCAATTAATTCTCCGTCATTGCCATTTAACGTTCCTGCCATGGTTCTGAGCAAGAATAGTCCTTTTGCCGTAAAGTGGAATTATATTTATCGGATGTTTCCTTGGCTTAGCCAGTTTATATCCCATTGTCGGCCAAAAGAAGTCACCCGCATTATTGATGCTTTGGCGGTACTGCTTTCGAAGGCTGAAAGTGGCTTGATGCCCTTAATAGAAGACGCCGGTGCGAAAGATCTTATACAACGACACGGCTGTCTTTATTTATATAATACTGAAAAAGGCTATAGAGCCGCAAATTCAGATATTCTAGCTAGGCAAGAACGAGGTGTGTCCCTTCGTGAAGTCGAGGCCGGTGAAATATATGAACTGGAACCAAGCCTGACGAACATATTTTATAAGGGAGTGTTTTTTGATAAATCGTTTCAGTTTTTGTATCCAGGGAAATTGATTGAGCGATTAACAGAGCATTTTGTAAGTCAAGGAGGGGCCGTTCTTCTGGAAAATGTTAAAAAACTGGAAAGTTCTGGTGATCAAAACGTGCGCGTCCAGTGCGAAAATGTGGAGTTTCTCGTTCAAAAAAGTGTTGTCGCGGCAGGTGCGTATTCACTGGATTTGCTTCCTTCTCTTGTTGGGAAGATGCCGTTGGATACAGAACGTGGTTACCACATTATGCTCAGTGCACAGAACACGTCTCTTAGCCGTCCTGTCGGGTGGGCAGAAAAAGGGTTTTATATGACACCATTGAGCGATCAGGTACGTATAGCGGGTACTGTGGAGCTTGGTGGGTTACAAAAGGATTATACTGAAAGTTTGATGAACTATCTGGAAAGAACGGCTAAAATAGCACTACCAGACTTGGGAGTACGTCAGAGTGAATGGCTTGGGTTTCGACCATCAATGCCAGATGCGTTACCTGTGATTGGCCCTTCCCCACAAAACAAGAACATCATACTCGCTTTTGGACACCAGCATGTAGGATTAACCCTAGGTGGGATTACAGGAAAAGTAGTTTCTTCAATAGTCGAAGGAAAGAGGCCATCGTTTGATCTTTCCCCATATAGTCCAAAGCGGTTTGCCTAATCACTTAGCGCGTTAATTCCCTGATGCTACGTTTGATGGTGGCGTTTGTTTACTATGGTATATCGTTGTTTGTGAGCTAGCTTCCTGATAGGGGCTTTCATAGCAGGTCACACCGCCGATATTACGGTAGCAATACAAGTTTTCGTAACCAGAATTAGCCAACCCATTTTCCATCTGTTCGTCTCTGCAATAGGGTTCACCTTTTGACGAATAAACAATGGAACAGTCTTTAGCCATTGCCCAGCTAACAAAATGGTCTGTGATGGTTTTATCTGTATGGACAAGTGTCCCAACGCTGGCCGCGGCTGTTACGGGGTCCGTTAAGCTACATCCGGCTAACGAGATTGCCGCGGTAATACTTATCAATAATGCACTTAAGAGACGTTTCATAATTTTGCCTAGTTTAAAGCCGATCATTAGGTCGGTAATATACCTATTTGCGAAGTCTACGGCATCTTCGTAAATAATTTATTAGGAAATTAGACGATGATCTTCGATGGTGTGCCTTCTTATTTGATGATTGCGATTGTTGTAAGGGTAAAGTTTCTATATAAAGTTCAACGAATTTCGAGTGATGACTGATTAGTCGCGGGCTTTGAAAAAAGTTTTGCGCTAATGGCGGTACGCCAAAACGAGGGATAATTAATTCGTGGCTGATATTTTTCAGGAAGTTGAAGAAGATCTGAAACGTGAACGCGTTGAAGTTCTTTGGAAAAGATATGGTAAGTGGGCGATTGGTGCAGCTGTTCTTGTCGTTGCGGCAACAGCTGGTTTCCAAGGCTGGGAAAGTTATAAAAGCACAGTGCAAGCCGAAAAATCAGCAATTTTTGCATCGGCATTGGAATTGTCCCAGGCTGGTAAAGCTGATGAAGCAGAGAAGGTGTTAACACCTTTGGCTCAAAGTGATGATGGTTACGGGACGTTGGCTCGCTTTGAACAGGCCCGTCTTCTTGTCGAAGCTGGCGACACCACAGCTGCGGTTAAGGTTTGGGATGAGATTGCGGCAAGCAGTCCACCACTCTCTACGCTAAAAGATGTGGCTTCTTTACTCGCGGCGATGCATTTGGTTGCAGATGGTGATCTTGCTGATGTGAAGCAACGCTTGGCCGGTTTAGCTGTTGCAAACGGGGCATTCCGTTATAGTGCTATTGAACTACAGGCTATTGTTGCTTTACGCGAAGGTGACAACACAGCAGCTAAAGCACTTTTTCAACAGCTTATTGATGATGTTGATACACCAAATGGAATCAAAAGTCGCTCTGGTCAAATACTAGAGAGCTTGGCGGAGTAAAATAGATGGGGATGGGGATGCGTAAAAGCCTGTTGATACTTGGTCTGGGCTTTGTTCTTTCTGGGTGCAGTTTGGCCGATGAGTGGTGGGGCGAAGACGAAGCTCCGCCTTTACCTGGTGCACGTATTTCTATTCAATCTGTTGATAAAGGGTTACAGGCTGATCCATCAATAAGCGACCAGCGGATTGTATTGCCCAAACCTTTCATGAATAGCTATTGGACTCATAATGGTGGCAACCCTGCCCATGCAATGTTCCATCTTTCTTTAGGGGATCTACCCCGAGAAAGCTGGAGTGATGATATTGGTGAAGAAAGCGATGGCGATGAGCTGATCCTCGCTCAACCGCTTGTTGTCGAATCTGTTCTCTTTACAATGGATTCCCGTTCGACGGTAAAGGCCTATGATCGCCTGACGGGTCGAGTTTACTGGGAAAAAGATCTTGATCCGCATGATGAAGATGATGGTTTCTTCGGGGGCGGTATTGCCTATGCGGATGGTCGAATTTTTGTTTCTACTGGGTTTGCTAGGATTTTTGCTCTGGATGTCCGTTCTGGTGATGTCATTTGGTCTCAGGATGCACCTGCTCCGATCAGGGCTGCTCCAACAGTCAACGGCGGCCGTGTTTTCATTGTAACGCTTGATAACCAAACCCTGTCTCTTGCTGCTGATGATGGCCGTCGTTTATGGAGCCATATCGGTCTTCAATCTGAAACCAGCTTGCTTGGTGGTGCGAGCCCCGCAATTGCCGGACGTAAACTGGTGGTGCCTTATTCTTCAGGCGAGATTGTTGCCATTGACGTGATCGAAGGGGACGAGGAATGGAACCTGAACCTTTCTTCTGTCAAAAAGACTGACCCGTTGACCGATCTCGCTCATATTAAAGCGATGCCAGTTATTGACAGAGACAGGGTAATTGCCATAAGTCACTCTGGTCGGATGGTTGCTATTGATCTCAAGGAAGGTGTACGTCTTTGGGATACCGATATTGGTGGTGTACAGATGCCATGGGTTGCGGGTGAGTTTATTTATGTTTTGACGAATGACTCGCAGATTGCGGCTGTCAGAAGGCAAGATGGCCGTATTCGCTGGATCCAGTCTTTACCACGTTTTGCCGATCCCGAAGATCGTAAAGGGTTGATTGCATGGCAAGGCCCCGTATTGGCAAGTGACCGTTTGATTATTGCTGGATCTCATGGCGAGGCAATTTCTTTATCACCCTATACCGGCGATATCCTCGGATATCTTGAGCTTCCTGACGGAGCTGCTATGCCTCCGGTTGTTGTTGGGAATAGCTTGTATTTCCTGACTGCTGAAGCAGAAATTATCGCGATGCAATAAGCCCTAGGGGCTAAAGCGCGAGAAGAAAGACAAACAAAATGACTTTTACGGTCGCTATTGTAGGGCGTCCCAATGTGGGCAAATCTACACTCTTTAATCGACTTGTTGGAAAACGGCTCGCTCTTGTTGATGATCAACCTGGGGTAACCCGGGATCGAAGAGAAGGTGATGCCTATCTTTTTGATTGTCGGTTTCGAATTATTGATACTGCAGGTTTAGAAGAAGCTTTTGATGGCAGTCTGGAAGCGCGTATGCGCAGGCAAACTGAACGTGCTGTTGAAGACGCTGATCTTGTTATTATGGTTATTGATGCCCGTGTGGGTGTTATGCCAATTGATGAGCATTTTGCAAAATACCTTCGCCGTGGAAAAACACCTATCGCGTTGATGGCAAACAAGTGCGAGGGCAGGGTAGGCGAACAGGGGCTTATGGAAGCCTATTCATTAGGTCTTGGTGAGCCTATTCCATTTTCTGCCGAACATGGTTTGGGCAGCAGTGATCTCTATGATGTTGTCAAAGAGCATATGACACGTGCCGCGGAATCAAAGGCATCGTCAGAAGTATTTGAGAAGTCAAAAGCAGATTCAGGTTCGCCAAATAGTCTAGATGATGAAGCCCAATCCGAAGATCAGGATAATTTAGACGAAGATGAATACTCTGAGGACGAATTAGAGGTTTTGGAAGATGATGAGGCCGAGCGCGGACCTCTGCAGCTTGCCATTGTCGGACGCCCGAACGTTGGTAAATCTACGCTAATCAATAAGCTGATTGATGAAGACAGGTTGTTGACGGGTCCTGAAGCGGGGATCACACGGGATGCAATTTCCATTGAATGGGAATATCGGGGAAAGCCCCTTAAACTTGTTGATACAGCAGGGCTTCGCCGTCGATCTAAAATCGAAGATAAAGTGGAAAAGCTTTCTGCTTCTGATACCATTCGTGCTTTGAAATATGCACAGGTTGTTGCTCTGGTTTTGGACGCTGATGGTGTCTTGGAAAAACAGGATTTAACGATCGCCCGAACGGTAATTGATGAGGGGCGTGCCCTTATTATCGTTGTGAATAAATGGGATACCTGTAAAGACAAAGATGAAGTTATGCAGCTGGTGAAAGATCGCCTTCAAACATCGCTGCCACAGGTCAAAGGCATTCCTGTCGTGACAATATCTGCCCTTAAGGGGCACAAGCTGAATAAGATGTTGGATACTGTCTTTGATATTTATGATATCTGGAATATTCGTTTGCCAACAGCTGGTCTAAACAGATGGCTTGCAGAGTTGATTGAACGCCATCCGCCGCCTGCGCCGGGTGGACGACGCATCAAGTTGAAATACATTACGCAGGCCCGGACACGGCCACCAACTTTTGCGATTTCCTGTTCCTTGCCAGAGGATCTTCCTGCATCCTATACAAGGTTTTTGGAGAACAATCTCCGTGAAACCTTTGATATGCCAGGGGTTCCCCTTCGTATGCATATGAAAAAGGGAGATAATCCCTATGCAGGTAAGAAAAAGAAGACTTAAAAGGTAATAAAAAAAAGGCTCCGGTAAGGAGCCTTTTTTGGTAAGTAGTCAGGGCAAGCTATTCTTCTCTGATATCAATAAACTGTCCATTCAAGGTACAGTCGACAGAAGCCAGATCAACAAAAGTATCAGTGATCTCTTCTGGTGCTCTGAGTGTCATAGGGTCTTCGCCGGGGAAAGCTTTTTCCCGCATTGTTGTTCTGATTGGTCCGGGTGAAATCAAATTAGCTTTGACGTTCGTTTTCTCAATTTCACAGGCATAGGACTGAACCAATGTATTCAGTGCAGCTTTAGAGGCTTTATAAAGACTCCAATAGGCTTTGGCTGTTGATCCTGTCGTGACAAAGATAGCTCGACCTGCGTCTGATTTCTTTAGCAAAGGGTCAAGACTTCTGATGAGACGATAGTTCGCGGTGACATTGATATCAAAAGTCTCTTGCCAAATCTTGGGTTTGATATGACCAATGGGGGATAGAGGACCAAGCGATCCTGCATTTCCAACGAGAATATCAAGCTTGCCATAGCGATCGTATAGTGATGCGCCTAGTTGATCTAGGCCATCCATGTTTTTAAGATCATGCGGAATGAGGATAGGGTTTTTACCACCTTCAGAGCGAATCTCATCATCAATTTCTTCAAGAGCACCAACTGTTCTGGCCATGAGCAAGAGTTGAGCCCCTTCTTGTGCAAAGCGTTTGGCAACAGCGCGTCCAATACCACGAGACGCACCTGTAATAAGTGCGATCCGGCCTTCAAGCCGCCCGTTATCTGCATTCTTCATGAAAAACGTCCTACCCGGCTTTTTTTGATTGCATAAATCTTGGCACGTCAACGACGTGATCTTTATAGTCGTCGATCTGAGTTGGATAGTGCCCAGTAAAAGGTGCATCACAATACTGAGGTGCTTCTGGATTACGCCCTTCTTTGCCCATCGCACGGTACATACCGTCAATGGTTAAGAATGCGAGGCTATCAACACCAATATGCTTGGCCATTTCTTCCAGATCCATTTGGGCAGCAAGCAACTCTTTGGATTGTGAAATATCAATGCCATAGAAATATGGATATCCAATCGGCGGAGAGGCGATGCGCATGTGGACTTCTTTCGCGCCAGCAGCTTTTACCATCTCGACGATCTTGATAGAGGTCGTTCCGCGCACCAGCGAATCATCTACAAGAATGACGCGTTTGCCTTTAAGAACGGCTTTGTTTGCATTGTGCTTCAGCTTTACGCCAAGATTGCGGATCTGTTGGCCTGGTTCAATAAAGGTCCGGCCGACATAGTGATTTCGAATTATGCCGAGTTCAAAAGGAACACCGGATTCTTGTGAATAGCCGATCGCGGCGGGAACACCTGAATCCGGAACCGGAACAACAACATCTGATTCTACATGACTTTCTTGTGCCAGCTCTTTCCCAATGTTTTTACGTGCATCGTAAACACTGACACCATCAATGACTGAATCTGGCCGGGCAAAATAGATATATTCGAAAATACATGTTTGTTGACGTGTTGGCGGAAAGGGACGCAGGGACTGAACACCGTCATCGTTAATGACAATCATTTCACCGGGATCAACATCCCGAATGAAGTTGGCCCCGATAATGTCCAGAGCACAGGTCTCGGAGGCGACGACATAACCGCCCTCTAGTTCGCCAAGAACCAAAGGTCTGATCCCATGGGGGTCGCGGACGGCGATAACGCCTTCTTTCGTCATGCATAGAAGGGCGTAGGCACCCTCAATACGCTGAATGGCATCAGTAACTTTGCCAACAATGGTATCCTGAATAGAGGTTGCGACGAGGTGTAAAATCACCTCAGTGTCCATTGTTGACTGAAAGATGGAGCCACGCATGACCAATTGGTCTCGTATTTTTTGAGAGTTTGTCAGATTTCCATTATGGCAAAGTGCAAATCCGCCATCGTGAAGGTCGGCAAAGAGGGGTTGTACGTTCCGTAAAGCTGTTTCGCCAGTAGTAGAATAGCGCGTGTGCCCGATAGATACATGCCCCTTCAGGCGTTCGATAACTTCCTGTGATGAAAAGTTGTCGCCGACATGCCCCAGGGCACGATGGTTATAAAATTCACTACCATCATAGCTGATGATGCCAGCCGCTTCTTGTCCTCGATGCTGCAGAGCATGAAGGCCAAGAGTAACAAGAGCCGCAGCCCCTTCGTGTCCATGCACGGCATAAACACCGCATTCTTCGTGGAGCTTATCATCATCATGAAAATCTTCGAGTGTCATGGCTTTCGCTTTCCTGAACTCAGTAATAAATCCGTTATTCGCTGCCACTTACGGCATCTATGGTCTTTTGCATTTGTGAACGCATCTCATCATTATAGCCAGAAGCATCTTCGCTATCTGATGAGGATTTTGATTCCGGGCTTATCAAACGTTGATAAGTTTGTGTCGCATTATAGGTTTGTCGGGCGGCCTCAGCCTGCTTGAGAACCTGTCTAATGGTCTCATTATGAAATTTTTCAGGTAAAGCTTTTACTAAGATTGCTGAAGCTTGCTGAATCGAGGGGCGTGTTTTTGCCCGTTGAACATCGTCTGGCCAGCCCTCTTTTTCTGGCATGAGAAATACAAAGAGTGCAATCCAGGTTATACTGACAATTATTCCACCGCGTACTAGCCCGAATAGAAAACCGAGCGAGCGGTCAAGAGGACCAAATGTGCTTTCCCGGACATGTCGACAGATAGCTCTGATCATTACCATGAAAAGGCCAAGGGTAATCACAAAAAGAGCAAACCCGGTGACGATTTCAGCAACAAAGGGGATGTTAATAAATTGCTGTACGTAGGGTAGTAGAGGATGGAATGTCCAAAGGGTGACAAAGCCTGCACCAATCCATGATGCTACAGATAGGACTTCGTGCACGAAACCCCGAAACAGAGCAAAGAGACCTGAGACGACAATGATGCCAATTACAGCGACATCGAAGAGTGAGATGGGTAAGTTTTCCATCAATACCTAACAATTTTGCCGGTTAGCCACCCGCAGTTTTCTTGACTGATTTAGCCGCAAACAATGCAACCAGATCCTGCAGATGTTCAATCTGTCTTGTATCTAACCCCGAAGCGGCCTTATTACAATTCTTCTTTGCACGAATAGGCGGAATTATTGCATTTTTAAAACCAAGCTTTGTGGCTTCTTTTAACCTGCTTTCAGATTGGTTGACGGCCCTGATTTCACCTGAAAGGCCAATTTCCCCAAATACAACAGTATCTTCGGGGACGGGAATGTCCATGGCTGCTGAAATTAAAGCGGCAGCAACGGCCATATCTGCTGCTGGTTCTCCGATCCGCAGACCCCCGGCAACATTTAGATAAACTTCATTCCCGGCGAGTACGAGACCGCATCTCGCTTCTAGAACAGCGAGGATCATTGCCAATCGACCAGAATCCCAACCGACAACTGCGCGTCTTGGGTTTGCCTGTTGTGAGGGAGAGACAAGTGCTTGTATTTCGACGAGAACTGGGCGCGTGCCTTCCAGCCCTGCAAAAACGGCTGCGCCTGTAACATTGCCACGCCGTTCTGCAAGAAAGAGCGCTGAGGGATTTGAAACTTGCTCAAGTCCTTGTTCTGACATCTCGAAGACGCCAATTTCATCCGTTGGGCCAAAACGGTTTTTTACGGCGCGCAAGATTCTGAAATGATGTCCGCGTTCCCCTTCAAAAGTAAGAACGGTATCAACCATGTGTTCCAGAACTTTCGGCCCGGCAATGACGCCTTCTTTTGTAACGTGACCAACCAGTAAAACGCTAAAGCTCCGTGCCTTGGCCAGTTGGATCAGTTCTTGGGCCGATGCCCGCACTTGAGAGACTGTTCCGGGGGCAGAATCCAGGCTGTCCACAAACATTGTTTGTATAGAATCGATAACGACAACTTGTGGAGCGTCATGTTCATCAAGTGTGGTGGCGATGTCACGAACAGACGTTGCCGAGGCGAGTAGAAAATCATCGCCTTTCAAACCCAGACGACGGGCTCTCAGACGGACCTGATCAATGGCTTCTTCGCCAGAGATGTAAACACACTTAACACCTGCGCTTGTTGTGAGGGCTGCTAATATCTGGGTGAGAAGCGTTGATTTCCCAATGCCTGGGTCTCCACCGATCAAAACGGCTGAGCCTGGAACGAGCCCGCCACCACAAACTCGATCGAATTCAAGGTTTTTACTGATCATTCTGGGAACGGGCTTGCTTGTACCCTCTAGGCTAACAAACTCAATTTGTTTGCCTTTGCGAACATTCTTTTTACCAAGGCCACCAGGAACGGGAGATGATGATCCTGCTTCTTCGGTTATAGAGTTCCACTCGCCACAGGAATCACATTTCCCTGACCATTTTGCATAGTCAGCACCGCAGGACTGACAAACGTAGCGAATTATGGGGCGGGCCAAAGGGATCTCCTGAATTTATCGTGGTGCCATTTTTAATTTACCCGATTTAAGACAGGCTTGATAAGGGTATTAGGCTGTTGGTCAATCATTATGGGCAAGGCTGACTTTTATCGGTCCGTCTAATAATCCATTTATAAATTGATGAACAAAAGGATTATCAGTTTTCTCGAGTTCCTCTGTAGGGCCAACCCATGTGATCTTGCCATCATAGAGCATGGCGATACGATCAGAAATTCGTTTTGCTGAATCCATATCGTGCGTAATTGTAAGGCCCGTTGCGCCAAGTTCTTTAACCGACTTGACGATCAATTGATCAATGACATCGCCCATGACAGGGTCTAGACCCGTTGTTGGTTCATCAAAGAACAGGGTCTCTGGTGTTGTCGCAATGGCGCGTGCAAGTCCAACCCTCTTTTTCATACCGCTCGAAAGTTCGGCTGGAAACTTAGCTGCAAACCGTTCCCCCAATCCAACTGCGGATAGTTTTTCAAGGGCGATACGATGTGCCTCTTTTTTAGGAACACGGTGAGCTTGGATCAAACCGAATGCAACATTATCGAGGATGGTGAGTGAATCAAAAAGGGCGGCATATTGAAAAAGCATGCCAAACTTTCGGCGTACCTTTTCCATGTCATCACTGTTGAGGCCAACGATGTTTTGTCCATTGATCTCTACAGTTCCAGCATCAGGCCGTAATAGACCTAGTATGCACTTTAACAGCACAGATTTTCCTGTTCCCGAGCCTCCTATGACAACAAGGGATTCACCTGCGTAAACATCCAGATCCAGATTGTTGAGGATGACTTTGGGGCCAAAGGCTTTGGTCAGTCCCCTGATCTTTATTCTGATGTCCTTGCCGGGTATATCTGTTTTGTTGCTCATATTGAGAAAAACAACTCAGTTATGATATAGTTGAAGGTGAGAATGAGGATAGAAGCGGATACAACCGCGTTTGTGGTCGCTGCGCCCACGCCTTGTGCGCCACCTCTTGAATGGAAACCGTGGTAACACCCCATCAAGGTAATAATAAATCCAAAGGCTGCTGCTTTGACAAGGCCAGAGATAACATCAAGATTTTCCATGAAATCAATGGTGTTCTTGATGTAAGTTGCCGGGTTAAAACCAAGCTTGTGTACGGAAACGAGATATCCCCCGAAAACACCAATTGTATCTGCAACAAGTACGAGGAGGGGAAGCGTTAACACCCCTGCGATAACACGGGGAGCAATAAGGTATTTAAAAGGGTTTGTTGCTAGGGTGTATAGGGCGTCGATTTGTTCTGTAACCCGCATCGTACCAATTTCGGCAGCCATGGCGGCGCCGACGCGACCAGCAACCATCAAACCGGCTAACACAGGGCCAAGTTCACGGGTGATCGAAACGATAACGACGTTTGGGATCGCGCTTTCAGCAGAAAAACGCGCGAAACCAGTGTAACTTTGCAGCGCGAGAACCATGCCGGTGAAGATTGCGGTCAGACCAACGACGGGGAGTGAATAATATCCAACCTCGATCATCTGCTTCAGGATAAGCTTCGGATAGAAGGGGGGCCGAAAGCAATGCGAAATTGCTGTTCCAGCAAAAATAGAAAGACGCCCGATAATCTCCAAAAAACGTAGAGTAAGATTACCAAGAGGTTGAAGAATGGGCATACATTTTACCGTTATGAACAGAGATTGAGATGATTAAATTGAGATCTATTGAAAAGCTGTTGAATCAGACTGTAACGAGTATTGAGCTTGATTTGTCCAGAATTTCCTTCCCCCAAGGATTTATCCGCTTCACTATTAAAGGCAACTTTATTTGCGAACGTGCGATTAGAAAATTGCCTCTAATAGGGTAGGCACAATACCTAAGGTCTTCTTTTGCGTCAATCTAGGCCAGTGCAAAGTGTTGGGTTATTTGTATTAATCAGAGAAATTAATAGCTTTCAGGAAGTTGGTCTTCCTCTGCCAGGTCAGAGAATTTCGTAAACTCGCCATTAAAGTGGAGTTCAACAGAGCCAATAGGGCCGTGACGTTGTTTACCGACAATCATCTCGGCTTTGTTTCTGGCTGCATCCAGACGTGCTTCGTGATTGGCCAGTTTTTCGTGAAATCTATCGGTTGAATCATCGGCACCTTGTCCCGGTTTTTCACGGGCAATGTAATATTCATCACGATAGAGGAAGATCACAACATCAGCATCCTGTTCAATCGAACCGGATTCACGAAGGTCAGAGAGCTGGGGACGTTTGTCTTCGCGTTGTTCTGTTTGACGGGAAAGCTGGGAAAGCGCGATGACGGGTACATTCATCTCTTTCGCAATCCCTTTCAGGCCACGTGAAATTTCTGAAACTTCCTGAACACGGCTATCGCTTTTGCCGCCGGGAGCACCTGACATCAGCTGTAGGTAATCGACGATAATAATATCCAAACCATGTTGTCTTTTCAGACGCCTGACACGATTTCGAAGCCCCGGTATTGTCAGGTTCGGTGTGTCATCAATAAAGAGCTTATAGTTGGATAGGGCACGACTGATCTGAAAGACGTGCTCGAACTGATCTTCAGTTAGCTCACCTTTACGCATTAAATGCGATGGTGTTTCCGCCGCAGAAGACAAAATCCTGCTCGCCAGCTGATCTGCTGACATCTCCAATGAAAAGAAAGCAACTGACATCGGAATGTCGACTTCATCGCCTTCGGCATTGTGCCCGGATTTGGTTGCTTGCGCGATGTTAAAGGCGATGTTTGTTACAAAGGCGGTTTTACCCATGGACGGGCGAGCGGCCAGGATAATCAGATCAGAATGGTGGAAGCCACCAAGAAGTTTATCAACATCACGCAGACCGCTTGAGACGCCGGAAATACCATCGCCCTGTTTCATGGCAACATCGATGTAATTCATTGATGTTGCAAGCGCATCAGCGAATGATACGAAGCCACCTTCGGTCTGACCTTCTTCTGCCAAACGATAGAGCTTTTGCTCTGCGCCCTCAATTTGCTGGGTCGCAGAAAGTTCTAACTCATGTGTGTGGGCATGATTGACGACCTCTTCGCCAAGATCAATTAACTCTCTACGGATATAGAGGTCGTGAATAATCTTGCCGTATTCAGACGCATTGATGATTGTAACAACGTTGCTTTGAAGCTCAGCCAGGTAGCTCGTGCCGCCCAACTCTTCCAAGTTACCGTTGCTTGCAAAAAAGTTCTTTAGAGTCGTAGCGTTTGCCAGCTGTCCGCGTTCAATGAGTGTTTTGCAGGCATGATAAATCTCAGCATGAGCAGGATCAGCAAAATGAACAGGAAGGAGGAAATCAGAGATTCTTTCAAAAGCTTTGTTGTTAGACAGTACTGCGCCTAACAGAGCTTGCTCAACCTCGTAATTATGAGGAGGAGAGCGGAGTTCTTGTCCATCATCAAAGGGGATGTCTGAAACATCAAAGGGAGGAATCGCGTGATCTTCCATGGCCTCGAATCTAGAAAATTATTATCAACAAGCGCTTGATCATACCTGTTTTTTGTTCCCTGTTTAGGGCAAAAAAAGAGCGCAGAGGAATGTAGCTCTTTAGGGATGAGAAGTACAGGTTGTAAATGAAAACGGCACCTCGAAAGGTGCCGTCTCATAAAACTCAAAAGTGAGAAAAGAAGACTTATGCTTCTGTTTCTTCTTCTGTGATTTCTTCTTCAACTACTTCAGCAACAGCTTCACGTTCTTCAGCGGCTTCCTCATTGGAAACAGCACCGCCAGAGCTAAGCTGTAGCTCAGCTTCTTCAGCAGAACGTGCAGTGTTAACAACAATGTTAACGGTAACTTCTGGGTGTAGCATAACTTTAACGTCGTGCAGACCAAGAGTTTTGATAACTTTGTTGAGAACAACCTGAGAACGAGCAACAGTGATGCCAGATTCAGTAACTGCTTCAGCGATATCACGAGTGTTTACAGAACCGTAAAGCTGCCCGGAATCACCAGCCTGACGAATCAGGGAAACAGTTAGACCTTCAAGCTTACCAGAAACCTGTTCGGCTTCTTCGCGACGCTTGAGGTTGTCTGCTTCCAGCTGAGCACGCTGGTTTTCAAAGTGTTCAAGATTTGATTTAGTTGCGCGCATAGCTTTCTGCTTTGGAAGCAGGAAGTTACGAGCATAACCAGGTTTCACGGTGACAACATCACCCATTTGACCAAGTTTTTCGATGCGTTCTAGAAGGACGACTTGCATGATAAAATCTCCTTCTTACCCGATCAAGTATGGCAATAGAGCAAGGAAGCGAGCACGTTTGATAGCTTTTGCAAGCTCGCGCTGTTTCTTTGCAGATACTGCAGTTATACGACTTGGTACAATTTTACCGCGCTCAGAGATGAAACGCTGCAGAAGACGTGTGTCTTTGTAGTCGATCTTTGGTGCGTTTGCACCAACGAACGGGCAGCTTTTACGGCGACGGTTAAACGGGCGACGTGAACCAACGCCCTGGCTAACGATTTGAACGGCCATGTTTCTCTTCCTTAGCTAGCTGTTGCTTCACGAGGAGCGCG
Organism: Kiloniella sp.; assembly: GCF_048259265.1. Taxonomy (NCBI): domain Bacteria; kingdom Pseudomonadati; phylum Pseudomonadota; class Alphaproteobacteria; order Rhodospirillales; family Kiloniellaceae; genus Kiloniella; species Kiloniella sp. Next base: position 167,640 of record NZ_JBLXHT010000003.1, on the reverse strand, counting down.
ATCACCACCCTCACGAGGAGGACGACCACCACGATCACCACCGCGGCCACCACGATCACCGCCGCGGTCATCACGACCACCACGACCACCACGACCACCGCGCTCATCACGGCTGCCACGGTTTTGCATGACGACAGAAGGCTCTTCTTCGAGTACATCAACTTTGATAGTTAGTGTACGAAGAACATCGTCGTTCAAGCGCATAACACGTTCCATTTCCTGGACCGCTGCAGATGGAGCATCGATGTTGAGAAGAACGTAATGACCTTTGCGATTTTTCTTAACGCGATAGGCCATGTTACGCAGACCCCAGTATTCGGTCTTAGCAACAGAACCACCATTTTCGGTGATAATAGCAGTAAACTGCTCAGTGAGTGTATCGACCTGAGAGGACGAGATGTCCTGACGTGCGATATATACACATTCATAAAAAGCCATAGTTACTCCTCACGGCTTTGTGGGTAGAGGAAAACCTATACCCGGAGCTGGTGTCCTTGTTTCCGCTAGAGGTCACCAGCAAGGAGTTGATTTAGTGCGGATTAACGTGCGGAATATAGCGATCTTGCTGCGTGGGTCAAGCTCTATAGTGTGCGTGGCAACTAACTGATTGAAAAGATACGATTATACCTATGTCTTTATTGTATGGTTTCGCCCTTGAAAATTATTAGGTGCTCATGCCGTTGCATAATCAATTGTAGAAGGCTATTTCTGGGGCAACACAAATACCCTGAATGTTGTTTGTTCATCAACGGATTAAAGTCTTGACGGTTTGATTGGGCAGACGGGTGTAATACGGCGTTGTTACACCAAGACATCAGCGCGTTTAATAAGGAGATTATAATGAAGCGTGCATTTGTTTTTCCTGGGCAGGGATCTCAGGCTGTTGGGATGGGGAAAGAGCTAGCGGAAGCTTTTCCAGTAGCCCGCGAAGTTTTTGAAGAAGTTGATGAAGCTCTTGGACAAAAGTTATCAGCCTTGATGTTTGAGGGGGCAATTGACGAACTCACGCTTACAGAAAATGCCCAACCTGCTTTGATGGCGGTAAGCACAGCGGTGACCCGTGTGTTGCAGAACGAAGGTAGCTTATCCTTGAGTGATCATGCTGCTTTTGTTGCGGGACATTCTCTTGGTGAGTATTCAGCATTAACGGCCGTTGGCACCCTAGAGTTGGCTGATGCGGCACGTTTGTTGAAACTACGTGGTCAGTCAATGCAACAGGCTGTTCCTGTTGGTGAGGGCGCTATGGCGGCTCTTCTTGGGTTGGATTTTGAAGACGCACAAGCTGTTGCAGAAGAAGCAGCGCAGGGTGAAGTTTGCTCCGCTGCTAATGATAATGCGCCTGGGCAGGTTGTTGTTAGTGGTCACAAAGCTGCTGTTGAACGTTGTTTGGAAATTGCAAAAGCCAAAGGGGCAAAGCGAGCTGTATTGTTACCAGTGTCAGCCCCTTTCCATTGCTCATTAATGGCTCCTGCGGCGGATGCCATGGCCGAAGCTTTGGCTTCTGTGACTTTACGAGCCCCATCAATACCCGTTGTTTGTAATGTTTCGGCTGATATGGTCACGGATCCGGAGACGATTCGTAAATATCTTGTCCAGCAGGTGACGGGTGTTGTTCGTTGGCGCGAGTCCGTACTTTATATGCGCGCAAATGAAGTTGAGCAGTTGGTTGAACTTGGTGCTGGTAAAGTATTGAGTGGTCTTAATCGCCGTATTGACCGGGACCTTAATTCTGCAAATGCCGGAACGCCCGCAGAAATTGAAAGCCTGTTGAAGAGTCTTTAAAAAAATCTCAAAGCAGAAGTTCTGGTACTTGGTATCATGTCTGAAATTGAGTACCCTTCTGCGCATAAATATTGATCTTAGGAGTATAGGATGTTTGATCTTTCCGGTAAGACAGCACTTGTAACAGGTGCTTCCGGCGGTATTGGTAGTGCAATTGCCAAGACGTTGCATGATCAGGGGGCCGTTGTTGGTCTTTCTGGAACCAGAGTAGAAGCGCTTGAAAAGGTAGCCGCTGAACTTGGTGGTGATCGGGTCCATGTTCTACCCGCGAATCTATCAGACCCAGATGCACCAGCTGATTTGGTAAAGCGTGCTGATGAGGCGATGGGGCAGCTGGATATTTTGGTAAACAATGCGGGACTTACCCGTGATAACCTTGCTATGCGTCTAAAAGATGAAGACTGGGATGCAGTCCTTGCTGTTAATCTTACGGCAAGCTTCCGGCTGTCCAAAGCATGTCTTCGCGGTATGATGAAGCGTCGCTGGGGGCGTATCATCGGGATTACCTCTATTGTCGGAACAACTGGTAATGCTGGTCAAACTAATTATGCTGCGTCAAAAGCAGGGTTGATTGGTATGAGCAAATCTCTGGCGCAAGAAGTTGCATCACGGGGGATTACGGTAAATTGCGTGGCGCCTGGCTTCATTGCAACGGCTATGACTGATGTACTAAATGATGATATAAAAGAAAATCTTCTAAGTGGTATTCCTTGCGCAAAACTTGGCTCACCCGAGGATATCGCAGCTTCCGTAGCATATCTTTCAAGTAACGAAGCTGCTTATGTGACAGGCCAGACCTTGCATGTTAATGGCGGAATGGCCATGATATAATCAGTATTTGACCCTCTGGCGTTGAATCTTTATGAAAGATAAACGATTAAGAGCGTTGGCAAGCCGACTTAAAGTATGTTATGAGGCGGCGCTTCTCTGTACTTAGCAGGGCAAAAATTGATAATTCAGGCCTTAGGGTCGTTAGTAAAACCGCCGAAAGGCGATAAATAGTTAAGGGCTAAAGTTTATGAGCAACGATGTCGCTGATCGCGTAAAGAAAATTGTAGTTGAACACCTCGGTGTTGAAGAAGCCAAAGTTGTGGAAAGTGCAAGCTTCATCGACGATCTTGGTGCTGACAGCCTGGATACTGTCGAACTCGTTATGGCATTTGAAGAAGAGTTCGGTTGTGAAATTCCAGACGATGCTGCTGAAAAAATCGTAACAGTTCAGAACGCTGTCGATTTCATTTCAGAAAACGTTTAATCGTTTTTTAGAAGTTTATAACGCCGGGGAACTCCCCGGCGTTTTCGTCTTTAATAGCGTAGAGACTTTGTAAAATCATGCGTCGTGTCGTTATAACCGGTCTCGGTATGGTATCTCCGCTTGGATGTGGTGTTGATCACATATGGTCACGCATTACCAACGGTGAATCAGGTCTAGGTAAAATTACTCAATTTGAGGCAGCTGATTTGCCGTGTCAGATTGCGGGTGAAATTCCTGTTGGCGAAACCGCTGACGGCTACTTTAATGCGGATGATCATGTCGCAGCAAAGGATCGCCGTAAACTAGATCCCTTTATTGTGTATGGTATCACTGCTGCTCAACAAGCTATTGAAGACGCGGGCTGGAAGCCTGAAGATGAAGAAAGTTTGTTCCGCACAGGTGTGATGATTGGCTCTGGTATCGGAGGCCTTCAAACCATTGCAAATGGGGCGGTGATGATTGAGGAAAAGGGGCCGCGTAAGCTTTCACCGTTCTTTATCCCTTCATCTCTAATTAATTTGATTTCAGGTCATGTTTCTATCCGTTATGGATACAAAGGACCAAACCACTCGGTTGTGACCGCCTGTTCAACAGGTGCACATGCCATTGGTGATGCTGCGCGCTTGATCCAGATGGATGATGCTGATGTGATGATTGCTGGTGGTGCCGAAGCTGCTGTTTGCAGGCTTGGAATTGCTGGTTTCTGTGCTTCACGTGCCTTGTCTACTGGCTATAATGACGCTCCTGAAAAAGGGTCACGTCCTTGGGATAAAGGACGTGATGGTTTCGTTATGGGCGAGGGCGCTGGTGTTGTCGTGCTTGAAGAGCTTGAGCATGCGAAGGCACGTGGTGCTACAATCTACGGCGAAGTGGTTGGTTATGGCTTGTCCGGGGACGCTCATCACATTACGGCTCCACCACCTGATGGTAATGGTGGTTTCCGTGCGATGTCTGCTGCTCTAAAACGTGCAGGTATAAACGCAGGTGATGTGAATTACATCAATGCTCACGGTACTTCTACTCCTTTGGGGGATGAGATCGAATTTGGTGCTGTAAAACGTCTATTTGGTGATAACGATGACGTTTGTATGTCATCAACCAAATCAGCTATTGGTCATCTACTCGGTGCTGCTGGTGCTGTTGAAGCAATCTTTTCCGTGAAAGCTATTAAAGAAGGTGTGATCCCGCCAACACTTAATTTGGAAGATCCATCTGACGAATGTCAGGGGATTAATCTGGTGCCTCTTGAAGCCCAGGAACGGAAAATTGATGTTGCGCTCTCTAATTCTTTTGGATTTGGTGGAACGAATGCAAGCCTAGTGCTTAAAGCATTCAGATAAGTTCACTTAAGCTGTGAGTGAAGAACAAAAAGTATCTACGAGGCCCTCTTTCTTTAAGTGGGCCTCGCTTGTTTTAGCCCTAGGAATTTTGTGCCTTTCAATTGTATTGTACATGGGGCAACAAGAATTTCTTGCGCCTGGCCCTCTCAAAAAAGATCTTACTATTGTGATCCCTAAAGGGTCTGGATTAGAGAAAATATCTAATATCCTAAAGGATGAAGGTGTCATTCGTGAGCCGCTTATCTTTCAGTTGGGGGCTCGCTACACAAAAAAAGCAAGAAACTTAAAAGCAGGCGAATTTTTAATGCCGGCTGCTGCTTCAATGCAGAGTGTCATTGAGATACTGGAAAACGGTAAAACTGTTAGTTACTCAATTACAATACCTGAAGGAAAGACATCCTACGAGATTGTCGAAATACTACGGAATAATCCTGATTTAGTTGGTGAAATTGATGATATTCCCGAAGAAGGGAGCCTTTTGCCCGAAACCTATCAATTTGTCCGGGGAGACAGTCGTCAATCAATTCTGAACCGAATGGAACAAGCATTAAGCTCCAGTCTTGATAAGCTGTGGGACAATAGGCAGGAAGGTTTACCGCTCAAGACCAAAGAAGAAGCATTGGTTTTGGCGTCTATTGTTGAAAAGGAAACTGGGATTGCAGCTGAAAGACCACTTGTTGCAGGGGTCTTTATCAATCGCTTGAACTTGAAAATGCGTTTACAGTCTGATCCTACGGTATCCTATGGGATAACTCTTGGTACTAAGCCTTTGGAACGCAGTCTATCGCGTAAAGATTTGAAGACACCTACGCCCTATAATACCTATACGATTGATCGGCTTCCTCCTGGGCCAATTGCTAATGTTGGTTTGTCTGCGCTAGAAGCTGTAATTCAACCTGCTAAAACAAAATATCTTTATTTTGTCGCGGATGGCACTGGCGGTCACGCTTTTGCTCGTAGTCTTAAAGAACATAATAAAAACGTTCGTCATTGGCGTTCTGTAAATAAGAAATAGGATAAGCGTCACTCCTACGAAGTTGTTAAGCGAGATGGTTTTGGAAATTAGAACATACGGTTACTGTCGGATTGTCCGTAGTTTTACGTTTGTTTTAAAATGTGATTTCATTAATTTTTAACGATAGTTATGCAAATATGAGATGATTACTTGACCTTTCGCAAATGTTGAGTAGTTTTGCGGCACGCACAAATGCGGTATAAAAAAGGCAAAGGTTGAATGGCTAAAGAAGAACTCCTTGAGTTTAGTGGTACTGTTATCGAAAAGCTCCCGAATGCAATGTTCCGGGTCGAGCTTGAAAATGGACACGAAATTATTGCCCACACTGGCGGTAAAATGCGCAAGTTCCGCATTCGTACTATGGTTGGTGATAAAGTTGACGTCGAAATGACCCCCTATGATTTGACTAAGGGCCGGATCACTTTCCGTCACAAATAACTCTATCTTTTCAAAATAGAGAATACAGTGCAGTTGCGCGTTTGGTCATTAAGACGGAACGCGCATTTTGTGCTTCTATTATATGATAAATTATCCCCTCTGAGCTGATGGATATTTTATGGAATGTCCATGATTACGGCATCCGCTTGTATCGCTCGACATTCATTTATTACTTTTCTGAAACGATACTGATAATACGCTGGCATGTATCTTAGCGCCTTCGAGACTTGCGCGTATAAGTTCATACATTATTTGAAATATAACGAACGATATAAAAAAGTTGACAAAAATATATCGATCGTTATATTTTTGTGCGTATAAGAAAATTAAAATAATCAAAGGTGAGAAAATGAGTGAAAGTAAATTAGGTGATTTAGATAACGGGATGAAGTCACGCCGGGATGTATTAGTTGTAGGGGCAAAAACAGTAGCCGCAACAGCATTCGCGTCAACACTTGGGTCTAGAGGTGTTCTCGCACAATCAAATACTAATTCATTGGGAAAAATCATGGACACGAAAGCATTCGTATATACTGAAGTACAAATTAATGTTCCTTTTGAAAAAGCACCGTGGGGGGATGTAAATAGAGCGATAAAAGAACAGCCCGGATTTATAAACAAAACTTGGCTGGCAGGCGTTAAGACAAATTCACTTGGTGGTATCTACGCATTCGACAGTATTGAAAATGCACAAAAATTTGTAACGGGGTACTTTCCTGCTGAAGCGGGTGGGTTTGGTGCTGCGCACAATACCCGTATTTTTGATGCGACACTTGTAAAAGATGCAAGCCTGGATATTGGTTCTCCACACTTTGGTATTGCACCTCGGCAAAAGCCAGGAGCGTTTGTTTATACAGAAGTACAAGTTAACGTGCCGTTTGCAAATGCACCTTGGCAGGAACGCAACCCTGTTTTGAAGCAACAAAAAGGTCTGTTAGCGAAAACATGGCTGAGTGGTTTGCACACCAATACCATCGGTGGGATTGATGCCTTTGATACGCTAGAGAATGCCACTTCTTTTGCCTTGGAAACATTCCCTCAGACAGCAAAAAGGATGAATGCGGCTTTCTATACACGTGTGTTTGATGCCAACCTGACTGAAGAGGCGAGCCGAGATATGTATTCACCCTTTTTGTATAGATCTGAACGATAAAACTATATTAGGCCGTTCCATTTATTGGGACGGCTTTATGGTGTTGTTTCTTACAGGGTATGATCGTTAGAGCTTAACCTAATTAGACAGAATTTATTGTCATTTTGCGGGAATATAATTTGTGATGAATTACTGCTTGTTAGGTAATTTGTTCGAGATAAATTCTGAGAGATAAAGGGGCAGTGCAGAGAAGAACAATACAGCAAGGTACATTGGTTTTGGAAAAGAGATACGGGCTTTGTTCCGTTCTAAACCTTTGCCAATAATGGTCGCTGCTTTTGCACCTTCCATTAAAAATGGCATTGGAAATTTATTGACGGCTGTAATACCGCTTTTGACAAAGCCGGGTGTTATCACTGAGACCTTGATGTTGCTCTTCTTTAAGGTGCCTCGTAGGCTTTCTCCCCAGGTACGAACAGCTGCTTTACTGGCACAGTAAGCAGGGGCACTAGGAAGCCCTTTAAATGAAGCGAGAGAAGACATAATCGCGATTTGTCCCTGACCATTGGATTTCATGATCTCAATTGAAGGGAGAACAGTGTTGAGTACACCGTTCAGATTTATATCCATTATTTCCCGCGTTTGACGGTCAGATTCGTCTTGTTTTCCTGTGCCGCCTGAAATGCCTGCGTTGGCTATAACAAGATCAAGTTTTGACAGTTGATTGGCTTTTATGATTTCTTGGTAGCAGGCCCATTGGTCTATGACATCCAATTGCAATTGATGGACGTCTGCACCACGTTTTATACATTGATCTGATATGGTCTTTAAACGTTCCCTATTTCTGCCCGTAAGGAATAAAATATTTCCTGGCTTGGCATAATATTCTGCAAGGGCGGCACCAATACCACTAGAAGCGCCGGTAATAAATATCGTCTTTGGAATTGTCATTCTTGCAGTAACTCATATGCTTTGGGTATAAGACTTATGAAAATAAGGCTGCTTGTGATGAATGTAAAACAATCGATCATGTGGTTGAGTAGGATGTTTCAATAACCCCAAGGAACCATTATGGGAAAAGCAATTGCCAGCATGACAGGATTTGCCCGTGCTGAAGGTGAATACGGAGGGACAACCTGGTCTTGGGAGCTTAAAAGCGTCAATGGTAAAAACTTGGACGCCAGATGTCGGGTTCCAAATGGATTCGAAATTTTAGATGCAAAAGTCAGGTCCGCGTTGGCAAAAAACTTTAAACGCGGAAATTTCCATATCAACCTTGTGATTGATAACAAGCAGAAGTCGGTGAAGTTGCAAGTGAACGAGGAGATCCTGCAACAAGTTATTCCGCTTGCAACAAGAATTAGTAATGATCTGGATGCTGTTGCCCCTTCCATTGACGGCATTTTGAATTTGCGTGGTGTGTTAGAGCTTGTTGAGGAAGAGGAAGCTCAAGATGAGGCTGATACGCGTATGGGTTTGATTGAAACAAGCCTAAAAGATGCTATTGACGCAATGAAAAGAACGCGTTGCGAAGAGGGAGCAAGGCTTGGAGAAATTGCATCCAGCCAATTGGATGATATTGATAGATTACAAAAAGAAGCTGCGAAACTTGCTGCGACACAACCGGCAGCGATACAGGGACGGTTTAATAAACAACTGACAGAGTTGTTATCTGATACAAGTACTGTTTCCGAAGAGCGTCTAGCACAGGAAATCGCGATCCTTGTAACGAAGGCTGATATTCGAGAAGAGCTTGACCGTCTCGCTGCGCATGTTGCTGCTGCACGTGAGCTTTTGAAAAATGGGGGCCCCTGTGGGCGTAGGTTAGACTTCCTTTGCCAAGAGTTTAATCGCGAAGCCAACACACTTTGCTCAAAGTCTTCTGACGTTGCATTGACGACGATTGGTATTGAGCTAAAGGCAACGATAGAACAACTTCGCGAACAAATTCAAAACGTCGAATAAAAGTAAGGTTTTAGAAACAATGAATGCTGTTGTTGCTCCCACGCTTGAACGTCGTGGACTTATGCTGGTCCTTTCTTCCCCATCCGGGGCTGGCAAAACAACAATTTCCAGAATTTTACTGGAAAGAGAAGAAGAGCTTACGCTATCGATATCTGCGACCACCCGGCAAATGCGCCCGGGGGAAATCCACGGCAAAGATTATTTCTTTGTGAGTTCTGAAGAGTTTAACTCGATGGTGGATAGTAATGAGATGCTGGAGCATGCAACTGTATTTGATAATAAATATGGCACACCAAGTGAACCTGTAGAACAAGGGCTTTCATCTGGGCAGGATGTTCTGTTCGATATTGATTGGCAGGGAACACAACAAGTTGCTGCAAAGGCAGCTAATGATATCGTTCGCGTGTTTATCCTTCCGCCGTCGTTGGAAGAGTTAGAGAGACGCCTTTATGCGCGGGCTCAGGATAGCGAAGAGGTTGTCAAAGGACGGATGGCTAAAGCAGCTGATGAAATGAGTCATTGGGCGGAGTATGATTATATTATTGTAAATACAGATGTAGAAAAATCTGTTGCCGATGTTCAGGCTATTCTCAGGGCAGAGAGATTAAAGCGAGACCGTCGGCCTGACCTTGATTCTTTTGTCCGTGGATTACGCCAAGCGTAGTTTTGGAAGTGGGCTTTAGGATCGGCTTTTAAGGTGATCATAGGCGCGGGCAATTGAACAGAACTCTTCAATGGTAAGTTCTTCTGCCCGGGCTGTCTCTTTTATATCAGCGATTGATATAAGCTCTGGAGTATCCGTGCCCAGACTTTTTAGGCTTTGACGCAACATTTTACGTCTTTGCCCAAAGGCTGATTCTGTGATTTTTTCCATCGTAAATACATTGGCTTCGGCCAATGGTTTTGGTCTAGGCTCCAGCCTTGCTACTGTTGATGTTATCTTCGGTGGAGGGATGAAGGCCCTAGGCGGAATATCAAAAAGCGCAGAGGTTTCGCAGAGCCATTGTGTCATGACACTCAGGCGGCCGTAGCTTTTTGTTCTTGGCTCAGCAATTAGGCGATCAACCACTTCTTTTTGAAACATGAGGGTTAAGCTTGCAAAGCAAGTTGAATCCAGAGCAACTTGTTTCAGCCATCGAAGAAGGAGTACTGTTGAAATGTTATATGGCAGATTGGCGACAATTCGTCGTGGAGGGCTTCCAAGTTCTGTTAAGTCGACCTTGAGGGCGTCGCTTTCCATAACTTGTAATTTATTGCCATAAGCAGTTGAGACTTCTTTCAGGGCTTCGAGACAACGTTGATCTTTCTCTATGGCAATAACGTGTTGGGCGCCTTCCATAAGCAGCCCACGTGTTAAACCGCCCGGCCCGGGGCCAATCTCGAATATTGTTCCTTGATCAAGTGGGCCCCCACCTCTTGCTATTCTGGAGGTAAGATTTAAATCCAGTAAAAAATTTTGCCCAAGAGATTTTTTTGCGGCGAGATCAAAGCGCGAGATAACATCTCTTAGTGGGGGGAGGTTGTCCGGTGATCTGTTCATTTTTAGTGTACTTTGGCTCTTGCCATTGTTGTTGCCATTTCAATCGCTGCAATAAAACTATTGGGATTTGCAATTCCCTGTCCAGCTATATTATAGGCGGTTCCGTGATCAGGTGAAGTCCGGATAAAGGGAAGACCAAGTGTAATATTGACGCCGTTGTCAAAATCCAAGGTCTTAATTGGGATCAATGCCTGATCATGATACATACAAACGGCGACATCGTATCCCTCGCGTGCTTTGGCATGGAACATTGTGTCTGCTGGTAGAGGACCTCTGACGTCGATGCCTTCTTTACGAAGGAACTCAAGTGTTGGAATGATCAGATCAATTTCTTCTGAACCCATTGTGCCGTCTTCACCAGCGTGCGGGTTTAGTCCTGAAACTGCAATACGTGGTGTGCGAATACCAAAATCTTGTTTCAACGCGGTACTTGCCGTTCTTATTGTATGCGTTATCAAATCGCTATCGAGTTTATTTATTGCATCAGCTAGGGGTAGATGAATAGTAACGGGAATAACACGCAATTGTTTGGAAGCAAGCATCATAACGGACGGAGTTTTACTTTTGGCTAAATCCGCTAGGTATTCTGTGTGTCCGGGATGGTTAAAGCCTGATTGATAAAGAACGGCTTTATTAATGGGATTTGTGACAACTGCTGAGGCTTCTTTATTCTGTACAAAACCTACTGATCTTTTGATGGAATTAATAACAGCAGAACCATTGCGGGGATCTCCTACACCAGGAGTTACAGCTTCGTGTAGTTCTTCTGAAATGACAGGTAATGCCTGCCCAAAACAGGAAACAGCATCAATAGGAGTTGAAATTTCTCTAACAGGTACGTTTAACGATAGATCGGTTGCCAGTTTTTTTAAGCGACTAGGGCAATCTATTACAAAAAAAGGCTGTGCCGCCTTTTGATGTAATTTATCCCACGCTTTAAGTGTTAGTTCACCGCCAATGCCAGCAGGGTCTCCCATTGTTATAGCTACAGGTAAAGGTATAGATTGGCTCACAGACGTATATCCACGTTTGAACTTCTGCGAAGATCTAGAAGGTACCTTCTTGCTAGGGTATCTAATCTATCATTCGTCAGTTTTTCTTGAATTGCCAATCGATCAACACCACCACTTTCCTGACGATTACAGACTGCTATAACAGCCAAACCGCCCGTAACTTTGATTGCGGCTGTTGTTTGGCCTTCACTTACCTGCTCTATGGCTGCCCTAGTTGTGGCGGGAAGGTCTTTAGTTTTAAGGGTTCCTAAATCACCTGATCCATCGTCACCGAGTTCATCGGATAGTTCATCCATTTCATTACAGCTTGTGAATTTTCGTCTTGCATCAGCTGCTCTTGATTGTGCTTGTTGTGTTTCTTCAAAACTTGGATTTGCAGGCAAAGAGAAGAAGAATTGCTTTAGATGGACTTTCTGTTCACTTTCAGCAGAGCGTTGATCTTGAACTAAGAGAATATAATAACCTCTCTTGGTTCGTATCGGGCCGAGCAATGACCCTATAGAGGCGGATTCTACAGCGGTTTGAAGCTCGTTAGAAAGTTGCCCTGTTTGCAACCATCCCAGATCTCCACCCAACCCGGCACTGTTTGATTGTGATATTTGCCGGGCCAAAGCAGAAAAATTTCCACCATTTTTTATCGTCAGTAGAGCGTCATCTGCTTGTGCTTTTATTTTAGCTTCATCGGAAGCAGTATCGATACCGAGGAAAATCTCAAAAATTCTTTTCTGGACTGCTGGGCCATCTGATTGAAGTTTTGTAATAACTTCATCTATTTCAGCTTCAGAGATATTAACAGATGATCTTAGCCGTCTGTTAACAACTGCTCTCCATGCAATATCGGCTTTAAATTGGTCAAGAAGGGTTGTTGGAAGCACGCCTTGTTTCCGCAACCCATCTGTCAGTTGTTGTACCGTCATTTTGTTCTGCTTCGCAACAGCGGTCAGGGCACGTTGAACTTGTTGGTCTGATATTGTGATATTAAGTCGCTCGGCTTCTTGAAGTTTGAGCCTTTCGTCAATGAGAATACGAACCACTTGTCTGACCATTCTTTGTCGAACTTGCGGAGTGTTTTTTTGCTTGCTTGATACAATTGCGAGCTGAGTACGCTGGCTTACATCCAGCAAAGATATGATATCGTCGTTCACAACTGCTGCAGGACGTAAAACGTCTTGTGAAAATGAAGTCGTTGCTGTTGTTAGCATGAGGGCAAAGCCCAACAAATTCGCAGCAAAATTAATTCTCATTTGATACCGATACCTTTTGTCTCAAGTAGCCGAAATAAATTATAATGGCTGAATTGTACCCAAGTGTTTAAATGTTAACTCAACCATAAACCTGTTATCTGGCTCTACTTCTCTATCCTGGAACCATGTGCGAGAATATTGGCTATCTATAATGATACATTCATCATGGTAAATTAGGCCCAAGCTTGCTTCACGGGACGAATCTGCATCGATATCACGCGTATAGCTCGACCTGAGACTCCAATATTCAGTTAGAGCACTGTTAATTCCAATTTTGACTTCTTCTCTATCAGAGGTTTCACCATCGATATTGTCGTCTTTAAGGAAGACGTAATCCAAGTTTAAATTAAATGCCGCTGGGCCAATATTGACTTCAACTTCATTTCTATTAACGCCTAAATCATCAGGGTCAAACCTAAAGCGATATAGGGCATTAAAGTTATCAATAGTATATATACCTACATGCCCTACAATATCTGACACAGATTCTTTCAAACCTGAATTTTCTTCATGAAGGTTGCTTTCCCCGCTGAAACGATAACTTTGCCCAATTAAGAAATCTGCCTGGTTACCAGATACTGTCGATGCCGTCCATTTTACGCCATAACTTACGCGGCTTCCTGAATCTACACGGTCTGTTCCGGCAAACCGATTTAGAGAAAAGAGAGAGGCATCATCAAACTCAAAGTCACGGCTGTCGTCGTTTGGAATTTCGTTTGGATTCGATCCATTTGGTGCGAGGACACCTTGTACAATAGGTTCTATTGTTTGGCTAAAGTTACCGCGATGACTGGCAAAGGGAAAGCGCCATTCCAAAGCCATTTGAGGGAAAACGCGCCCCGTAAATCCTGAATAGCTATTCCCGTTCTTGCGAAGATCATTGTTTTCAGTATTGACACCATTTACCCAATAGCCATCAGTTTGTAACTGCGTGGTGAGTTTATATTGGTCTCCCCAAGAACCTGTGTAGGGGAGGTCCCATCCGCCGATAAGGGATACACGCCTGCTGTCACGCCCCTCACTACGCCCTAGAGCTTGTGCGTTAGCATCCAGACGATAGGTTGCTCCGGTTACGCCTGGTTGACTTTGAAAGTTGTATTTTGCCCGCGGTAAAACGAAAGGGTTTTCCGAATCATTGATGTCATTTCGAGTACTTTGAAATGTGTAGCTGTCGATTCTTGCAAAGTTTCGACCTCTGAAGCCTTCGATAAAAGCGCTTGTTTCTAATTCAGAATCTGTATTGAACCCATAAACTCGGCCATAAGTATCATCAGTCGCTCTCTCGGCGTTAAAACCCCACCGCCACGTTTTATCGAGATCAAAACGCCCTTCGCTTATTATCTGTCCGCGAAACTCGTCTTTTTTTACATTACCGTCATTTTCATCTCTATCGGCGATCGTTGCGCTGACTTCTATTGAGAGGTCACCTTTGTTGAATTTTTTTTCATACTCCCCTGCGAGCACGATCCCTTGTTTTGTTGTCGCGATAGGTGCAAATAAAAATTCTGAGGACTCGTCAATTGCCCAGTAATAAGGAATTTGTAGAGTTATACCCAACTGACTGGAGCTACCATAACTTGGTAAGAGGAACCCACTTCGTCTTTTTACTGTGGGGTCAGGATGGGCAAGGTATGGCGTGTAGATAACAGGGACACCAAATATTTCCATCCAAGCATGGTCATACTTTATTGTTTGTGATGTTTTGTTATGGACAATTTTTTTAGCCTTGAGCTGCCAGATAGGCGCCTTACTAGGATCATCTTTGCAAAGCTCACAAGGGCTGAAAACGCCATTCGAAAAGACAGAGATATTACCACTGGTTAATTGTCCCGTCGATGCTGCTAGACGACTACGATCTGTCAGTAGTATACGGATGTCGCGAATAAAGCCTTCTTTTAGGTTATCTGTAAGCTCAACATGTTCAGCAAAAACAATATCACCGCTTGGCTCTAGCAGGCTTATATTACCTGTTGCACTCACAACATTTGTGTTCATGTTATAAGATACACTATTCGCAAGAACAGTACGATCACCTTGCGAAATCTCGACATTCCCTGATGCTGTTACGACCCCTAATCCTTCGTCATAGACAACTTCGTCAGCACTGATAAGTGCTGGGATCTCTTCATTGATTCCTTCTAAAGATTGAGCAAAGGATTCATTTGATAAAGATAGTCCAACGACAAAAGTTAGTGCCAGTACAGACACTGAATTTTTTAGTAATGTTTTTACCCCCCTAAAAGACATGTTCTATCCGTCTTCCAGATGTAAAAGCATAGTGACACCTAACAATAGTGATACCCCCGCTGGTGACCAAGCTGCTAGGGCAACTGGCACTTTGGTTGATTGACCTAAGGCAAAAACAAAATTGGATAAGAAATAAAGCAGAAAACCAGTGAGAATACCAGAGAGGATCATCAATCCAACCCTGCCTCGTCGATGTTGTTGCATGGAAAAGGTGGCTGCAAGCAATACCATTGCAAGAAAAAGAAAGGGTTTAGAAAGTAGTCTATGAAATTGTAATTTGAGTTTAACTGCAGAAAAACCAGCCTTTTCCAATAAATTTATGAAATACGGTAACTCCCAAAAAGAGATTGATTTTGCGCTGGCAAAGCTGTCTTGAACTTTTTCCATAGTTAAGTCGGTTGGAATTAACACCTCATCAAAATAATCTGGCTTTTTACCAGGATAAGAGTGCCAAGTGTTCTGTAGGGCCCAATTGCCATTTTCTAAACGTGCTTTTCCTGCGTCATACCGAGACAAAAATTCCCCGTCATTGGTCAGGTTGAAGATAATGACGCGGTTTAAAGAAAGATCTTTATTCACAGATCCGGCATGAATAACGGAAAGACCGGTCTCGTCCGGTTGACGAAGCCATAACCCTGTTTCTGATACCTTAAATATGGCTTGATCTTTTTTCTTGTATAGCCGTGAAAGTTCTTTGTTTTTGGCAAATAAAGCTGATGATACTGGGTTAATTACAGCAAAAGACAATGCTCCAATTATGATGGAGCAGAAAGCAAAAGGAAAAATTATTCCCCAGATAGAAACGCCAGCGGATCTAATTATGACGAGTTCGTTTGCCCGTGTTAGCTTCCAAAAAGTTGCCATTGCTGCAAACAAAATCATGAATGGCATGATCTCTTCACTCAACTGAGGCATCTTATAGAGGACAATTTTTATGATCTGGAGGAAGGGGACGGCCTCATCTTCAAGATCATCCGATACTTCGATTAAGGAAATAAGGAAGACCACACCCATCAAAACAAAGAAAAAGCTAAAAAAGCTCATTAAAAAATTTTTGGATGCGTATCTAAAAAGAGTCCAAGAAATGTATGCAGACTTAACAGATTTCTTATTTACAAGTGTTGTCATTATGATGTCACAACCTCTTCATTGCGAGGAGGATGTGAACCACCAGAAGTTTTCGATGATAAATTTTTAGGCTTTTTCACAATGAAATAAAGGGAAGTGATCACAACAAATAATGGCCAGATATAAAGCAAGGGAATTAGGTTTTTGTTTTTTTCGGCAATATCTTTAAACAAGAACATTGTTAGCATCATAACCCCCATAAGGCTAATGGCGAACATAATGCGACCCAAATATCCTCTACGGCTAAATTCTCCAGACAGAAGACATGCTAGCGCTATAAAAGCCATTGCAAGGGTGAATAGAGGACTGGCAATACGATAATGGCCTGCTGCGACGAGCTTGTCGTAATTATCAACATCTCTTGGATCAGTTAAATCAGGAAACATTAACTGATTAAGAAAGCGTTCTCTGGGCTTTAACCATCGATCACTTTCTTCTTGACCGATGTCCCCGAATTTAAGGACATATTTGTCAGAATAAGCAATTGAAAGCTGCCCTGTTATGGGGTCGATTTCCTGTCGACTTGCATTCCAAAGGACAGCCCTGAAATCGTCCTCTTCTTTTAACAATGCACCGGTATCAGCTAAATAAGTTATTTGTTGTCCCGGGATGCTACTGTCATGAACGATGAGGCCTTTTAACTCCCCAGCAGGCGTTTTTTCTTTAAAATAAATAGTGTATTCAGTGTTAATTGTATTGAATTTTCCCGCTTTTAGAAGGACGGGCGATAGATTATCCCTAAAATAATGTTGTAGCTCTCTGAATTCACGATATGAAACAGGTAAAAAGTATAGATTGATGGCGACTACGGTTATCATTGATATGGTACCCAGCATTATTCCGGGGCGTGCGAGTTGAAGTTGTGAAAAACCTGCTGCCTTCAAGACGACAAGCTCACTATCCGTCGTCAATTTGTTATAGATAAAAAGGACCGAACAAAAAGTCGCGACCGGTATAACGATAACCAAGAAATAAGGCATCAACAAAATAACAAAATAGAAAAATGTCGATGCCGGAAGGCCGTCGTTAACAATCATGTCAACGAATCGTAATGATTGAGCCAGCCATACAGCAACAGCAAGAGACACTGCAACTGAAACAGCAAACAAAACCAACTGCACAAGCATATAGCGCGAAATTATCTGCATAGGGTCCGTAAAATAACCTATAAAAAAATATACAAAAGAAATAGCCAGAACACCCTTGTCACGTCCAGTTAATTCGTGGATTTTCATAAGAAGAATAATGAGATTTGAGTCATAGAATGCAAAGTTCTATGATTACGATTGCATTTTACAGAGTAATCCTTGTTCTATAGCAGCAATTAATTAAATCGTTTTACCGAAGAGGGCGACATGAAGTTTTCTTTTGTCTCTGACAATTTTCCTAGCACTGGCGCGATCGTAGCGACTGTATCTGAAGGTGGACTATTCTCCACAACTGCAAAACAATATGATAATAAGACAGGCGGTGCACTAGGACGTGCGGTCGCCAATAGTTCTTTCAAAGGCAAGAAGGGTGAGTTGCTCGAAGTTTTGGCACCAAGCGGTGTAGAGAATAGTCGAATTATTTTGGCTGGTCTCGGCAACCCTAATGAATTGATGGCAACAGATTTTGAAAATCTGGGGGGACAGCTTTATAAGGACCTTTCTTCTAAAGGAGAGAAAGTCGTCTGTGTGTGTACGGATGGTGCTCGTGTTCAAGGGGCAAGCGAAGATAACGCAGGTGCTCTTATCGCTTATGGTGCTTTACTTCGCAGCTATCGTTTTGATACCTATAAAACGGCCAGCAAAAACGATGCGAAAAATACACTCGAAGAGTTCACAATCTTCTCTGCTGATTCTGAGGGTACCAAAAGTGCTTATGCAACGTTATCCAAAGTTGCAGAAGGAGTGTTTTTTACCAGACAGTTGGTATCTGAGCCCCCTAATGAATTGTATCCTGATACATTTGCCGCACAGGCTAAAGAACTTGAAGCGCTTGGGGTAAAGGTATCTGTCTTGGCCGAAAGTGATATCGCAAAGCTGGGTATGAATGCTCTCTATGCTGTTGGTATGGGGTCTGAGCGTGAATCTAAAGTCGTCATTATGGAATGGAATGGTGCTTCTGAAAAAAGCACCGATAAGCCGTTAGCTTTTGTTGGTAAAGGCGTGACATTTGATACGGGTGGTATTTCGCTGAAACCGGCCGCCGGTATGGAAGACATGAAGTTTGACATGGGCGGTGCGGGAACTGTCTTTGGTTTGATGAAAGCACTTGCCGGCCGTAAGGCACAGGTAAACGTTGTTGGTGCGTGTGGCTTGGTTGAAAATATGCCGTCCGCCAATGCACAACGCCCTGGTGATATTGTAAAATCCTATTCAGGAAAAACCATTGAAGTATTGAATACGGATGCAGAGGGACGTTTGGTTCTTGCAGATGTTCTCTCTTACACGCAAGAGAAATACAATCCACGTCTCGTGATCGATTTGGCGACACTAACAGGTGCAATGATTATTGCTCTGGGTAATGATATCGCCGGTATTTTCTCAAACAACGATACTTTATGTGAACAGCTTACAAGCGCTGGTCTAAGTGTTGATGAACGTGTTTGGCGTCTGCCTCTTGCAGATTGCTATGATAAACTGTTGGACTGTGACGCAGCCGATATGAAAAATATTGGCGGTCGGGCTGCTGGGTCAATAACAGCGGCTCAATTCCTTCAGCGTTTCATCGATAAGGATCGTCCTTGGGTTCATATTGATATCGCGGGTGTTGCCTGGTCGACAAAAGAAAAAGCCATTGCGGCCAAAGGGGCGACTGGTTTCGGCGTTCGTTTGCTTGATCGCTTTGTTGCTGATAACTACGAAGATTAAAAATCAAAAGGCAGGATGCAGTGTATCCTGCCTTTTTTTGGATTATTTTGATGACAGATATACGTTTTTATCATTTGACTAAAACAGCATTGGAAAATGCACTTCCTCAAATGCTTGAAAAAGTCATAGAGCGTGGTCAGGAAGCTGTTATTCTGTCATCTGATGAGCGTGCATTGGGCGAACTGGATCAGAATCTTTGGGGGTATCGCCCAGATTCCTTTCTTCCTCATGGCACTAAACGTGATGGTTCAATTGAAGAGCATCCGGTTTGGTTGACCACTGAGCAGGATGATATTGCAAAACGGGATGTTGCCTTCATTGTGCATGGCGCACACCCTGGAGCCCTCGAAAGTGATAAAACCTCTTTATGCGCGGTTCTGTTTGATGGAAATAACCCAACAGTAGTTCAGGATTCTCGGGCCCTTTGGAAAGAGCTGAAAGCTGCCAATCATGAATTGACGTATTGGCAGCAAACAGATCGTGGATCTTGGGAGAAGAAGGCCTGATCTGCCTTTCTACACAAAAAACCTACTTACAGTGCTAGTGAGATAATAGGACAGGGAATTCCTGGTTGGAAAAGAGTGATTTTGTAACGCCACCAAATATCATTTCTCTGATCCGGCTATGTCCCCAAGCGCCAGCAACAATCAAACCGATCTCTTCTTCTTTACCTGTTTTTAGGATTACGTCCTCGGGGAAAGCGCTTTCAATTACTCTGTTTTCAGGTTGGATGCCGTGACGTTTCAAATGAGTAGAGATATCGTCTTGAGATATATTACCCTCTTCTGGCAACCCGACGGACAATAAGATTACTTTCTCTGCTGCTTTTAATAGTGGTAGGGCTCCCCTTACTGCGCGAGAGGCCTCAGCTGATCCATCCCAAGCGATGAGAATGTTTTTTGTAATATCGTCAGGAATTTTCCGATTGGGAAGGGCAAGAATGGGGAGGCTGCTTTCCATCAGCAATGACCCCGCAAACTCGAGCTCGTCGGCAAACTTTCCCTTTCCTTGGCTAATAATTGTCAGATCTGTAAAGCGTGCATGGAAGGCAACGATATCTACTTCTCGTCCTTCGTGCTCTCGCCATTCATAGCTTACCTCTGCGGCCTCAGCCTTTTCTTTGAAATTTTTTTGAACCGCAGCAGCTTGCTCTTTAATATTATTTCGCTGTTGTTCGATGATTTCTTCTGGAAAATATCCGGTTACGCCATGGGGTGAGCCATGCAGTATGGCTTCAGGTGTTCTTAGTGCGTGAACACCTAGAATGTGTGCTCCGTCAAACTTTGCAGATAGTTGTAGTGCTGCTTCTAAACGGGTTTGTCCTGCTTCTGTGTTATCAAGTTGAACCTGAATGTCCCTTAACATAAATGCATCTCCGTTTTTGAAATGTAAAAGATACTATAGTTCTACTGACGATGTATCCTATTTGATTAACTCATGAGAGTTTGCAAATTTATAAAAATATGTGCATTGATCTTAATCAATTTTGGCGAGTTTTAGTTAAGTTAACCCAATGTTGTTTCGCACCATCTTTCTATAGTGATCAGGTGCTTTCCCAAATTCGATTTCAAAGGCCTTGGTAAAGTAACTACGGCTGTGATAACCGACTTTTGATGAGATGATTTTTATAGGTAAATCTGTTGCACTTAACAGTTCTGCCGCGCGATGCAAACGAATGTATCTAAGTAATCCGATGGGGGTTGTTCCATAAATTTGCTTGAACTTATTCGCAAAGCTGGCACGACTCATTCCCACATTATAAGCCAAACTTTCCACAGTGTGATGTGTTTGGGGCTTGTTCAAAATATGTTGTAAGGCATCCCACATTTGTCGATCTTCAGCACCACGTAACCATTCAACAGATTTATGTCCCTCCAAATGATGACGCCTTACAAGCATAATAACGCATTGCTCTAGTAGTGAACGTGCCAAAGCCTTGGTGCCAATTGTTGGATTGGCAAGTTCTAATAATAATTCATCCATCGCATTTCGTATGCGATCTCCTGATGTTAATTGAGCGATCAAGGGTGTTTGAATTAAATTTAGCAATCCTGTTATACCGCGGTATGACACATCGACCAAACCACAGACTGCTGTTAAAGTTTGCTGTCCTGTCCCCGTTATCAGATGTTCAAGAGAGGCATCAAGCGGCCGGCATAACGGTAGGGGGGTATTTCTTTCTGTTGCGCTTATTAAGCTATGGTGATGGTGAGCCGGAAGGAGAATAATCGCCCCCGTTGATATTTTCTGCTTGGGATGGTTACTGATAGCAATCTCTCCCGATCCACTTGTAATGTAATGCAGAATTGCCTGATTTTGATTAGGCAAAGCAAGTGTTGTGCTTGCCCCACGAATTTCGCAAAAAGCAAAAGGGTTTAGATTGATGTCGATGGCTTCAAGGATATGGTCGATAGTCATGCATTATAATTTGTGCAATCTGTGACCGATAACAAGAACAGGGTTTTAAAATCATGCCTTCCCTGTTGAAAAAGACACAATCCAGACGATAAAGCACACATGACGTTCTAGATATTAGAGAACAAGGAATTATCCTTGGGTCAGAAATATTAAGGAACAGAACAATGTGTGATTGTCATGATCATAATGATAAAGCTTTTTCTCGCCGAGCAATGTTGGGGGGAGCTGCTGTAACGTTAGCCGCGGCAGGCCTAACAGCAACATCGCTTGGAAATAGTGCAGAGGCCGAAGCTTCTAACCCAAACTATGCTGATCCGGAAAAGCCTGCCTTGCCAGCTATTGATGTCGACGTCAGTTTAGCAGACACCGCTTTGGTTGTTGTAGATCCACAAATAGACTTTCTAAGTGAAAATGGTGTTGCGTGGGGTGTCGTCGGCGAGAGTGTTTCTGAACACAATGTGGTGAAGAATATTGGTAATTTATTGAATTCTGCAAAACAATCAGGAATGACCGTTGCTGTCTCGCCACATTATTACTATCCAACAGATCATGGGTGGCGATTTGAAGGGCCTTTGGAAAGGCTTATGCACAAGATTGGGATGTTTAATCGGAAAAGTTCTCTGAGCCTAGATGGATTTGAGAATTCCGGTGCTGATTTTATGCCAGAATATAAGAAACAAATTCTGGATGGGAAGACGATTATTGCTAGTCCACATAAGATCTACGGTCCACAGAATAATGATTTGTCGCTTCAATTGCGTAAAAATGGCATCAATAAAATAATCTTGGCTGGAATGTCTGCAAATCTTTGTGTGCAAGCTCATTTATATGATTTGCTAGAACAGGGATTCGAAGTGGCTGTCGTTCGCGATGCCACAGCAGCAGCGAAAATTCCCGAAGGTGATGGCTATCATGCTGCGTTAATTAACTTTCGATATGTTGCAAATGGTCTCTGGACAACAAAAGAAGCGGTGGAGAAGATTACAGCTGCGGCCGCATAAACCTTAATTAGTATTCCTGTATCTGCAATGTAGGTATAAGGCGTCCTTTCGGTGGCAACCGATTGGGCGCTTTATCTCGCGCCCATATTTGAAAGGTCGGTTTAAAAAACACTTTAATCATAATGAAAGATGTTACGGTTTAAAATGTAATGCTGTTGCTATGAGCGTCGGAGTTATTTTACTTCTAGCGACTGTTAGGGAGTTTGTGTTGGGTCCTTTTTTAACTTGGGTTTGGGGTATGTTGTTGAACCGAGCTAACTATTTTTTGGTTCTTTTGGTGTGCCTTATTATAAACGGCATATTGGTCTTTCCGTCCGAAGCTGACAAGATGAAGCTGCGTATCGGATACAATGTAAATTCGTCTTATCCACACTTTCTGGGTACTGGGCTTGAGCCTGCTTCACCACCTGGTGTGTCACTGGATGTGCTAAATCAGATTGCCAGTGATTTGGACTTTGATATTGAATACATAAGACGACCCGGGCGCCGCATCTTGAACGAACTTAAGGAAGACCAGTTGGATGCCGCGTTTATTTTTTCTTACAAGCCTGAACGAGAAGAATTTGGCGTCTTTCCCATGAAGGATAATAGACCTGATGGTGACAAGCGATTAGCGGTTCTATCGTATTATCTATATAAAATGAATGGGAACCCTATTGGTTGGGACGGTAAACGGTTTACCAATCAAGAGGGAGTAGTTGGTGCAAATTCTGGCTATTCGATTGCGAAGGATCTCAAGAGCAAAGGGATAAAGGTGGAAGAGGCGAGATCAACCAAGAATAATTTTGCCAAGTTAAGAAGTGGCCGGGTTGACGGTGTTGCCGATCAGGGAATAGTTGCTGATGCCTTTATATTTAAGAATAATATATCTGGCATCACCAAAGTATCTGAGCCAATAGCTACAAAAGATTATTTTTTAATTTTCGGTCATAAATTTTCTGAGAATTACCCTGATTTGCGAGACAAAATCTGGGATAAAGTTGCAGAATACAGAGACGAATTAACTGAAAAATTCATGCCACGTTACCTTGAAGAATATCAATTGCAACCTGGCACGAATTAATCAGAGAACTGTATCCGACCTAAGGTGACTCAAGTTTCTCTTGGGCTTCGAGCCAAAGGGTTTCTGCTTTCACCAGTTCTTTTTCTACTTTTGCCAGCTCTTTGGTGAGTTCCAACTGTCTGGCGTTATCGCCCTCATAGAGTGAAGGATCGGCCATATCTTTCTCAAGCTTATCTTTCTTTGCTTGAAATTTTTCCATTTTTTGTTCCGCGAGGCGAACGGCTTTTTTGAGGTCGCCTCCGGCAGCTCTAGCTTCTGCTGCTGCCCGACGTTTGTCTTTTTTACTCATGCTCTTTGCACGTGGCGCATCATTTTCCTGATTTGCATCGTTGGATTTGCGAGAGCTTTGGCGCTCTTTTCGGCGCTGTTCCATCAGGAGGCGCTTATAGTCTTCTAAGTCCCCGTCGTATGCTTGTACATTACCATCAGCGACGAGCCAGAAACGATCGGCAGTAAGTTCGATTAAATGTGGGTCGTGTGAAACTAGTACAATGGCGCCTTCAAAGGCGTTCATGGCCTGAACAAGGGCTTCTCTAGAGTCAACGTCCAGGTGGTTGGTCGGCTCATCCATAAGTAGGATGTGGGGGGCGTCTCGGGTTGACAGGGCGAAGAGCAGGCGTGCTTTTTCGCCACCTGATAGTTTGCCAACCTTTGTTGACACATGGTTCACGCCAAAGCCAAAGCGACCCAGTTGTGCTCTTACTTTTGATTCGGGTGTTCCTGGTTTCATCAAGCGGGCCATCAAGGTGTACGGCGTCGCATCGAGATCAAGTTCTTCGGCTTGATCCTGCGCAAAATAGCCAACCTTGAGCTTAGAGGATTTGTATAGCTGCCCTTCTTGAGGATCCAAACGTCCTGCAAGGAGTTTCACCAAGGTGGACTTACCATTGCCGTTTGCCCCAAGGAGTGCAATACGATCTTCCATATCCAAGCGAAGATCTAATCCCTTAAGGATTGGTTTGCCTGGCTCATACCCGATATCCACACGATCAAGGTTGATCAGCGGTGGCGCAAGTTCTTCTGGTGAGGGGAAATCAAAAGCCAAAGTACTGTCTTCTGAAACAGCAGCAATAGGCTGCATACGTTCCAACATCTTGACGCGAGATTGTGCTTGTTTGGCTTTTGACGCTTTGGCTTTAAAACGATCAATGAAGCTCTGAATGTGTTTGCGCTGTTCTTGTTGTTTTGCGTGTTGTGCCGCCTGGTGTTCAAGACGTTCCCGACGAACCTGTTCGAATTGATCGTAATTTCCTGTGTAGGAGTTCAGTTGAAGGTTTTCTAGATGGATAATCTTGTTGGCAACATTATTCAAAAGGGCACGGTCATGGGAAATGAGTAATAGGGTTCCCGGATAGTTTTTTAGATAACTTTCCAACCAGATTGTAGCTTCCAGATCTAGATGGTTGGTTGGCTCATCCAAAAGAAGGAAATCAGGTTCTGCAAAAAGGAGGCTGGCCAAGGCAACACGCATTTGCCAACCACCAGAAAGGGCAGAACAGGGCTGTTGCTGTGCTTCTTCATTAAAGCCCAGTCCCGCAAGTATACGTGCTGCTCTACTGGGGGCCGTATCTGCTTTTATATCCACAAGGCGCTCGTGAATTTCAGCTATGCGCATCGGATCTGTTGCCGTGTCAGCTTCTTTGAGAAGATCTGTCCGCTCAACATCAGATAGAAGAACAGTATCAATAAGACTGACATTGCCAGATGGAGCTTCTTGAGCAACTTTCCCCATCTTGGTTTTATTGGGAACGTTGATGTCGCCTGATTCTGAGCCAATCTCACCAGAGATAATTTTCAGCAGAGTTGTTTTACCCGTGCCGTTACGGCCGACAAAACCAACTTTATCGTTTTTGTGAACGGTTGCAGAGGCTTCTTCGAAAATCGGGCGGCCTACGATGCGGTATGTAAGGTTATTAATATGTAGCATGTGCGCTTAATATCACTGAAGAGAGGCTGTGGTAAGAGTTTTCTTGAGGAATATTTTTAAAATAATGCCAATTCGATTTTACGTGCTCACTTTTACGGCAAAAATTTGTTTTTAAGAGACTGAAGTGGGGGATGCGTCCCCTCGGATAACTGCCGAATAACTGCTAAGACAGAGATGTCATGTAATTAAAGTTGCCCCAAAGCATTTCTGGCTGTATAAGGCCGCCAAACGATTTCCATTCTTTATCTAAAGTAGGAGTGCCTGACATGGCTCTTGAGCGTACTTTCTCTATCATTAAACCCGATGCCACAAAGCGTAATCTGACTGGCAAAATCATTGCTAAGTTCGAAGAAGCAGGTCTTCGCATCGTTGCTTCCAAGCGTATTCACATGAGCCGCGAACAAGCTGAAGGTTTCTATGCTGTTCACAAAGAACGTCCTTTCTTTGGCGAACTCGTTGATTTCATGATTTCTGAGCCAGTTGTTGTTCAGGTTCTTGAAGGCGAAAACGCGATTGCTAAAAACCGCGAAGTTATGGGTGCAACTAACCCAGCCGAAGCAGATGCAGGTACAATCCGTAAAGAGTTCGCACTTTCAATCGGTGAAAACTCTGTACACGGTTCTGATGCTCCTGAAACAGCTGCTGAAGAAATCAAATATTTCTTCTCAGACGCTGAATTGGTTGGCTAATAGTCTTTCTGACTATACGAGATTTAAAAGGGGAGCTTCGGCTTCCCTTTTTTTTGTAGGGAAAATACCTGTTCCTTATTCTTTGCTTTGTCTGCTTACAATTTGTCCGCATTCAATTTTTCTGACGGCAAAAATTAAGTGTACTCTTCTTGTTAGTACGATCATTCTTATCTCGCAATACAACCGATCTGCCGTAATGAATGTCTTGACGCATTTTAACGGTAAAATTCAAATAGTTTTTTTTTGGTAAGGTCCGATGATAGATAACGTGAAATCCCTTTTTGATATCCCTTCTGATATTTGTTATTTGAATTGCGCTGCGCAGTCACCCATGTTGAAATCTGCCAAAATTGCCGGGAATGCAGGATTAGCGATCAAATCAAATCCTTGGACACTTGATCCGGATTTCTGGAATGAGCGTTCGGGTGAACTGAGAGCCCTTCTTGCTCAGATGATCTCGGCCCAAACGAACGATATCGCTCTTATTCCTTCCACAGCTTATGGTGTTGCCACGGCGGCAAAGAATCTATCTCTCAATAAGGGGCAAAATATTGTTCTGCTAGAGGGGCAATTTCCGTCTAATGTTATTGCATGGGAACAGAAAGCTAATGCATGTGGTGGTGAATTAAGCGTTGTTAAGCGTCCTGATGACTACGATTGGACACCTCATGTACTTGAGGCGATAACCGATAAAACTGCAATTGTAACACTGCCACCATGTCATTGGACTGATGGTAGTAAGATCGATCTCGTTGCCGTTGGAGATCGTTGCAGGGATAAAGGCGCGGCGCTGGTTATCGATGCGACCCAAGCGGTGGGTGCAATGACAATTGACGTTACGGCTATCCAACCTGATTTCCTTATTTGTTCTTCTTATAAATGGCTTCTTAGTCCGGTTGGATCTGCCTTTCTTTACGCTGCGCCTAAATGGCAAGAAGGGGAATCAATTGAATACAATAAATTCAACTGTGATGATCCAGATTCTTCTTTCGGGATGCATCAGCCCAAAGCTGGCGGGTTACGTTATGAAATGGGGGGGCGTAATAATTTTATTCTTCTGTCCATGGCTTTGGAATCAGCAACCCAGGTCAGTAAATGGGGGGCAGAAGAAGTTCAAAAAACACTCAGACCAATGACAAACCTTGTTGCTGAAATGGCAGGGGAGCGGGGCTGGAAAGTTCCAATCGGCGAAAACAGGGTTGCTCATATTATCGGTATTAGTTTTCCAAATCAAAAGATTGAAAGTCTGGCGAAAAAACTTGCCACTGAAAATGTTTTTGTCAGTGAAAGAGGTGAGGGTATTCGTGTGTCACCTTATCTCTATAACAGCAAAGATGATATCAAGCAGTTGTTCTCGGCACTTGATCGGTTTGTAGTCGTGTGAGAAAAGCAATAAAAAAAAGGAGGCTTTTCAGCCTCCTTTTTAAAGTCAGTTCAAGTAAACTTAAACCAGTGTTACTGCCATTAGGCCGAGAACGATCATAATTGCGATAACAGAATATGTGGAAACTTTTGTAAAGCTTTCCCAGCCGCGTTGGCGTTCAACTGTTAGTTCTTCGTTTGTCATTGTCGTGTGATCCTCTGTTCCACAAATATTTTATTATCTGGCCAGAGGCCAAATTCAGGACGACTTTACCAAAGGTTGGCGCTTTTTCAAGTCTGAACTGGTTTTCATAGCTAGGACTGGGATTGTTTTGTTCAGACTTAACTGTGTTTTGATTTTCAAGCCGGATATTTCTGAGTATCCTGTAAAATCCTTACCTGTTTCATGTCTTTAAGAAGAAAATCCATGCGTGCTGCTTATTATGAAGAATTCAATGGCGATATCAAAGTTGGTAACTTAGCTGACCCAACGCCTCCGGTTGGCGGTGTTGTACTTGAAGTCAAAGCCAATGGGGTTTGCCGGAGTGACTGGCATGGTTGGGTCGGTCATGACGGCGCAATTACGAGTTTTCCTCATGTGCCCGGGCATGAATGTGCAGGAACAATTGTTGCTGTTGGAGACGGGGTAACACGGTGGAAGACAGGGGATGAGGTTATTGTTCCCTTTAGCTGTGGATGTGGCCGCTGCCCGTCTTGTGCAAAGGGAAATGAGCATATCTGTGATGACGACTTTCAACCCGGATTTACGGGCTGGGGCGCTTTTGCACAGTATATGGCTGTCGAATATGCTGATGTTAATTTGGTGGCTTTGCCTGATCAGCTTGATCACGTGGTTGCGGCCAGTTTGGGGTGTCGCTTCATGACGGCTTTTCGTGGTGTTGTAAAACGTGGCCAAGTTGGTCCTGAACAATGGGTCGCCGTACATGGATGCGGTGGTGTCGGTTTGAGTTCCTTAATGATTGCCCGTGCGTTGGGGGCAAGGGTTATTGCCATTGATGTGAATGATCAGACCTTGGAACAGGCAAAGTTGTTAGGTGCAGAACATGTAATCAACGCGACAAAAGTCGATAATGTTGTCGAGGCCATCTTTTCAATTACCAATGGTGGCGCAGAGATTTCAATTGATGCGCTGGGATCACCGATAACGGCGTATAATTCGATTGCCTGTCTGGCGAAGCGTGGGAGGCATGTTCAAATTGGTCTGGCGGCGGGTGATCATAAGGATATGAATATCCCGATGAATTTGGTCATAGGTCGAGAGCTTGATCTGCTGGGAAGCCATGGTATGCAAGGTCATCAATATGATCAAATGCTTGATATGATTATCAAGGGTGAACTTTTCCCTGAAAAACTCATTGATCGTACCGTTGACCTACAAGAAGGCGCTGATGTTCTGATGAAGATGTCGACGATGTCGCCAAGTGGTGTGGTCGTTATAGATAAGTTTTAATGCCTCAATAGATAGAGGCATTTCGTTTTACAAAGTGGTATGGAATATAAAAAACCGCAGTCTTGGTTCAGACTGCGGTTTTTGTGGAGAACAATCTGCGTTGTAATCGCCAATTATCAGGTCAAGGATTACAGATCATTTCTTCTGTTGTTTGTGATGTTTCCTTGAAGGTGAGCTTATTGTCCAAGATTGTGATGTTCTTTTGGGCAATGAGCTTCAAACATTCCGGATAGAGCCTGTGTTCTGCGGTGAGGACGCGGGCAGCGAGGCTACTTTCCGTGTCTTCGGGGAGAACGGGCACTGCTGCTTGACCAACAATAGGGCCGCTATCCATTTCATGACGCACAAAATGAACGGTACAACCGTGAAGCTTGCAGCCTTCGTCCAGCGCACGTTGATGTGTGTCCAGACCGGGAAACAATGGCAATAGCGCAGGATGGATGTTGATCATACGGTTGTGCCAATGTTCAACAAATTCTTTTGTGACCAGACGCATAAAGCCAGCTAAACAAACGAATTCAACGTCTGAATTTTCCAAGGTTTCAGTGACGGCATTATCAAAATCAACACGACTTTTATAGTCGCGATGATTTACAGTTGCAGTAGCAACACCAGCTTTCTTTGCGCGTTCCAACCCTGCGACGTCTGGAACGTTAGAGATAACCAGAACGATTTCAGCAGGGAAAGCGGGATCTGCTGCGGCATCTAAAAGAGCCTGCAGATTACTTCCCCTGCCCGATATCAGAACGCCAACTTTTAAGCGGGCCACGTTTCTGCAAGCCTTTCAATCTGAACGGCTTCTTCGCCATCGCTGCGGGTTTCTACTGTGCCGAGAGAGACGACGGTTTCCCCTTGAGCTTGAAGAATACCTGTAACAGCTTCTACTTTGTCGGCGGCAACCACAACAGCCATGCCAATGCCGCAGTTGAATGTGCGCATCATTTCGTGTTCATCAATACCACCGACCTTAGCAAGCCAGCTAAAGACACGTGGAACAGGCCAGGAAATGCCGTCGATTGTTACACCCAGTCCTTCAGGTAAGACCCGGGGTAGGTTTTCGACAAATCCGCCCCCGGTGATGTGGGCAAAGGCCTTTACGCCTTCACCATGGGTACCAAAGGCGCGGATAGCCTCAAGGCAGCTTTTTACATAAATACGTGTTGGGGTAAGCAAAGCTTCGCCAAGAGTTACGCCATCCTGGAAAGGAGCGGGGTCACTGTATTTTAGACCAGAAATCTCAACAATCTTACGAATGAGAGAGTAGCCGTTTGAGTGAGGACCGCTTGATGCCAAGCCAAGAACAACGTCACCGTCTTTTACCAGATCACCGGTTAAGGCTTGCCCGCGTTCAACTGCGCCGACAGAAAAACCAGCGAGATCGTAATCATTATCGCTGTACATGCCCGGCATTTCAGCAGTTTCACCACCGATCAATGCACAGTTGGAAAGCACGCAGCCTTCTGCAATACCTGCAATAATATCGCGCCCAGCATCAACGCTCAGTTTACCTGTTGCGTAGTAGTCGAGGAAAAAGAGAGGTTCACCGCCCTGCACAACAAGGTCATTTACACACATGGCAACCAGATCGATTCCCACCGTGTCGTGTTTGTTCGCTTCAATGGCAACTTTCAGTTTCGTCCCGACACCATCATTACAGGCAATGAGAAGAGGATCAGTGAAGCCAGCAGCTTTGGGGTCAAAGAAAGCGCCAAAGCCACCAAGACCAGCCATGGAGCCTGAACGAGCAGTTGATTTTGCAAGGGGTTTAATGGCTTCAACAAGCTCATTTCCCGCGTCGATATCAACTCCGGCATCCTTGTAGCTCAAGGAATCAGGATTATTAGGGATGGTACTTATGGTATCCTCCTGTAACTTCGAGTATTAATGTACTCAAGTGTCTGAACCTGATAATAATCCCGGATCATTTCTAGCCGGTTAATGACACCGAGCGATTATGACGAATACGGATGAGATAACAGTCTCAT
This sequence comes from Kiloniella sp., assembly GCF_048259265.1. Classification (NCBI taxonomy): domain Bacteria; kingdom Pseudomonadati; phylum Pseudomonadota; class Alphaproteobacteria; order Rhodospirillales; family Kiloniellaceae; genus Kiloniella; species Kiloniella sp. The sequence continues at coordinate 136,809 of NZ_JBLXHT010000003.1, read as the reverse complement.
TGAATAGTCACAGTTCGAGGTTATTATCAGGTTCAGATACGACCTAATGCATTCGGTATTAGGCTCTGTAATTTGGGAAGATACTTAATCCGGGATGGTTTGCAATGCGGTTTCGCCGCTTTTTCTATAAGACAGCATTTCTAACAACCTTTTTTGGGCTCGCGACAGGGCTTTGGCATTCGTCTGCTTCGGCGGCGAACGAGGTTTATACTGTTCGTGATATACCCGTTGATGCAACGGCTAATTCAGTGATCGAGGCGAAAAAAAATGCGTTAAGCCAAGGTTATGAAAAGGCTTTTCGTGCTCTGGCTCATAAGCTTGTGCCTGAACATGATCATGCAAAAGTTCCGAAATTGAATTCTAACGATGCGCTGAATTATGTGTTGGATATATCTTTATCTGCAGAAAAATCATCTTCTGTTCGATATATCGCAAATATGACGGTGCGGTTTAAAGAATCGCAGACTCGGGCGTTACTTCGTAATTCTGGTGCCGCAATCGCGGAAACAGTGAGCAAGCCGGTTTTGATTATCCCAATTGAAAAAAGAGCGGGGTCAAATCTGCTGTGGGAAGATAGCAATCAATGGCGAACAGCGTGGGGCGGTGTTGGTGCCAATAACGGCCTAGTGCCGTTGACAATGCCATTGGGTGATCTTGACGATCTTTCTTTGGTGGATGCAAAGGGAGCGTTAGCTGGCAGCGAAGGTTTATGGAAACTGGCGGCAAAGTACGGCAGCAGTGATGTTTTTCTGTCTGTGGCAGAAATCAACAATGATGGTGCGACTGCGAAAGTGTCAGCTGTTCGTGTCGGTCGTTTTGGCGAAGGCAGACGTTATCAGCTGAATGTGAACAAATCAGAAGGCGAAACAACACAAAAAATGTTGCGGCGTGCCGTGAGATCACTTGATAATTCTCTTCAACATGATTGGAAACAGGCGAACCTGTTACAGTTTGGGGTTGAGCGATGGATACAGGTCGAAGTTCCAATATCAGGCTTGCAGGATTGGGTATTGGTAAATAACCGGTTAGAGGGGGTTCCGGCGATCAACAAAGTAAAAACCCGGTCTATTAACCGTACACAAGTGAATCTCGACGTTTATTTCGCTGGGGATGAAAGACAATTGTCCTTGGCTCTGGCGCAAAAGGATTTGGCACTTGTGCTGAACCAGCGAAGCATTTGGGAACTGCAGATTTTAAACAGGCCAAAGGTCCAACAAGGCCTTACGCTACCATCACAAATTAATCAGGATCTTCCGCCTGAAGAAACCGTTGTCGATGAGGTAATTGTTCCAGAACAAGAAATTAATCTTGGTTCCGAGGAAGAGGTTAGTGAATGATTTAGCGGTTCTCTCTTGTAAGGGAAGTTAGGTTATTGTGATCGGTAATAAACGGTTGAGGGGAATAAAATGACGGCCGAACGGCAAATTAGATTCTGGCTTATTGGGCTGGTTGTTTTTCTATTATCTGTCTACGTGTTGCGCTCGGTTTTGCTGCCCTTTGTTGCGGGAATGGCAATCGCTTATTTTCTCGATCCAGTGTGTGACAAGCTCGAAGAGATGGGGTTGTCACGTGTTCTGGCCACGACGCTCGTCACGATTGCTTTTTTATTGATACTTATCGTTGCTCTCATTCTGCTTGTTCCCGCTTTGATTGGGCAGGCTGTTGACCTGGTCGAAAGCCTCCCGAAACTTGTCGAAGCAGTTCGGGGACAGATGAGCAAATTGCTATTGATGATTGAAGATCGCGTTGATCCGACCAGTGTTGTTAATCTTAAAGAAGCTTTTGGGGACAGCCTGAAATCCGTAACACAGTGGCTTTCTCGTTTTGCTGGCAGTTTGATTGATGGTGGAGTTGCATTTGCCAATCTGGTTTCCTTACTGGTTATCACGCCTGTTGTGACCTTTTATTTACTTAGAGATTGGGACAGAATTGTTGCCAAAGTAGATAGCTGGTTGCCAAGGTCACAATTGGAAACAATCCGGCGTTTAGCAAAAGAAGTTGATGAAACCTTGGCCGGATTTATTCGGGGTCAGGGCACTGTTTGCCTTGTGCTTGGCGGGTTTTATGCTGTTGGCCTCAGCCTGTCGGGGCTTAATTTTGGCCTTGTGCTGGGGATGGTGGCTGGTCTGCTTTCCTTTATTCCTTTTGTTGGGTCCATCATTGGTCTGATTTTGTCTGTCGGATTGGCCTTTTTCCAATTTGATAGCTGGGGGCCAATTGCGGTTGTTGCTGGGGTCTTTTTTGCCGGGCAAATTTTAGAAGGTAACATTTTGACCCCAAAACTTGTCGGAGAGAAAATAGGTTTGCACCCTGTATGGGTTATCTTCGGTTTACTGGCCGGGGGTGCATTGTTTGGCTTTGTTGGCATGCTGTTGGCTTTGCCTGTTGCAGCCGTTATTGGTGTTGGTGTTCGTTTTGCCTTGAGCGAATATATGGACAGTCGTTATTATTATGGTATCAATCGCCCCAAGAATTTGCAGGATAAAGATTCGTAAAGCATTCAACCTAAATAACGAAGTAGTTAAACGGCTTACATCATAAATGGATAGTTCACAGCTGCCGCTAGATCTTGGTCATCGTCCAGCCCTTGGACGAGAAGATTTCCTTGTTGCACCTTGCAACGAGGTTGCGGTCGCATGTGTTGATCAATGGCCGGAATGGCCGGGGCATGCACTGGCCTTTTATGGACCATCTGGTTGCGGGAAAACGCATCTTGCCCATGTTTGGCGAATGGAAAGTGCTGCTGTTTTTGTTACTGCCAAGGATTTATTAACGTCAGAACCAACCGAGCTTTTGAAAAAACAGGGTGGGTGTATTCTCGATGATATTCAGGAATACTTGACGCAAGATGCTGAGCTACAGCGAAAGCTTTTTCATCTGTACAACTATGCCCGAGAAGAGGCGGGATATCTTCTTTTTACGGGGCGAGAGGCTCCGGCTCGGTGGGGTGTTTCCTTGCCTGATCTATCATCGCGGTTATCTGCTATTCCATCCTTTGAGATGGGGGCACCGGACGAGTTTTTGTTCGAAGCCTTGCTGGTAAAATTGTTTTATGATCGTCAGTTGACGATATCCAAAGAAGTTTTAAGGTTTTTGGTTCTGAGGTTGGATCGGTCGTTTCAGGCTGCGCGTGAGATTGTCTCTGTTCTTGATCAGGAATCTTTGGCTTCGCAACGCGAGATAACAATACCCTTCATTAAGTCTGTTCTCGAAGCCTAGATCTTTGGTTATCAGGGTATGGTTTAAGACGTAAAGCAACAAAGGTTTTTTTTGTGCCTTATTCTCCTGGAAAATAAATATGTTCCAATTTTGTATTTTCTTTTGTCAGATCTGCCCAGACGGTGCTTGTGCTTTTTAGAATACCGTATCCAGCAGGGGGAAGCCCCCCATAAATTCGTTGAAAAGCTGTATCCTTAGAATTTGGCCCACTTATGTCGAACAAAAACTGACTAAGTCCCGGATTATGCCCGACAAGTACAATTGTCGTGTGCTGGTCAGATAATTCAATCAACGTTTTATATATAATCTGAGGAGCGGCGAGATAAAGTTCAGGAAAACTCTTCAATTCAATACCGCGCTCTAATGTCTTTTTGATAACAGCAGAAGTTTCCATGGCTCTTACCGCTGATGAGGTAATGATAATCGACGGAGAAGCATCGCTCATTTTTTTACTCAGCCAGCTGGCTTCGTTCAGTCCCTTCTCGGTAAGGGGGCGCTCCCGATCTTGCTGGTTTTGCTTTGGATAGTGGGTTGTAGCGTGGCGTGCGAGATAAATTTTTTTCATATGACAACACAAGTATATTACGAGCTAGTTTTCTTTGGGCTATTGACTATACTACATAGATAGCCAGATATATTTTTTACTATTATTTTACAGTATTTACGTAGAATTCTTTTACCCACAATTCAGGAGACATTTATGACCGCTAAGGCAGCTCAACAAGATCAAAGAGCAAATAACTCTCAACAAGAGGGTGAAGTATTGTCTATTGCGGCTGATTCTCCAAGCAGGTTTATAAACCGAGAGCTTTCCTGGATTGCCTTTAACGAACGTGTTCTCGAAGAGGCTGATAATCCATCTCACCCTTTACTTGAACGCCTAAGGTTCCTGTCGATCTCTTCAGGTAACCTGGATGAGTTCTATATGGTACGTGTCGCTGGTCTGATGGGGCAGGTGAATGCGGGTGTTACCTCGCGCAGTCAGGACGGGCTAAGCCCTGATCAACAGCTGAAAGCAATCGATGCGCAAGCTGCAAAGCTGATGCACCGTCAACAGCTTATCTGGTCTTCTATAAGGCAGGAATTAAGACAGGCAGATTTTGATCTTTTAAGTGTTGATGAGCTAACCGACCAGGATAAAGTCTGGCTGGAAGAATATTTTCAGGATCAGGTATTTCCCATCCTGACACCAATTGCGATCGATCCGGCACATCCTTTTCCCTTTGTTCCAAATCATGGGTTTTGCATGGTCTTGGAATTGGAAGATGTGCAGGATGACAAATATATAAATGGCTTGATTGCGATGCCGCATCAGCTAAATCGTTTTATTCGAATACCGGGCGAACATCATCGCTTTATTCGCTTGGAACAAGTCATTCGTTTGCATCTGTCGCAGTTATTCCCGGGCTTTGATGTTATTAGTGTCGGGCATTTCAGGTTGCTCCGAGATAGTGATATCGAGATTGAGGAAGAGGCGGAAGATCTGGTCCGAGTTTTTGAAAGTGCGCTTAAACGCCGCCGTAGAGGAAGCTGTATACGTCTTTCTATTGACGCCAATATGTCGGAAAATTTACGCGCTTTTGTAACGCGGGAACTAGATGTTGATCCCGAGAGGATGTTTGTTCTTGAGGGGCTCTTGGGTCTTGTCGATACTAAGCGGCTTATTGTGAAAGATCGTCCGGATTTGGTTTTTCAACCCTATACACCGCGGTTTCCTGAACGTATTCGAGAATTCGGGGGTGATTGTTTTGCGGCAATCCGGGAAAAGGATTTACTGGTTCATCACCCCTATGAAAGTTTTGACGTTGTTGTTCAGTTCGTTCGTCAAGCAGCAAAAGATCCGGCTGTTGTGTCCATCAAGCAGACGCTTTATCGAACCAGTGAAGATTCACCTATTGTTAAAGCCCTGATCGAAGCTGCTGAACGCGGAAAAACAGTGACGGCATTGGTGGAATTGAAAGCACGTTTTGACGAAGAGCGTAATATCCGTTGGGCCAGAAATATGGAACGCGCAGGCGTTCAGGTTATTTATGGATTTATTCAGCTAAAAACCCATGCGAAATTATCGCTGGTCGTCCGCCGTGAAGGCAAAAAGCTAAAGTCATACGTGCACTATGGAACAGGTAACTATCACCCCATAACAGCCAAGGTCTATACTGATCTTTCGTTCTTTAGTTCTGATCAGGCATTGTGCCGTGATACGGCAAAGCTTTTTAACTACATTACGGGTTATGCCAAGCCGCTTCCGATGGAGAAAATTGACTATGCGCCGCTAACCTTCAGGGAAAGGTTATTGCAGCATATTCAAAGAGAAATCGAACTGGCCAAAGAAGGTAAACCTGCCACGATCTGGGCCAAGATGAATGCGCTTGTGGATCGTCAGGTTATTGATCAGCTTTACAAAGCTTCTCAGGCCGGGGTGTCTATCGAGTTGGTTATTCGTGGAATTTGTTGTCTGCGTCCGGGGGTTCCGGGCTTGTCGGAAAACATTCGTGTTAAATCATTGGTTGGTCGCTATCTGGAACATGGGCGTATCGTTATCTTTGGCGATGGTCACACAATTCCATCCAGAAAAAATAAAGTCTTCATTTCATCAGCAGACTGGATGCCGCGAAACCTTGATCGGCGTGTTGAGAGTTTTGTGCCGATTGAAAATCCAACGGTTCATCAACAAGTGCTCGAACAGGTGATGATCGCGACATTAAATGACACGGCTCAATCTTGGGATTTGCAAGCTGATGGTAGCTACATTCGAAAAGAAAGGTGTGAGGAGAGTTTCTCTGCTCATAACTACTTTATGAATAATCCCTCTCTTTCTGGGCGTGGCACCTCATTAAAAGACAAACGGTCGACACCGCGTTTAAAAAGGCTTCTCTAAGGGAGATGTTTAAGACTGTTGAGGTACTTTCCATGTAAATTGGAGGTGCTGGATATTAGTTTGGTGATGAGAATATTTCTGTTGGTGAAGAGATTTCCATGGACCGGTCTATATTAATAATTGTTTCCGGTTCTCTCTGATTTTTTTTGCGACGAAGCTTGTAGTTAACTTGATAGGTTCCTGCTGGTAAAGGCAGGCTTCTGCTGTAATAAAATCCCCTTAGCCCTTGGACCGAGCTTTTCTCGATCTCGTCACTCCGCCGATATACATCACCGTCGGGTAAAAGTATTTTTAACTCTTCCATATCACCCTGTCGGATACCCCATAGGCTGACCCAAAAATAAAATTCTTTGCTATCAGCAGGGAAAAGATTGATTTCAACCTTCAAGGTATCAAGCTCTTCGTAATCAGGAAAATGATCAGAAAAACCAGTACGGAAAACGCCAGCATCTTTGTACCCAAGTTTGGCATTGGCCTCTGCTGACCAAAAAGAACGCCCTGTTGCCGCTTGATCGCAGCCCTCACGACCTGTCATGCCTGTAAAGGGATCAATATTTTTCCCTCTGTAGGAAAGATGAAAGTGTAAATGAGGAAAACTTGTTGACCCAGATAGGCCAACGAGACCCAGAAGAGATCCCTGAGAGACTTCTTGTCCGGGTTTTACGATCACACTGCCTTGGCGTAAATGACCATAGTGTGTGCGCCAACCATCGCCGTGGTTAATGACCACTGAGTTGCTTGGCTTTGGTGCCAGGCCTAGGGACGATTTGATTTCTTGTTGATTCAAGGCACGATCTGGAATCCCGTCCTTGATAATTTCAATTTTGCCCTTTGCAGCAGCCAGAACAGGGAAGCCGCTTTCTTTCCACTGTGGTGAGCTAACTCTTATATCTATGCCCTGATGCCCGTTATAGGTCAAAATACCACAGGTGTGGTCCAGAGCTTCGGGGCCGGGATCGTAATCAAAGTAGTGTTGAATAAAGCAATCGCTATCAGTGTCACATGCTACGGGAAAGGCCAGCAAAGGTGCGGGCGGCTTTTGTGGTGCCGTTAACGCGGGGGGTGAGAATAGTAATGCTATTCCTATGAATAGAGCACAAGAATAGATCGTACAGGTATGAAAAATACCTGTCGTAACAACCCTATTGCAGAGATAGAAATTAGCTCTCCGCAGTTTAGCCGAGATCCTCCACGACAAGCTTGCCATCCTTGATGCTAAGAGCAATGAGACCTTTTTTTAGACGTAACGCCTTGTCACCGAAGACTTCGCGGCGCCAGCCGGATAGTGCGCGGACTTTGGCATTATCATCTGCCGCAATTTTTTCCAGATCGCTGCTGTTGGCAATGAGTTTTTGTGCGACATCAAATTCATCACAGCATTGCTTGAGCAGAACTCTGAGCAGGTCGATGATTGCGGCAAGTCCATTGTTAGGGATATGGCGTTCTTTTGCTTTTGGACAGGCATCTTTAGGTAGATCCATTGCGATCTTAACTGCCGCAAGGATTTCCTTTCCAAGACGACCTTCGGCCATATCAACCGAGACACCACGGGTCTTGGAAAGTTCCTTGGCATTGGTTGGCCGGTTGGAAGCAATATCGTAAAGCTGTTCGTCTTTAACCACCCTGCCACGGGGTGTATTCCGTCGTTGTGCTTCGCGTTCTCGCCACGCACCCAGTTCTTTCAAGATAGCAAGATAACGACGATCATTGGATCTCGTTTTTAATCTCAGCCAAGCCGTATCAGGATCCTGGCGATATGTTTCTGGATCTTCAAGTATGGCCATTTCTTCGGCGAGCCAGTGTTCACGACCATTTTTGTCAATCTGTGAACGTAATTTCGCATAGATATCCCGCAGGTGGGTTACATCTGAAATGGCATAGGATATCTGTTTGGGCGTCAGGGGGCGCTTGGACCAATCTGCAAAACGGGCGGATTTATCAATATCTACGTTCAGAAGTTTTTTTGCGAGATTGTCATACCCAATCGAATCGCCAAAACCACAGACCATGGCTGCCAGCTGTGTATCAAAGAGCGGCGCAGGAACTTCATCCATGAGAAGGCAGAAGATTTCGAGGTCCTGACGAGCAGAGTGGAAAACTTTCAATACTCTTTGATTTTTCATCAAATCAAAAAGTGGTGTGAGGTCAATGTCAGGCGCCAGTACATCAATAGCTGCATAATTATGAGTATCAGCGACCTGGACAAGACAGAGTTTGGGCCAATAGGTCTGGTCCCGAAGGAACTCTGTGTCTACGGTTACGACATCAGATTTAGCCAAGTCCTGGCAGAGATCTGATAGTTCTTTACTGGATGTAATCAATGTCATGACGCGACTATACGTGCCTGATCCCTGCTTAGAAAGATGAATATGGTTAATAAGTAAAAATGACTTTCTGATAGGGGGGATATCCGCATAATTTGCTGCTTGTGAAAATTATTTAGTCACTTTCTTCAAAGTTGAGGCGCAAAACCTTGACAAATTGCCAATCTGATGCCTTTTTCCAACGGAATAATTTATGATTTTGGCAGTATGTAAAGTTTGAATTGAAATCGATAGCCTGCAAGGTTCGGTTTAAATCGCTCTACATAAAAATTGCTGGATCGAGATAGCTATAATACCAAAGGAAATACTATGCATCCTTATCGTTCCCATAACTGTGCTGAACTGCGCCTTTCTGATGAAGGTCAGCAGGTTCGCCTTTCTGGTTGGGTTCACCGTAAACGTGACCACGGTCAGCTTCTTTTTGTAGATCTACGCGATAGCTTTGGTATTACCCAGTGTGTCGTTGATGTTTCTAGCCCACTTTTTGAAATGCTGGAAAATACACGTGTTGAATCTGTGATCACTGTGACAGGCGATGTGGTTACTCGTACGGCTGAAACGATCAACGGTGCTTTGCCGACAGGTGAGATCGAAGTCCGCGTTCGTGAGCTTGAAATCCAGTCCCGTGCAGAAGTGTTGCCGCTTCAGGTGAACTCTGATGAAGACGCTGGCGAAGACACAAGACTGCGTTATCGTTATCTGGATTTACGCCGTGAAAAGATGGTGAAGAAGCTAAAGCTTCGTTCCGGTGTAATCTCTTCTTTGCGTCGTCGGATGATTGAACAGGATTTCATGGAAATTCAAACACCCATCTTGACGGCTTCAAGCCCCGAGGGTGCACGTGACTTTCTGGTCCCAAGCCGTATACATCCGGGTAAATTTTACGCGCTGCCACAGGCACCACAGATGTTCAAACAGCTGTTGATGGTTGGTGGTGTCGATCGTTATTTCCAGGTTGCTCCTTGCTTCCGTGATGAAGATAGTCGTGCAGATCGTTCCCCTGGCGAGTTTTATCAGCTCGATTTTGAAATGAGTTATGTGACTCAGGACGATGTATTTAATGCGATCGAACCTGTGCTTCACGGTGTGTTTGAAGAATTTGCCGAAGGACGCGAAGTTTCTCCCTATCCGTTTGTGCGTATCCCTTACGCAGAATCGATGGCCAAATATGGTTCAGATAAACCCGACCTTCGTAACCCAATTATCATCAATGACGTAACCGAAGCATTCCGTGGTTCAAGCTTTGGCATTTTTGCCCGTGCTATCGAAGGTGGTAACGTCGTTCGCGCAATTCCTGCGCCGGGGACTGCTGGAAACCCACGTAGCTTCTTTGACAAGTTCAATGACTGGGCACGTAAAGAAGGCGCCGCAGGTCTTGGCTATATCATCTATGATAAGGAAGGCGTTCCTAAGGGACCTATCGCCAAGAACCTAGATGAAGATCGTCTGGCTAAGATCAAAGAAATTGCAGGCCTAGAGAATGGGGACGCAGTGTTCTTTGCTTGTGACAAGGAATTGGCTGCTGCCAAATTTGCAGGACATGTTCGTAATAAGCTGGGTACTGATCTTGATCTTCTGGACAAGAGCGTTTTCAAATTCTGCTGGATTGTTGACTTCCCAATGTTTGAGGCGGATGAAGACACAGGAAAAATTGACTTCAGCCATAACCCGTTCTCTATGCCTCAGGGGGGAATGGAAGCACTGGAAACACAAGATCCTCTGACCATTAACGCGTATCAGTACGACATCGTCTGTAACGGTATAGAGCTGTCTTCTGGTGCGATCCGTAACCACCGTCCTGATATCATGTATAAGGCTTTCGAAGTTGCTGGTTACAGTAACTCTGATGTGGAAGAGAGTTTTGGTGGTATGCTGTCAGCATTTAAGTTTGGTGCGCCGCCACACGGTGGTTCCGCACCAGGTGTTGACCGTATGGTGATGATGCTGGCTGATGAGCCAAACATTCGCGAAGTAATCGCTTTCCCGATGAACGGTAAGGCTGAAGATCCGCTTATGCAGGCTCCAGCTGAAGTTGATGAAGATCGTTTGCGCGAGTTGCACATCAAACTTGATCTGCCTTTGGAAGATACAGAAGAGAGTTAATTCTCTGACTATTGATCAAGGGGTAACCCGGATTAGGTAATAAGAATCGAATCGCCCTGCTGATCTAGGCAGGGCGATTTTGACTCGTAGCGGTTGTGTATTCGACAAGACAACCGCAGCTTGGAGTCGAAAATTAGATAAAATTTGATCTTTTGGGAGGTTTTCCTTGCACGGGAAAGCTAAATGACTCATGATTCTCAAAAGCTTATCGTTATTCTTGGGGGGAATATCATGCGAAAAACTCTTGTCGCTTCGACTCTTGCGCTTACATTGAGCGGCTGTGCGTTGCCTCCTGCTATTGGAGTTGCTTCTTTAGCAGTTGATGTTGCGAGCTACTTTTTTAGCGGGAAAACACTGACTGACCACGGTATCTCGGCCGTAGCACAACAGGATTGTGCCCTTATCCGCTTGATGGAAGGGGAACTGTGTGATGATTATGTTGATTTTGAAGTTGCAGATGCAACGCTTGCGCCTCTTTCTCCTGTGGATGAAATAGAGATCGCGGCTGTTTCTGACTTGGAGACCTCGGTTAGCTATTTTGCCGAAGATGCACAGCTCGGGGCAACAGACCCGACAGAAGTATCTGCCTATTCTGAAGAAATAGCAGTGATTAATGTGCAGACGGATCACTTAAAGACAACCAAAATTTCAGTTGATGATGAAGTTGCTGAAATTTTGGATAGTGCTGATTATCTTGCTGATGATCTAAAGCCAATGGAATTTGACGGCTAGATATATCAAGGCCTGATTGTAGTATGAAAAAAAATGCCCTGAATATTATCAGGGCATTTTTTTTAGGAAATTTGAAGAGAGCTGCGTAACTGAAAATTAGAGTGTTCTTTTTTCTATATATTTAGGGCCGAGATGACAGGCGATCTGGTTGCCTTTGTTTTGGTACATAGATTTATCAGCGAGGTGAAGTAATTGGTTGGGATTTGTACCAGCTGTATATTTTTCATGCCCAACGCTAACGGATACAGGGATTTCGTGTTGGCCCCAGCGTACGATAAGCGTATTTAAAATTTTGTTGAGCTTGCCGATAATTGCATCGACCCTGTCCGGTGCTGTGTTGGGCATAAGGATCGCGAATTCATCCCCGCTTAAGCGTGCGATGTAATCGCTTTTCCGACAACGCTTTACCAGTGCCTTGGCGACTTCTTTCAGAACACAGTCACCAGCCATATGGCCATAAGAATCATTGATAGATTTAAAATGATTCATATCGCATATAACAAGGATGCCCTGGTCTCCGGTGCGTGTCGCGCGGTTTAGGGTACGATCAAGTTCAACCTGGAAACCGCGACGATTAAGAAGGCTAGTCAATTCATCTGTAATCGAAAGGTTTTCTAAATAACGAATGCGTTCATGTTGTTCGGACAGTGTTTGTTCTGCCAAGGCAGCGGCTTCTAATAATTCAATGATCTGTTTATCTGATATTGGTTTGTTTTTGCTGGGCTGGGTATAGGCTATACGACGCAGTCTAAACATAAGATTATCGCGGTCTGCCGATAGTTTTATGTCGTCACTTTTTCCAAAAGCTGCAGGATATAAAGAGTCAGATCCGTTAAATGCATCCGTATAAGTCACACTCGCCACCATTTCCAATTAAAGATAACGAAGTAAATAAAGCAATTTATATGCCAGAAATCGCGTAATGACTAAGCCTCTGTTTTAACGTCAGGAACATATTTTCACAGGCGTGTCTGTTAGGGGGGGGGCGTAATTTTTTCCATTAAAATTTACATAAAAGACTATTGATGGGTAAAATGTGACTAGTTCAATTCTGATACCCGATAGTTTTTATCGTTGAATATGCCTCAATCTTGCCTGAAATAGTGAGTACTTAGATAAAGGCTGCGTTTTTCTAGGCTTCTTAATTTATAGAAATGGATTTCCTTAATATGCGTAAATGGCAGAAAAAAATAATTTGTTTATCGGCTTCTGCTGCGGCGTTATTGTTTATTAATACCAGTATTGCAGAACCAAACTCTGTCGATTTACTTTTGCATAAAGCAACCTATGACCTACGTTTAAACAGCTCGCATCAAGGGGCTATTAACAGTATGGCGGGGCAAATAGAATATGATTTGACGACTGATTGTCGTGGATGGCTCATGACAAACGATCTTGAAATGAGTGTCGTTTATAGCACTGGTCAACGAATGGATATGGACCTTAATATTAATACCTGGGAAGCGTTAGATGGGCAACGGTATCGGTTTACAGTGATACAAGATGGCAATCTGTCTGGTCATAGCAGTTATATTGGCAAGTCTTCTCGTGCGGGGGCAGGGGAAACGGTTCTGGCTGAAATCACAGAACCTGAAAAACAAAATATTGAGTTGAAAGACGTTATCTATCCATCTGCTTTTTTAAAAGATATTATTCTCGCGGCTAAAGAGGGTGAAACTGCCTTAAACAGAGTTGTATTTGATGGGACTGCCGAACTGGAGGCCTTTAAGGCGTCTGCGATTATCTTGCCTAATGAAGAGTATGAAACACCATCTGAATTAAGAGATAAAGTTTCATGGAAGGTCTTCCTCGCGTTTTATGAGGTGGGGTCGAAAAGTACTCTGCCAATACAGGAACAAAAACTTACACTTTATGAGAATGGTGTCGTGACTTCTATTGATTTGGATTTTGGGGATTTCTCTGTAAAGGGGAAGCTCTCTGGACTTGAAGTTCATAATCCTCCTCAATGTGGATAGTCACGAAGAAGTTTGCCTAAGAGGAGGCAATGACCGATTATTTTTTAGTGTCTTGTCTAGAAGCGCTTTGATAAGAGCGACCTTTTTGAATGCTGTCTGTGCCCAGCTTATCGCGAACCTTATCTAGTGCTGTTTCTATTTTCTTGCGTTTTTCTTTTTCTGGATCAAGTAGGTCTTGTGGGTCAGCAAGTTCCGCTGAGACAAGCTCACTCCCTCCGACACCGATTAAACGAAAGCGTTGTCCGTTACACTGTTCTTTCAACAGCGGCAATGTTGTTTGGTAAATTTCCTCGGCGAGTTGCGTCGGTGCAAAAGCTTTTCGACTGCGGGAGATCAGGCGGAAATCACCTGTTTTTAGTTTAAGGTTTATTGTGCTCGCCGCGAATTGTTTTTTCTTTAGACTGCTAGAAACATTTTCGCACAGTCGCCAAAGAATGACAGAGAGCTCACCAAAATCTTTAATATCATCGTTAAAAGTTGTTTCGTTTGATATGCTTTTCGTGGGGGATTTAGGGTTAACTGTTCTTCCATCTTCTCCACGGATAAAATGGAACATTCGTTGCCCCATTTGTCCGTATTTTTTCATTAGCTCTTCTTCTGAGTAAGGGAGAAGATCTTTAATCTGTCTTAAGCCATCTTGGTGAAGTTGCCTTTCCAGGCTTTTGCCTACGCCCCAAATAAGCCTCACAGGCTGTTCTTTTAAAAACTCTTGTGTATTGCTAAGCCCAAGCACTGAAAAACCGCGTGGTTTATCCAAATCAGATGCAATTTTCGCCATCGACTTGTTATAGCTTAAGCCAACAGAAGCTGTTATCCCGATATTTTCTTCTATGTTTTTGATAAGTTTAACGAGGGTGATAGCTGGGCAGTGTCCATGCAATTTCTCTGTCCCCGACAAGTCCAAAAACGCTTCATCAATAGAGAGTGGTTCGACCAAGGGGGTTAGGGCTTGCATCATGCCTCTAACTCTTAGACCTTCTTCTTTGTACTTATACATGTTGGGTTTGACCACAACTGCACTGGGGCAAGCCTTGAGGGCTTTGAACATCGGCATAGCTGATTTGACACCATAAAGCCGAGCCAAATAACATGCTGTCGAGACCACACCTCTTTTTCCACCGCCTATAATCACTGGTTTATCTTGTAGTGCCGGGTCGTCTCTTTTTTCCACACTGGCATAAAAGGCATCACAATCTATGTGAGCCATCGATAAAACACTGAGTTCAGGATGGCTGATTAGTCTGGGTGAGTGACAGTTGGCGCATCGAGTTGGCCTAGCTTGGGAAACCGGGGGTGTTTCGCGCCAATGAAAACAGTCTCTGCAAAGATCAGGCATGGGAATTCACGTTTATTTATTGTTCTTATTTTATACTCTTTATGTTCTTAGATTTGCAAGATTTTACAATTTAAAATCATTCATGACTCTCGGCGTGTAAGGAGGTCTATCTTTGCAGCTTATGGCTTAAGTTTTTTGAAATTCTAGAGAGTTAGTCAGCAAAAATATGCTTTTATCGTTAATTTTAACAATATTTCCGTTACCTTATGTTAACTAAAGTTGAGTAGTGTGGCATTCAAGGGTATTGTTTCAGTGAATATGGTTAACCACCTGAGACATTTAATGAAGCGCATTGGGCTCTCCATGTGTTTTTAGGAGGCATCGGCAGGAAACATCTATGCAGACGAACAAAGAAAAAACTGTTCTTGTTGTCGAAGATAACGAACTTAATATGAAGCTTTTCCACGATTTACTGGAAGCTCAGGGCTATAATATCCTCCAGTCAAAAGATGGAATGGAGGCGCTTTCAATAGCGCGAACTCACAAACCTGATTTAATTTTGATGGATATCCAGTTACCTGAAGTGTCGGGTCTGGAAGTGACTAAGTGGCTCAAGGAAGATGATAATCTTCGTGCTATACCCGTGATTGCCGTAACGGCGTTTGCCATGAAGGGGGACGAAGAAAAAATCAGGGAAGGCGGCTGTGAAGCTTATATTCCAAAGCCGATCTCTGTTACAAAGTTTTTAGAAACTGTAGAAAGATTCTTGAACTAGAACTTTCTCGTCAGTTTTTCTTATAATATTGAAAGAGTGCAGCATTCATGGCGGCAAGGATTCTGGTCGTAGACGATATACCTGCTAATGTCAGGCTTTTAGAAGCAAAGCTGATGGCAGAGTATTTCGAGGTGATAACTGCTTCTGATGGGCAATCCGCACTAGAAATTGCAGCGAAAGAAATGCCGGATATCATCCTCTTGGATGTAATGATGCCGGGCATGGACGGCTATGAAGTTTGTAGCCGTTTAAAAAGTGATCCTAAGACGCGTCACATTCCCGTTGTTATGGTTACAGCCCTCAGTGAAGTAAGTGACCGTGTTCGTGGTCTTGAGGTTGGCGCAGACGACTTCCTGACAAAACCGCTTAATGATGTCGCGCTTTTTGCGCGTGTACGTTCTCTTGTTCGGCTCAAAATGATGACCGATGAGTTACGCGTCCGCCAAGAAGCTTCTTCTCGGTTTGATTCTATCGGCTCTGGTGAACCAGATGAAGAAGAAGCCATTTCTAATGCTAATATATTGTTAGCGGAATCCAACGATTTAACCGCTAGTAAAATTATCAATTTTTTGACCGAACTTGACCACAATGTCGATCATTCCCGTCAATCACGTGAAGTGATCGAGTTTGGCCAAGAAAAGTCTTATGATCTTTTTATTGTGGCACTTGATCTAGGGGGGGAAGATGGCCTGAGGCTATGTTCTCAGCTACGTGCACACGAAGAAACGCGTCATGTACCAATCCTTTTGGTTTTGGAAGAGGAAAACCTGTCTCAGTTGGCTAAGGGCCTTGATATCGGTGTTACTGATTATCTGGTCAAGCCGATAGATCCAAACGAATTGCGTGCGCGTTGTAAAACTCAAATTAAACGTCGCCGCTATCACGACCGCCTGACCGACATGCTCAAGAAAAGCGTTGCTATGGCGTACACAGATCCACTGACAGGCGTGTTTAATAGACGCTATATGAACGCGCATTTGGATCGTGCAATTATGGAAATTGCAGAAACAGCCAAGCCTGTATCAACGCTTATGTTCGATATCGATCATTTTAAAAACGTGAACGACACCTATGGTCATGCGAGCGGAGATGAAGTTCTTAAAGTCCTGGCTAAACGAGTTACTGATGCCGTTCGTGATTTTGATATGCTCGCACGTTATGGCGGTGAAGAATTTGTTGTTATTATGCCAAGTGCTTCTTCTGAACAGGCATTTACCGTTGCTGAACGGCTTCGGTCACGAGTCGGGGATAAACCTATTGAGGTGCCGGGATCTGCAGAACCATTGACAATCACGATCTCGGTTGGGGTTGCAACGACTTCGGACCCAATGGAAATGGCTGATAGTCTTTTGGCGCGCGCAGATACTGCCCTATATGATGCTAAATCTATGGGCCGTAACTGTGTCTGTATTGAGCATTCCAGTAAAAATATCCCGGCGGGGCATACGGTTACGATCTGAGTAAATGAAAGATTTGGTTGACCAAATTACCTATATATCAGACACAAAAAAGGCCGCATGATGCGGCCTTTTTATTTTAAGCTGTAAAAGCTTTATTTCATTTTCGCTTCTTTGAAAATAACGTGCTTGCGCGCAACGGGATCGTATTTGCGTAGCTCGAGTTTTTCAGTAAGTGTGCGCGGGTTTTTCTTTGCTACATAAAAGTAGCCAGTGTCCGCGGTGCTTACCATGCGAATTAGTTGAGTAGCCGGCTTAGCCATAGCGAAATCCTCATCGCGCTAAAAATTACAAATATAACAGGGGCGAAACATAACGTTTTAAGCCCTGAAGTCAAGCCCTGTTCTAACATTTTCTTTGTTGGGAACAGTTTGTGTCGAAATGAAATAGTTATTATGAGCAGGAGGGTTAATTTACCAGCTCTGATGTTGTTGAGTTTGTATTGTTTTTTGCCATATTAAATAGCTTAGACGAGCTTATAAGAGATTTTGCAACCTCTAGATCGATTTCCATTGTCTCTGTCCTTTGAGGGCAAGAGGCTCTTATTTGTTCCAAGCTCTCACCACTGGATGGGTTATCCAGTACGTATTTTTGGATGTGATATGTCATTTCCAAGGTGCCTGATTGCAGGCGATGAATAATGTCATCTGCAGAGCTGTAGTTTTCGTTTGTCGTACATACGTTGGGGATTATCCCGCGATCATGGATAGCGTAACCAGATGGAGCAAGGAACTTCGCCCAGGTCACTCTAAACTCGCCGCCATTGGGCAGCTCATTAATACTTTGGACAGTTCCCTTACCGTAGGAGTTACTACCAACCACAAGAGCTCTGCCAGAATCCTGAAGACCTGCGGCCAAAATTTCTGAAGAAGAGGCTGAATTTGCATTGATCAAAACGATGATTGGTTGGCCTTTGGCTATATCTCTACTCTTGGCCACGTCTAAGTCATGACTTTCAGGGTTTCGACCCTTAACCGAGGAAAGGGTGCCGCTTGATACAAAAAGGTCAGCTGAGGTGACTGATGCGATCTTTATACCTCCGCCGTTATCTCTTAGATCCAGTATATAGCCCAATAGATTGTCCCCAATTTCTTTCTGGGCAGTTCTTACTTTTGTCAGAAGGTTTTGGGGAGTTTGTTTATTGAAGCTTGATATTTGAAGATAGGCTATATTCCCCATCCGTTTGTAGAACACGGTTTGAACGGCAATTTTTTTTCGTGTTATTTTGTAGATGAGGGGCGCTGCGCTGTTCGGGCGCTTAACAGTTAACTCAACTGTTGTATTTTTGGGGCCCTTCATCAGCTTTGTTATTTCATTTTCAGGGAGTGGGATAATGTCTGTTCCATCAACCTTGATGATAATATCGTCTTCTTGAAGGCCAACGGCCAAAGCTGGTGTGTTTTCCATAACAGACACAATACGCGCGCCGGTCTTTTCTTTGACGTAACGGATTCCAATACCAGAGAAACCATTTCGATTGTCACGATAAGTAAGCGCTTTGTCAGGATTTGAGTAGCGGGAAAATTTATCTAACTCACCAGCAACACCGTCAAAAATAGCTTGGTGGATTTGTTCGCCAGTCGCACGTCTTAGGGGAGATGAAAATCTCGAGGCTTCTGAAATAACTGATGCAGTCAATCGCGCCCACGCTTTATGATCGATCGTAGAAGGATAGCTATGCCGGGAAATAGCTTGCCCTGAATAGGTAAAAGTAAGGGAGCTACCGGCATCGATGATATCTATCTCAGGGTCCAGAGTTGCCAGGTTATCCATTGCAGCAAGAGCCAGTCTTGAGGCGTCTATTTCTTCGATATAATAATGAACAATATGCTCGAAAGCATCCGCGTACAAAGCAGTAGCCGTTTTTTGCTCAAACTCTGCATTTTCGGGGTAATTATGAGCGTAGTTGCGGTTTAGATTTGGCGTTCCGCATGCAGAAAGGAAAAACAACAGGAATACAGAAAGTATCCTTGATGTCAGGTTAGCATTGAGAAGGTAAAGATGCGGCTGAAAACGTGTAGGCATCTACCTCGTCTCCTCTTTCATGATTACAAAACACGGGCTTACGGCTCGGAAGTTACATTAAGAGCATATTTTTAATTAGATCAAGTTGTAAGAGGGGAATTTCTTGAATCTTTATAGCCGATGACTACCTTCGCCTGTTCTTTTTTGGTGACCGTTTAGAACTTGTACCTATTTTGTCGCGTCTTCGACTATTCTGTTTGTAAGGCTTAGACTTTAGTGGGGATGTTTCTTCATCGCCATCCCCCTCAACAATGCGAAGTGCTATGCCGCCTGTAATAGGGTTTGATTCAAAGATACGAACCATAACACTATCGCCCAAGTGGAATTCACGTCCCCAACGCCGCCCAGTCAGGCTGTGGTTTTTTTCATCGTGGATATAGTAATCATCGGGCAGAAAGGACATGGGGACCAGTCCATCCGCGCCAGTTTCATCCAAGGTAATGAAGAGACCAGCCCGGTGCACACCGTTGATCTTTCCGGGAAAAATCGTTCCAATTTTTTTCGAGAAGAATGAAGCTGTGAATCGGTTGACAGTATCGCGCTCAGCAGCTGCAGAGCGCCGTTCTGTTGCCGAGATATGTTCAGCAATATCATTAAACTTCGTTGTTTCTGCGCTCGTCAGTCCATCGTTACCAAGATTCAGACCTTTGATGAGTGCGCGATGAACCATGAGATCAGAATAGCGCCGTATGGGAGACGTAAAGTGCGCATATCTCGTCAAGGCCAAACCAAAATGACCAAGATTTGTTGCGTCGTATCTGGCCTGACTTTGGGCCCTAAGTATAAGCTCGTTAACTAACTTTGCTTCTGGTAAATCAGAAGCCCGTTCCAAAATTTGTGTCAGGACTTTAGGGCGAATAACTTGCCCCTTGGCGAATTTAATCCCCATGCCATGTAGGCTATCTGCAAGACCTTCTATCTTAACAGGATCAGGAGATTCGTGAACCCGATACATGCAAGGAAGTTGTTTGCTTTCGAGTTCGATTGCTGCGGCGACATTTGCCATAATCATAAACTCTTCGATAAGTTTATGACTATCAAGCCTTTGGCGTTTTACGATTTCTGTAACTTCACCGGATTCGTCCATAACGACTTGGAATTCTGGGATTTCAAGTTCCAATGTTCCCCGTTTATGGCGGGCTTTGAGCATCGTGTCATAAGCGCCTTTAAGTGGCTTTAACACTGGATCAAGCAGATCAGAGGTTTTGTCACTTGGATGGCCGTTAAGGGCCTCTTGAACTTCTTCGTAGGTCAGTCGAGCTTGCGAGCGAATTAATGCCCGGACAAATTTATGCTTTCTGAGTTCGCCTTCTGCATCAATCCACATATGAACTGCCATGGAAGGTCGATCTTCATTGGGCTTAAGCGAACACCATCCGTTGGAAAGTGATTCGGGAAGCATTGGAACAACACGATCGGCAAAGTAGGTTGAATTACCCCGTGTTTGTGCCTCATCATCCAGCGGACTTCCGGCTCTGACATAGTGGGCAACATCGGCAATGGCGACAATGATATGCCAGCCACCTTCATGATCGGGGTCAGGTTCGGCCCAGACGGCATCATCAAAATCGCGAGCGTCGGCCCCATCAATTGTGACCAGCGCCAGATCGCGGAGATCCGTTCTTTTCCCCAAAGTGGTTTGTTTCGCTGCGGCTGCTTCTTCCAAAGCTTCTTCTGGGAATTGGTAGGGAATATTACGTTCGTGGATTGCGACTAGGCTGAGTGCGCGCGAACTGTCAATGCCGCCAAGAACCTCGACAACTTTTACTTCTTTAAGCCCTTTACGAGAGCGTCCTTTGCGAATTTCACAGAGTACTAGCTCGCCGTGTTTTGCTGACTTGGCATGATCGGGATTTAGGATGAAATCCTTTTTTGCCTTTTTATCGACGGGGCGAACGAAGCCACCTTCTTCCGTAATCTGGTAAATGCCGAGTATCTTAAGAGGGGCAGCTTCTAGTTTTCTAATAGGGATGCCCTGATAGCTTTTATTATCAAGTTGTTTGAGTTTGGCGAGAACACGGTCGCCAACCACAAGGTCGAATTTACTTTTGCGATCTGGCAAAACGTAAATCATCGGTGCGGGGTGATCTTCTTCCCACGAGGCAGGAACTGCGATGAGTTCGCCGTCGCTATCTATACGCGTTAGTTCTATGACCTGAACAGGGGGCAAGCGACCGTCGATATTATTTTTGCGTTGTTTTGCACCGCGTCCGAAATGCCCTTCGTCCTTTAGCTCTTTCAAAAGCTGTTTTAAGGGGATTTTGTCGTTGCCACGCAAATTAAAAGCACGGGCAATCTCGCGTTTTCCGACAGAAGCTGGAGATTGCTCAATAAAGTCTAAAACCGCTTCCTTTGTTGGAAAGGGCGGGGATTTTCTATCAGAGGTCACGCCCTTTTCCTAACTCTTATTCTTCAGTTTTTGCGGTCTTTTTTGCAGGAGCCTTTTTAGCAGCAGGTTTCTTCGCAGTGGTTGTTTTCTTTGCTGCGGGTTTCTTTGCTGCCGTTTTCTTAGCGGTTGTCTTTTTAGCTGTGGCTTTCTTCGCTGGAGCTTTTTTCTTTGTACCCTTTTTCTCTAGCTGCTTAGTCAAAAGCTCGACAGCTTCTTCCAGTGTAATGGTGTCGACTTCTTTGTCTTTGGGCAAAGAGGCGTTCACTTTGTTCCATTTCACATAGGGGCCGTATCTACCGGAGTGAACGGTAATATCAACACTGTCCTCTGGATGTGCTCCGATTGTTCTAAGGGCAGCTGCGGGACCACGCTTTGGAGCCTCGGCAATCAAGGCCACAGCTCTGTTCAGGCCGACAATCAGAACATCGTCATCCTTGGTCAAGGACTTAAAGGTTGATCCATGCTTTACATAAGGGCCAAAACGTCCGATGCCTGCGATAATCATGGCACCATCATCCGGGTGAGGGCCGATATCACGCGGTAGAGATAGTAATCCTTGAGCGAGCTCGAAAGTTACATCGCTGATTGGTGTTCCCTTGGGAATGGATACGCGTTTGGGTTTGGTCTTCTCAACCGCTTCGCCCAACTGAACGTAAACACCATAGGGGCCTTTGCGCAGGGTTACAGCGAGCTCTGTCGCTGGGTCTATGCCCAGTTCCTTTGGCTGGCTGAGATCGTTTTCGCCACCTTCGCCATCCGGGAGGGAGAGTTGTCGTGTATAGCGGCAATCTGGGTAATTAGAGCAGCCAATGAAGCCGCCGGTTTTTCCAAGCTTGATCCCAAGACGACCATCATCACATGTCGGACACTCTCTTGGGTGTTTTGTATCTGCATCCTCTGGGGTCGGGAAGAAATGGTCGCTCAGGTCTTCGTCCAAAGCCTCGATGACTTCTGTGATTGTCAGACCTTTGGTTTCATCAACTGCAGTATGGAAGGCATCCCAGAAACCTCTGAGGACCTTTTTCCAATCCGCAGAGCCTGCAGAAATATCATCAAGCTGAGTTTCCAAGTCTGCAGTAAAGTTGAACTCGACATATTTGGCGAAAAAGTTCCGTAAGAAAGTAACAACAATACGTCCGCGATCTTCAGGTTTGAAGCGTTTCTTTTCCAGAACAACGTAATCGCGATCTTGTAGAACTTGTATGATAGAGGCGTAGGTTGACGGACGACCGATGCCCAGCTCTTCCATCTTTTTAACAAGGCTGGCTTCTGAATAGCGCGGTGGAGGTTGTGTGAAGTGTTGTTCTTTTTCAATCTCTTCGCGGTTCGCAATATCGCCTTCTGTCAGTTTTGGCAGGCGACGATCGTCATCTTGACCCTCTTTTTCGTCATCTTTGTCTTCTTTGTATAGCTTCAAGAAGCCATCAAACCTTAAGACAGACCCGTTAGCACGAAGAACGGCTTGCCCTTGGGCAACGTCGATGTCCACAGCTACCTGATCCAGAATGGCGCTTTCCATCTGACTGGCGACGGTTCTGTTCCAGATCAGTTCATAGAGTTTGCGTCCTTCGTCATCAAGATGGGCGACAACATCACGTGGCAGCAATTCTAAATTTGTCGGTCGGATCGCTTCGTGCGCTTCCTGTGCATTCTTTGCTTTACTTTTATAGACGCGCGGGTTCGCGGGCAGATAATCTTTGCCGTATTGTTTGGCGATAAGATCACGACCGGAAGCAATGGCATCTGCGGAGAGGCTGACACCATCTGTACGCATATAGGTAATCAGACCAACCGTTTCACCGCCAAGATCAATCCCTTCGTATAGCTTTTGGGCAATCCGCATTGTCCGAGAAGCCCCGAAACCCAATTTACGAGACGCTTCCTGCTGAAGGGTAGAAGTCGTAAAAGGTGGTTGTGGGTTCCGTCGAGATTGCTTTTTCTCAACTGTTTTGATCGTAAAACTGGTGGCATCTTCGAGCAGATCTACTGCATCTTGCGCGGCAGCGGCATTGGCGAGATCGAATTTATCGAGCTTCTTGCCCCGTAGTTGAGTTAGACGTGCACCGTATTTCTGACCGTCTTCAGTAGAAAGTTTCGCGTCAACAGTCCAATATTCCTGTGGTTTGAAGATTTCAATCTCGGATTCCCGGTCACAAATCAGACGAAGGGCAACAGATTGAACGCGACCTGCTGAACGACTGCCCGGTAGCTTACGCCAAAGAACAGGCGACAGGGTGAAACCGAACAGATAATCAAGAGCACGGCGGGCGAGATAAGCCTCAACCAGTTCCATGTTCAGTTCTCTTGGTTCAGAGAACGCTTGTTGGATCGCGGTTTTTGTGACTTCGTTAAAAACAACCCGGGAAACTTTTTTACCCTTGAGCTTCTTCCGTCTTTCAAGTTCTTCAGCTAGATGCCAGGAAATCGCTTCTCCCTCTCTGTCGGGGTCGGTTGCGAGGATCAGTTGATCAGCATCTTTGAGTGCAGTAATGATATCTTTCAGACGTTTTTCAGATCCGCTGTCCACCTGCCATGACATTGCAAAATCTTCTTCGGGGTCGACTGAACCATCCTTTGGGGGAAGGTCGCGCACATGCCCGTAACTGGCGAGGACATGGTAATCTTCACCCAGGTATTTGTTGATTGTTTTGGCTTTCGCCGGTGATTCAACAACGACAATGTTCATGGTTTCGGGTACTACCTACGTCTAAAATTCTCGGTTACTAACAGAAATCAGTTCTGTTACCTAATATCCTGATATCCGGAATAACGCCTGATATCTTAAGTTTTCTTCAAGAGATCCCTAAGAGATCCTTCAAGCGATCAGGGCAACACGGTTTCCCGGTTGCCATTCAATCTGTCCTGCCAATTCAAATTCCAGCAAAATACCATTCAATTCTGTTGGCGATAGCTGGCTCTGTCGGAGCAGGTCATCTACATATACTGGGCTAGGACCTAACAACTCTTTTACAGAAAGTCGAGCATCAACCGCATTAAGAGGTGTTTTTTTCTCAGTTACGATATTTAAAAGAGGTGCTGATGGTTCAGGTACAACCCTTTTTCTTTCGGATTTTGTTATCGGCGGATCAAAAGGACGCTCGAGTGCTTCGACGATATCTTGAGCTGTTTCGACTAGGGTTGCCCCTTGTTTGATCAAAGCATTTCCGCCTTTGCTTCTGGGATCAAGGGGGCTACCTGGAATTGCCATCGTTTCTCTGCCCTGTTCCTGCGCTAGTCTGGCTGTGATCATTGATCCAGACTTCAGGGATGCTTCAATAACAACTACGCCTCGGCTTAGGCCGGAAACCAGCCGATTGCGGCGTGGGAAGTGTTTGGCTTGCGGTTCGCTACCCAATGGCATTTCAGAGATAAGAGCCCCGTTCTCGATAATTGCATCATAGAGCGGTTTGTTTTCTGGTGGATAAATGACATCCAGTCCGCCAGCTACGGCCGCGATTGTTCCGTTTTGTATGGCGCCTTGATGTGCGGCTGTATCAATGCCTCTGGCGAGACCTGATGCAATGAGGAAGCCAAATTTCCCCAAGTCTTGTGCTAATTCTTTTGCCAGTGTGATCCCGTTTGTTGATGCATTTCTGGCGCCAACAATTGCGACAGTTCTTTTTTTGAGAAATCTTGTGTTGCCAAGAACCTGAATGAGAGGAGGGGCATCGGGAATTTGTGCAAGTAAAGGCGGGTAATTATCTTCGCCATAAGCAATAAGTTCTGCCCCGAAATTTTGAATTCTTGTAAATTCGAGATCAATACTCGATTTGCTTGAGACGGGGTCCTTTTGATTGTTCTTTATAGCCTTTGCCGTTAGGGCCTGCAGTGCATCACGTGCTGATCCAAACCGTTCTAACAGCTTGTAAAAAGTTATCGGTCCGACAGATCTGGAACGAATTAATTGAAGCCAATCAAGCTTTTCTTCCAGATTTTCAGGGGGGCGTATGGTGTTCAACATACCTTTATTTGGGGTGTTGTTGGGGGGTGAGTCAACCCTGAAGTGCTATGTTGAAGCGTATGGTAATACTGAAATGATCATTTCTTTTGCCCGATTTTAGGCTCTTCGCCTTTAATCAGACGTTTGATATTTTCGTGATGTCGTACCCAAACCAAGATAGCCAGTAACGCTGTCAATTCAACCATTTGAAGATCATGATGAATAAACCAGACCGCGATGGGTGTTGCCAGCATTGCCATAAGCGCCGACAGCGATGACATGCGTAGGGTTAACGCGGTGAGTAGCCATGTTAGGCAGGCAACAATACCCACCATCCACGACAGAGCGATGACCACGCCGAGTGTTGTTGCAACGCCTTTCCCGCCTTTAAATTTGAGCCAAACAGGGGAAAGATGACCAAGCACCGAGCCAAGTGCTGCGATCAAAGCCAGATCCGGCCCCCAAAGGGCTGCAATCAAAACGGCAGCAGCACCTTTCCCGCTATCACATATGAGGGTGAGGAGGGCCAGACCTTTGCGGCCCGTTCGGAGTACGTTCGTGGCCCCGATGTTTCCTGATCCAATTTGACGTATGTCGCCCAAGCCAAAAAGGCGAGTAATGACAAGCCCGAAAGGAACAGACCCCAACAGATAGCTGCCTGCAAATGCTAACAGATAAAAGGGTGCCACATGGCTCCATGATATGGGGTCTGGCATAGAAAAATGTCCTTGTTTTTCGGGAGTTAGCGGGCGAGATATGTCATCTAAGAATTTTATCGTTCATAGATTGTACGCCCATCAACCACCGTTCGTAAAACTTTTCCTTGGGCTGGGAAGCCAGTGAAAGGAGAGTTTTTCGATTTACTTCTAAATTTTTCGGGGTCGATGAAA
Source organism: Kiloniella sp. (assembly GCF_048259265.1). Lineage (NCBI taxonomy): Bacteria > Pseudomonadati > Pseudomonadota > Alphaproteobacteria > Rhodospirillales > Kiloniellaceae > Kiloniella > Kiloniella sp. The sequence continues at coordinate 110,825 of NZ_JBLXHT010000003.1, read as the reverse complement.
TAAGGACTATCAGGATTAAAGAGTACAAGATCGGCCGCTGCACCCTTGGCAATTTTCCCCACAGGTAGTCCTAATATTTCAGCAGGTTTATTGGTCACAAGCGAGAGGCAATCCAAAAGCGAAAGAGCTTTTTTATGGTAGAGTTGAAGGGCCAGAGGAAAGAGTGTTTCCAGCCCGACGATACCAAATTCGGCCTGAGCAAAGGGAAGGCGCTTTGAATCCTGATCATGCGGGCTGTGGTCGCTGGCTATTGCGTCGATTGTTCCGTCCGCTAAGCCTTGGAAGATGGCTTCACGATCGTCTTCGGAACGAAGGGGCGGTGATACCTTGGCAAAAGTTCTGTAATCAAGAACAGAATTTTCGTTCAGGCAGAAATAATGGGGTGCTGTATCGCAGGTAACAGGCAATCCACGAGCTTTGGCTTGGCGGATTATGTCAACAGCCCCCGCCGTGGAAAGGTGCGCAGCGTGATAGCGGCCGCCTGTCATTTCGACAAGACGGATGTCGCGTTCAACCATAATGATCTCTGCGTAGGTAGAGATACCTGACAGTCCCATGCGTGTAGAGATCTCACCACCATTCATAACACCACCGGCAAGGGTTGGTTCTTCCGGGTGTTGAACGACGAGCGCATTAAATGTTTTTGCGTAACTCAGCGCACGACGCATGGTCTGTGCATTTGCTACTGCTTTGGTGCTATCCGTAAAGGCGACGGCGCCAAACTCTGAAAGCAGACCGAATTCGGTCAGCTCTTTTCCCTCGAGGCGCTTTGTTAGGGCGCCGTATGGAAAGATTTTAACCATTTTGGCTTCGCGGGCGCGTCGGGCGACGTATTCAACGCCGGAAACATCATCTAGTACCGGTGTGGAATCGGGTAATGCAGCGATAGAAGTGATACCACCTGCGGCGGCGGCTTGGCCTGCCGTGAGAATGGTTTCTTTGTGTTCGTCGCCGGGTTCGCGAAGGTGAACCCGAATATCAACAAGACCTGGCGCAAGGTGATGTCCTTGGCAATCAATTATCTCGATACCCTCTGGAACACCGTCTTTGAATAGATCCGGGCCGAAATCGACGATATGGATACCTTCGGTCAGCAGAGCACCTTTCGTATCAAGGCCACTTGCTGGATCTATGAGACGAGCGTTTATATAAGCGCGTTTCGTTTTGTTATCGAGCTGGCTCATGATTGCACTCCGTCTGACAAAGTACCCTGTGTCAGGGCGTGTAAACAGGCCATACGTACGGCGACACCCATTTCTACCTGTGTCCTGATCAGTGATCGGTCCAGATCATCAGCCAGTTCACTGTCAATTTCGACGCCACGGTTCATGGGACCGGGGTGCATAACCAAGGCATCTGGTTTTGCCATAGCTAATTTTTCCTGATCCAAACCGAAGTATCTGAAATACTCGCGGACAGAAGGAACAAACGATCCCTGCATACGTTCAAGCTGTAGCCTGAGCATCATGACGATATCACAGCCTTCCAGACCTTCTTTCATGTTATGGAAGGTTTCGACACCCATACGGTCAACCGCAGAAGGAAGAAGCGTTGGCGGCGCAATCAGGCGAACTTCTGCGCCCATTGTATTCAGCAGATGGATGTTTGACCGGGCGACACGGCTATGGGCGACATCGCCACAGATTGCAACACGTAATCCATAAAGATCGCCTTTGCGACGGCGGATTGTCAGGGCATCAAGCAATGCTTGGGTCGGGTGTTCATGACTTCCATCGCCAGCATTAATGACCGAGCCATTTACCTTTTCGGATAACAGCTTCACGGCCCCTGAATCTGAATGTCGGACAACCATGACATCGGGATGCATTGCATTGAGTGTCATGGCGGTATCAACCAGTGTTTCGCCTTTTTTGATAGAGCTCGAGGCAACGGTCATGTTGATTACATCAGCGCCCAACCGTTTGGCAGCCAGTTCAAAAGAAGTACGGGTTCTGGTGGAATTCTCGAAAAAGAGATTAATCACCGTGCGACCTTCTAACAAATCAGTGGTCTTTTTCACGGCGCGATTCTGGTCAACATAGCCATCGGCTAGGTCAAGCAAGTTGGAAATCTGATCAGCTCTCAGGCCCTCTATTCCTAGCAGGTGCCCGTGGCCAGTCTGGCCAGCAGCGATCGTTTCAGCATATGTCGTCATTAAAACCGCAATATGTCATCGAAGTGGGAGGAGTGCAATATATGAAATATGATTGAAAATTAATATTGCATTCAACCTTGTGTTGTAGTGATGTGGCTGCGCATAAGTTATCAGTAATTAGGTATGTTTATATGAGCGATTTAAAGCTTGTTGTTTTTGTTTTTTTTCTCGGCTTTGCTGTTTTCTTCGGTTTATTTAGTTTTACTGGAAATACAAATCAGGTTGAGATTGTCGAAGATATTCCCTCCAAATCAGGTAAATCGGTAACAGCATCGTTTTGGGCAGGAATTGGTATCTCACTTGGGCTGATCCCAGAAGTAGAACATCCGCATTTTCTTAGCGCTTCTCGCCAATCTAGCTTGTGTGGTATCGCACGACCTTCCAGTGATGCCCTTATTGTTTGGGTTAAGGCTGGGTACAGCGATTCTGTTTCCCCGATTCAAATTGATAGTGGTACGGACGCGCGCGTTCCAACTGGTTTAATTAATGTAAGTGTTGGGGAATTTACGAAACCTGTGTTCTTATTCCTTCAATCTCATACCGGTGTTGTTTGGAATTTGAATATACCTGATTCTGTGAAGGTTGAAGGTGTGGTTTCTTTGTCAATGATCCCGTCTGCGATAGCCAACAGTCCCGACAAAACGAACAAGTTGGTCATTACCCATGACGTTGGGAAGGGAAAGGTTTGTCCAATTTTTACTATGTATCCGGACAATGAGCCCGGGATGGAGGTTTTTCAGAAAGAAGTGTCTGCCTATCTTGGGCGAAAGCCAGATCGGATGCTCATTGAAGAATCAATGAGTCTAGCGGTTATTAGAAGTAAAAATGCGCCCTCTCAAGGACTGTCGCGATTGGATGCCAGGAAGATTTATTCACCGTCTGACATGCTTTTGGGTAAGAAACCTTATAAAGAGTTGTATGTGGAACCTGCTAGGAATACGGGTGAAGTTTTGAAAATTGATCGTGACGAGGCTGTAAGTGTTTTAACGGCATCTAATGGCAATATAAGTGAAGATACTAAAAGTGAGATTATAGATCAGTTTTTATATGTTCCCGAAAATTATCGTCTCATTAGAGCAGATTTTTCACCGTCCAGTAATTTCTTAAATGAAACACCGAGAACGTTTTTTATCCCATCGGATGTTTCTCTTAAAGGTATTCGAATCCCGCCGAGTATAAATCCTGAACCCAGGCTTACAGCCGCTTTCGCTTTGAAACCGACCGCACAGTTAGGTGAAGTAATTGAGGGAGAAGATAATTCTTCTGATAGTTTTGAAAATTCAGTCCGTATGGAAAAAAGCGATAAATATTTCAGGCGTATAGGTAAACATGCTTTCGCGCCGCTGGAGTTAACAGCAGCGCAAATTCTTGAGCTTATTGACCAGAATTAAATATCTTTGAAGTTTATGATTATCAGAAACATCAAAGAAAATTAGAGGTAATAGGTTAAATAATGCCATCTTCTTTTAGATCATACAAAGCCGATCTATCCAGATCTAACAACTCTTCCAAAACTTCTTGTGTATTTTGTCCCATGCTTGGTGGGGCTTTGCGGTAATCTACAGGTGTTTGAGAGAATTTCATTGGGCTACCGATTAAGTCGACGGAACCTTGTACTGCTGTTGGGTGGGGCATGGAAATTTTCATTTCTCTGGCCTGTGTTTGCGGGTGTGCAAAAACACCTTTCATATCATTGACCGGGCCACAGGGAACACCAAGAGGGGGCAAGTTCTCTATCCAATATTCTGAGAGATGTTGTGATGTGATTTCGCCAATGAGGGGATAAAGCTCGTCCCTGTTTTTTATGCGGTTTTGATTGGTGTGAAAACGTTCGTCATGAAACAGGTTCATGCATTCAGCAAAGTGGCAGAACTTTTTGTATTGGCCATCATTTCCGATGGCGAGGATAAAGTGACCATTACTAGACGGGACAACGTTGTAGGGAACAATGTTTGGATGACCGTTGCCCAGACGTGGCGGAAGTTCGCCGGACGTTAGATAATAAAGGCCCTGATTGGCAAGCCAAGCAATCTGTGTATCCAAAAGCGAGACGTCGATGTATTGCCCTTCGCCTGTTTGGTTTTTGTGATGAAGGGCGGCAAGGATCGCGTTGCTGGCGTACATCCCGCACATCAAATCTACGATGGCGACGCCAACTTTCATCGGTAGCCCATCTGGTTCGCCCGTGAGGCTCATAATGCCCCCCATACCCTGAATGAGGAAATCATAACCAGCCTGTGGGGCATAGGGGCCTGTTTGACCAAATCCGGTGATCGAACAGTATATGAGATTGGGGAATTCTTCTTTTAAGTCATCATAGGAAAGGCCATATTTTGCAAGCCCACCGACCTTGAAATTCTCAACCAGAATATCGCTTTTCGCAATAAGCTGTTTCGCAAGTTTTTGTCCCTCAGCTTGGGAAATATCCAAACTGACAGAGCGCTTATTCCTGTTTGCAGACAGGTAGTAAGCGCTTTCGTCTGTGTCGTTGCCTTCTTTGTCTTTAAGGAAAGGTGGGCCCCATTTGCGTGTATCATCCCCTTGGCCGGGACGTTCTATTTTGATGATATCTGCGCCCATGTCCCCAAGCATTTGCGTACAGCTTGGGCCAGCCATAATACGTGAAAGATCGAAAACACGTAATCCAGACAGAGGACCTGTAGGCTTGGTCATAAGAATATCCTTAAAAACTTATGTCTGGATTTATATCCAGTTTGGCAAAAAACAAAAATAATATGCCGGAAAGTTTAAAAAGAGGGGAGAGCAGATGCAACGGCCAAAGTTCCCATCACTTACTTTTGTTCAAACCATATCATTTGAGAATGTAAAGTATCGGGTAGGTTTTGTATTCGAATCAACAAGTCGAAGTTCGTGCCGATAGGCATGCAGGTATGTATTTTTATGTGGAGAAGAAAAAAGCGCACTTACAACAAGCACGCTTTTTAGTCGCTAGACGAAACACCTTCGAAAAAGAAAAGGCTACCTTGGCTGTTGGGTGTTTCGGAGATTAGGTTATTTGGGGCCCATCAAGAACCAGAGAATAAGACCAATTACAGGTAAGAGAATAATGAGCACAATCCAGAGGACTTTAGACCCTGTTGTTGCACCACTTTGGAAGATCTTTACGATTGCCCAGATATTTGCAACCAAAAGAATAAGTCCTAGGATGCCACCGTATTCGAAGCCAAACATTTTGATGCCTTTCTTTAAAGCATTGTTGTCATTTGTAGGAAGAGTAAGTTTTATTTTCCGGAAATGATATTCGTATGATTACGAATATGTATAGTGTCATTTATGGAAATAAAGGTTGTTTTGTGTTGAGTTTTCTTTGCGTGGTCCAATAAAATACCACAATGCACAACCGATGGCAGGTAAAATAAAGATTGTAATTGTCCACAGGACCTTTACAGCCGATTTTTCATCACTCTGAAAAATTCGTGTTACAACCCACAAACTGATGAGTAAAATAGGTATAACAATTATGCTGCCGGTTTCCAGGCTAAACATTTTATTTTCCTTCTTTACAGGTTTTAAAGCACAAAAAAAATCAGAGCTTATTTGTCTGTCTTGTTAGGGAAGATAGTGGTTATGCGCTAATGTAAACATTCGTATAAATACGAATGACGGGTCTAAACGCAAGGTTGTGCTGGGTGATGTTCGCTTGAATTTGAGGGAAATTTTACAGAAGAGTATTTTCAGCGAAAATTTGAAATATTTGTGGTTCTATTATGTTATGTTTTGGCATTTGAGTGCACTTTCATTGCTTTTTATGCATTTTGTACATGGCAGCAATGAAAGTGATTTTTTTCAGGAATACGTGCAGAGTTTCATTATATTGAGGATTATAGGGGGTATTAAGAGGATGTTCTTCGTTGAATTGCGTCCAGTGCACCTTGAAGAATATAGGCTGCAGCAGCTTTATCGATAACCTTTGCACGATTTTTCCGTGTCATATCAGCTTCCCCAATTAAAAATCGCTCCACAGCCGACGTTGACATTCTTTCGTCCCAAAAAACGATAGGTATTTCTATTCCAGCAATGTTTCGAAGATTATCGGCAAGAGTCCTGACAGATTGACAGCGCGGCCCTTCTGACCCGTCCATGTTGACGGGCAGTCCCATTACAATACCACCAATATTTTTGTCGGCGCAGATCTCTTTAAGCTCTTGAGCATCGGCTTTAAATTTCGTGCGTTTGATTGTTTTTACGGGGGACGCAACTCTGAAATCACGATCAGAGACTGCAACGCCTATTGTTTTTGTACCCGGATCCAAGCCAAGCAAACGTTTATTGCGGTCGACGAGATCGGGGAGGTCGTAAATATCTAAATCCTGCACTTTGCTCTGCCTATTATTTTCAGTTTGCCTTATGATCTCGATATCACACCGAAGCAGTGATCTATTTATCTTGATTTTTGACTTACCTAAACTGACTTGACTTGCCAGTACAAAACGGACAATTCAAATGTATTGGAATCAGAGAAGTCTGATGCGCGACAGCGTGTCCTATAGATAAGTGATAATTGCTTTGCCATAAGTATCTTGTACTTACCTTAATTGGCAGAAAACGGAAAGCATATGTTTGGTGGATTTGGGGGGCTGATAGGCTCTTTTCTTGTTTTTTTGTTGCTACATTCAATTCCACCGATGCGTCGGGTGAAGCAATCCCTTAATAATCTATTAGGGAAAGCGGGATATTATATTCTCTATTCCCTTGTTTCGACGGGGGTCTTGATCTGGCTTATTCATGAAGTGTGGGCAGCTCCTTACGTTGAGCTGTGGCCGTACGAACCTTGGGCCGCCAGAGCAACAGCGCATATTATGCCGTTTTCAATCTTGTTTTTTGTTATGGGGTTCTTGCGACCAAACCCTCTTTCTATTGGTCCGGGCAAGGAGTTCGACAAAACGCGTATGGGCGTTGTTGGAATTGTGCGTCACCCGATATTATGGGGCTTTGCTTTGTGGGCAGGGGCGCATCTTTTTGCGAACGGCAGTTTGGCAGAAGTTTTATTCTTTGCTGGCTTACTCCTTTTATCTGTTGGTGGCATGTTCATTGTCGATCGTCGAAAAAGACGTTTGTTGGGGGAGGAAAGCTGGATCGAAATATCCCGCGGAACATCAAACATACCTTTTGTTGGTCTGATAAAGGGTGGAAATTGCCGCCCGACACTGAAAGATCTTTTTGGAGCTCTTCTTGCGATCTTGAGTTTTGGGCTTATTTTGTGGCTGCATCCTATTTTGTTTAATGTTTCTCCTTTGTCGGGTTTTCTCTAAGTCTTTAATTAATAACTTGTCTGCTGATATTAAAAAAATTGATATCTTGGTTAGGGCACCTTAAATCACGATAAAGAACTTTTAATTATAGTCTGTTAGGGTAGCTGTTCTCCATTTAAATAATTTCGCTTACTTGAGTAATCTCAAGTGTTTAAGTAACCTCAAGGGCCTTATAGAATTGATGTCGAAACCTGATTTCGCAGAGAATACGAAGCTTAAGAAAACGGGTGTTCGACGTATATGCTTGATTGGTCTGGGGTGGATATGTGTTGTGCTTGGCCTAATCGGTATAGTCTTGCCGTTATTGCCAACGACACCATTCCTGCTTGTTGCCCTGTGGGCTTTTTCTCATTCTTCCGAGCGGTTTCATAACTGGTTGTATCAACATCATCTCTTTGGCCCGATGGTTCGCGATTGGGATTGTTATCGGGTGATCCCGGTTAAGGCGAAGGCTTTGGCAATTACAATGATGAGTGCCAGTTTAGGCTATGTTGCTTATAAAGAGGTTGTTCCATTGTGGGGGCTTGGCCTTGTCGGTTTATGTTTGCTTTGTGTTGCTGTTTTTATTCTCAGGTGCCCAAGTCAGCCTCCGGCCAAGATTTCAGATTAATTGCCAAGATAAGATCTCTGAGTTTGCAATCTGAGATTTGTTTGTCTGTGGTAATTTGGTTAAGACAAAACAGATATCTTTCGGTTAATTGGGTGGTTTAATGCTGTCTATTTCTTGGTCCTTTTCAACCACAGCAGCAGTTGAATAATAGAAAAGCTGTTTTACTTGATAAAAAGCGTTCTGTAGGCGTTGCAGCTTGGGCGGGTGAGTGCTATTTTCCGCTCGAATTTAATACGTGATACTTTCGATATCCATAGAAGATTGGAACAGAGTATGTCTGTCGACAAAAATACGGTAGCGAAAATTGCCAGACTGGCGCGCATCCGGGTTGATGAAAAACAGCAAGAAGAGCTGACCGGAGAATTGAACCAAATCCTTGGTTGGATTGAACAACTCTCTGAACTGGACACAGAGGGTGTTGAACCTATGACATCTGTTGTCGAGATGACCCAACCTCTTCGTGAGGATGTGGTTAATGACGGGTACTATGTTGACCGGGTGACAAAAAATGCTCCTGAGTCTGCCCATGGTTTCTTTGCTGTTCCTAAGGTGGTCGAATAATGAGTAACCTTAATAATCTGACAGTTTCCGATGCTCTTGATGGCATGGAAAAGGGTGATTTTTCTGCACGCGAGCTGACTGAAGCGCACATCAGCGCTATGGAAGAAACCCGCGAGCTTAACGCCTATATCGTTGAGACACCTGAAATTGCCCTCGAAATGGCTGATGCTTCTGATAAAAAGCGCGCCGCTGGCAATGCTGGCTTGATGGAGGGGATTCCGATCGCGATGAAGGATCTCTTCTGTACTGAAGGGACACAGACAACGGCTGCATCACGTATTCTCGAGGGTTTTGTTCCAACTTATGAGTCAACAGTATCAGGCAATCTATGGAATGCTGGTGCTGTGATGTTGGGTAAATCCAACCTTGATCAGTTTGCTATGGGCTCTGCAAACATTACGTCTTACTACGGCAATGTAATCAACCCGTGGCAGCGTAATGATAGCGATGCACAGCTCACACCGGGTGGGTCATCCGGTGGTTCTGCTGCATCAGTTGCTGCACGTTCAGCGATGGCGGCAACAGGTACAGATACTGGTGGTTCTATTCGTCAGCCAGCAGCGTTTTCTGGTATTGTAGGTCTAAAGCCAACATATGGCCGTTGTTCGCGTTGGGGCGTTGTTGCTTTTGCTTCATCTCTTGATCAGGCGGGTCCGATGACACGTTCTGTGCGCGATGCGGCAATCATGCTGGAAGCAATGGCGGGTTACGATGCCAAAGACTCCACATCGGTTAACGTTGGTGTGCCGAGTTATCAAAAAGCGCTTACAGGTGATATTCGTGGACTGAAAGTTGGTATTCCAAAAGAATATCGCATGGACGGCACACCAAAGGAAATTGATGAAGCGTGGGAACAGGGGATCGAATGGCTTAAATCTGCGGGCGCCGAGCCTGTAGAGATAAGTCTTCCGCATACTAAATATGCGCTGCCTGCCTATTACATTATCGCACCTGCGGAATGTTCATCAAATCTGGCGCGTTATGATGGCGTTCGTTACGGTCTGCGTGTCGATGGCGAAAGTCTGGATGATATGTATGAACGTACACGCGGTGAAGGCTTCGGCGATGAAGTCAAACGTCGTATCCTGATCGGAACCTATGTTCTGTCTGCTGGTTATTACGATGCTTATTACAACAAGGCGCGTCGTGTTCGTACCTTGATCGCGAATGATTTCAAAAAAGCTTATGAAAGCGTGGATGTAATCCTGACACCAACTGCCCCAAGCCCTGCGTTTGGTATTGGTGAAAAGATGGATGATCCTATTGCGATGTATCTGAACGATGTCTTTACTGTTCCTGCCAGCTTGGCCGGACTTCCGGGTATATCTATTCCGACAGGTCTTTCATCTGAGGGGACGCCACTTGGACTGCAATTGCTTGGTAAAGCTTTTGATGAAGAAACTGTCTTGAAGGTTGCAGGCGTTGTCGAAGAAGCTGCTGGTTTCTCTGCTTTGCCGCAGCTAATGGCGGGAGGTAAGTAACATGAGCTATCGTATCAAAGGAAATACAGGCGAGTGGGAAGTTGTTATCGGGCTAGAGGTTCATGCTCAGGTCATTTCAAAATCCAAACTTTTCTCTGGCGCAGCAACAACATTTGGGGCCGACCCTAATCATCATGTTTCATTGGTGGATGCGGCGATGCCAGGTATGTTGCCCGTTTTAAACAAAGAAGTTGTTGAACAAGGCGTTCGTACAGGTCTTGGCCTCCGTGCGCAGATCAATATGAAATCTGTGTTTGAGCGTAAAAATTATTTTTATGCTGATTTACCACAGGGGTACCAGATTTCTCAGTTCCTAGAACCAATTGTTGGCGAGGGAACGATCATACTGGATCTCGAAGGTGGTGATGTTCGTGAAGTTGGCGTTGAACGTATGCATCTGGAACAGGACGCTGGTAAATCCGTTCATGACCAGCATCCAACGCAGTCGTATATTGATCTGAACCGTTCTGGCGTGGCTTTGATGGAAATCGTTTCCAAGCCAGACCTTCGTTCTCCTGAAGAAGCGGGAGCTTATTTACGGAAACTTCGTTCGATTCTGCGCTACCTCGGTACTTGCGATGGCAACATGGACGAAGGTTCTATGCGTGCTGACGTCAACGTATCCGTTCGTAAACCTGGTGATGAATTGGGCACACGTACAGAAACGAAAAACGTGAACTCCATTCGCTATGTTCAGCAAACAATTGAACACGAAAGCAAACGTCAGGTGAAAATCCTGGAAGAAGGTGGCGAAATCGTTCAGGAAACACGCCTATTTGATGCGAGTAACGGCACGACACGTTCGATGAGAAGCAAGGAAGAGGCGCACGATTATCGTTACTTCCCTGATCCCGATCTGTTGCCATTAGTTCTTGATCCGGCATGGGTTGAAGAAATCAAAGCAACGATCCCGGAGCTTCCAGATGAAAAGAAAGAGCGTTTCATCAACGATTTTGGTTTGTCTGCATATGATGCCGGTATTTTGGTCGCTGATCGTGAAAAAGCCATGTTCTACGAAGACGTTGCCGAAGGTCGCGATCCTAAATTGGCCGCGAACTGGGTGATGGGTGATTTCTTTGGCGCGCTGAACAAAAGTGGTCTTTCTTTAGAGGAAAGCCCTGTTTCAGCTAAACAGCTTGGTGGTTTGATCGGTTTGATCAAGGACAATACAATTTCCGGGCGTATCGCCAAGGAAGTCTTTGAGGTGATGTGGGAAACCAGCAAAGATGCTGATACCATTGTCGAAGAAAAAGGCCTGAAACAGATCACGGATACAGGACCGATCGAAGCCGCAATTGATGAAATCATGGCAGTTAATTCTGATCAGGTCGAAGCTTTCCGTGGCGGTAATGAAAAGCTGATTGGTTGGTTTGTTGGTCAGACGATGAAGGCAACAGGCGGTAAAGCCAACCCAGGTATGGTGAACCAATTACTTAAAAAGAAGCTTGCTGGATAATCTAGCAGTTTGAAAATAAAAGGGAGCTTTTGCTCCCTTTTATTTTAATGATTTTTGTCATCAAGAATTGTTATTGTGCCAATGATATAGATTGGTTTTTTGTCTTCATCCAACAAAGGACAATCTAATGATTCAAAGCGGATATGTTCTTTTTTTAAAAAAGGAAGACTGCCTTCATTCCTAAAGCAATGAGGTTGTTGTAAAAGCTCAGTATAATATCTGGCGAGTCGAACATCTTCGCGTTCTTTTTCCGTCGTCTCAGGGCCGTTGGTACTTATGGTTTTGCCAATGTTGTCATCAAAAATGTTATGGGCGCTTTCTCCATGTACCCTAAATTCATAATCAGTTTCGTTGAGCCTTTTGACGAGAAAAACATCTGATACCAAATTAATATGGTCTAAAATATCAAAATTACTTTTAAAAGGTATATTGGGGGCAAAAGAAAGCCACCACTCAAGTAGAGCCTTATTGTTTAATCCTATGAGTTCATCTGGTGATGTAACTGGGTAATACCTAAGTACTTCGTATCTCGTTTTTGTCACGCTAACTACTCTCGATGGCAATTTTCATTGAAAAGTATAAGTAGAAAGCCGTAATCAAATTCTTAATTTTGATGTAAAACTTTACCTTTGTATCCTTTGGGTAATATAAAATAAGAAGTAAGGATATTCATTGTGTATTTTGGTAGGGTTTTGGCTGGATGTCATTTTTTTCGAAACTTTTTGGTTTTTCTTCACAAAATACAGAGGAGGCTAAGTCTAAAGACGAACCTGTTATGTACGAAGGCTATGCGATTGTTCCATCGCCAGATAAAGCCGATAGTGGCCAATGGCGTTTGAGTGGCTATATTAAGAAGCTCAATGAGAATCCGGATGATCCCGAAATGGAACGCTTTTTTCTGAGGGCAGATACTTTTCCTACACGGGAAGAAGCCGTTGAATTTACAGTTCGTAAAGGACGGCAGATTATTGATGAACAGGGTAAACGACTGTTTGCAAATGGAGAGCCAACAGGTCGTGCTTGACCATAATCGCGGCAAGCTATGGAGTTAATTGTTTTCAACAATTGACGGTTTGACGAGTATATGCAGATTTCTGGAACCATATACTGCACCGACTTTATTTTTAAAAAAATGTGAGATGAGTGGCGTTTTACTTAATAGTGGCAGTTGACTGTTCTCTTCAGTCGCGACCTTGGCTTCTTTTGATGCTATCCGATAGCTGTAATCACTATTCAGAAGGTCGATGCGTTCACTTGAATAACTTGTTGCTCCTAAATTCAGGATAAGGTTTTTACCAATTGGGGAAACCTGTTGATCCAGGCGGGTGATTTCCTGTTCCAGATCAAAGTCTGGCATGATCTCTGTCACTACTTGCGGCCTGTTTGGAACAAGATCTAAAATCAATGAATTATTGTGTGTGTAGGCAAGGCCCAGCTTGTTTTGAGGGGAAAAATCATCGCTGTCGTATGTTTTCTCGAACAAACTGCCAAATAGAGGCACAGACTTGGGAACAGAAAGCCTGTTTTCATTGTTTCGCGTTATTGATCTGAGACTTATTATCTTCAGAAAATAAACTGTGAGGGCAGTGAGAATAATAATATTATTTATCTGGATTAAAGTTGAGAGGGTTTCCAGTCGTATAAACCCGGGATTTTGCCACGTTTCTGTCAGGTCTTTTCTGTCTTTATCTGATTCGTGATCAGATTTCTTATTGCTGGCTATTGAGGGGGTTAGGGGGTGTGATACCGCAAGTGTCGTCAGCGCGGTAATAAATTTACGTCGGGAAAATGTCATTCGTGCCTCCGGATTTTTATAGGGAAACCGCACATATTCATCCTCTATAAGCTCGAAGATAACACAATCTGTCCTGCTGTGTTGAAAAAGAAGCAAGGGGCTGTTCATTGCAACTTATGTGTTTCAGATTGTTTCTTTGTCGAAGCTCTTAATTTTTTACATTCATTAACGAAAACACCCGAAAGTTATTGGGTAGCAAAATATGAGAAGCCCTTAAGCGTGTTATAGAAGCCCTTAAGCGTGTTATATATGAATATCCTAATTATTTTATTGTGTTGATTTTTTATCGGTAATTGGTTTTTAGTAATTTATTCTGAGCATTTGAAACTAAGAGTTTTCATTCCTTTTTGTTCCGCCTATTGTTTGGCTGAATTAATAAAGGAGTATGTTATGGGTACTAAGGATAAGGCTGAAACACTTTTGGCACAGGCTGGACATTATCTGGATAAAGAGAGCGGCTCTGTTGTCCCGCCAATCCAGCCGTCAACAACCTTTGCCCGTAACGAACAAGGGGAGCTTTATAACAGCAACCGCATTTACGCACGTGATCAGAGCGTAAATGCTGAAATGGCTGAAGCTATTCTTTGTGAGCTAGAGGCAGGATCTTCTTGTAAGTTGTTTGGTTCTGGGATGGCAGCGGCAACGGCGCTTGTACAAACACTTCGTCCCGGCGACAGGATAGTTGCGCCGACGGTTATGTATTGGTCCCTTCGTGCATGGCTTATCTCTTTTTGTGCGGACTGGAATATCGATCTTGCTTTTTATGATCCGCAGAACGAAGCGGATATGATTGATGTGGTGAAGGCCGCGCCGACTGCAATTTTATGGATAGAAACCCCGGCCAACCCAACTTGGGAAGTTGTCGATATCAGAAAAGCTGCTGATTTGGCGCATTCCGTAGGGGCACAGTTGGTTGCTGATTCTACTGTTTCAACGCCACTGATCACAAAGCCAATTGAATTTGGTGCGGATTTTGTATTTCATTCCGCGACCAAATATATAAATGGCCATAGCGATGTTGTTGCTGGTGCTGTAATTGCTGCGAAAGAAGATCAGCGATGGGAGCGTCTGTGTAAAATCCGCGCTCAACAAGGCGGGATCTTGGGGCCGTTTGAAAGTTGGCTTCTACTTCGTGGAATGCGAACCATGCACATCCGCGTTGAACGTGCATGTGAAAACGCGATGAAGTTGGCACAATATTTTGATGGATTTGCTGGTGTAAAGGAAGTGATCTATCCTGGGCTTTCGTCTCACGCAAATCATGAAGTTGCCGCCAAACAAATGACGGGTGGTTTTGGTGGAATGCTGTCTATCCGATTTGAAGGTGGAAAAGATACTACCGCAGCAATTATGGGACGCATGAAGCGCTTTGTTAGGGCGACATCTTTGGGCGGTGTGGAGAGCCTTGTTGAGCATAGGGCACTGGTTGAGGGCGAGGGGACCCCTGTTCCTGATGATCTACTCCGTTTTTCCATTGGTATTGAGAATGTTGAGGATTTGATAGAAGATCTAAAGGCGGCCATTCGGGGGTAATCGTGAAGAATTTTGTTCGTATTTCGATTATCACATCAATGGATCGGCACAGCGCGATACATAAATTGAGTACAGCAATTAGCCAGAGCGGTGGGTGGGTAAGTGATCACACTTTACTTTCTAATAAGGCAGCAACGATTAATTTCGAAATAGATGACGTGCCCGCCTATAAAGAGCTCCTTTCAAAGTTGGATGAAGCCACGCTGAACCCTAGTACTGAACTAGAAAAAATAGGTAATAAAAATAATGCCATTCAGGGGCAGTTAACGGTTACCTTCATTCATGATGCCCCTGATCTCAAGCGGGATATTCCTGCTTTGGGTAGTGGGTAGGTAGCTAAGTTCGTCGTTGATTATAGATAATCGGAAAAATTTGGATACATAATCACGCTATAAATTAGTGTGATCGGGATAATGAGCCATGTGATAATTTTCTCGGCCGTTTCTTGTTGGGCCGTGAACTTTCTGATTATTAAGTAGATAATCAGGCTTGATGCCATGCAAATTAAAAAAGTGGTTAATCCGTCATTGTGCCAAGTGTCTTTAACGATCATCCAATAGTTTGCGCTAAAATCATTCCCCTGTGTGGCTGACCACCGAACAAACCCTGCGGTAAAAGCCAGTTGTGTAACGATACCCAATATTAAGGCTGAGAGAAAACATTTGATAATAACGCCGTAGTGTCTATGCATAATGGTTACCTGAAAATGTTATGTTGGTTTTTGAAGAAAACGTCAGTAGATATGGTTTTAAAGGTATCGGTAGAGTGTTTGGTATAATTACTAGTTACAAGTATTTTTAGTTGCTGGGGCCTAGGACACTTCTGACGACACGGTGGAATATTTTTGTTCCTGTTTCAATTAGTTCGTCAGGGAAATCATAATCAGGGTTGTGGAGTTGAGGTTGGTCTATGCCTGATCCTAAAGTGAACATTGCACTGTTGCTGATATTGCCGAACTGCCCAAAATCCTCTGACCAGCGCATGGGGGCAATCATTTCATCACTGACAATATTTTCGTCCTGAAAAGCGGTCTTTAGTATCTGTGTTGCTTCTGGTGCATTTGTCGAAGCTGCGAATATATCTTCGTATCCGTAAGAGGCTTTCAAGGTGTGTTTTTGAGCAATATCTCTGATCAGTTTTTCTGATTTTTCTTGTAATAAGGACATAATATTGTCTGTTTCGCTCCGCAAGGTGACCATAATTTTTGCAAAGCCGGGTGTAATGCCAAAGGCTTCTTCTCCAAGGTTGGCATGAACGACGGTTACAAGGGCAAAATCATTTGTAAATTCAGGGTTGGTTGGAAGTCGTGAGAAGGCTGTTACTAAATCACACATCGCCGCGGCAGGACTGATACCGTCTTCAGGGTGGGACGCATGTGATGTTTTACCTTCGAGGGTAACCCAAAGGCCTTGGGATGCGCAGTTAAAAGAACCATCTTTTATCCCAACCTTGTGTAATACCAGGCCCGGTAAATTGTGAAGCGAAAAAGCGTAGTCTGGTTTGATACTATCAAAACTGGGATCATTAATGACTGCTTTGGCTCCTGCGCCGTTTTCTTCTGCTGGTTGGAACAAAAGGATGACGCGGCCTTTCGTTGGGCGTGTTCTGTGTAACAAAGTGGCGAGACCCACAACCATTGTCATATGTCCATCGTGACCACATAAATGTCCTTTGCCTTGATGGATTGATTGATAGGGTAAATTACCTGTTTCGGTTATGGGTAGCCCGTCAAGTTCGCACCGGATAAGAACGGTAGGCCCTGTTTCTTCACCATTATAAATTGCGGCTATTCCATAGCCACCCAGGTTATTGATAATCTTGTCAGGATCATACTGCTTAATAAAGGTCGTGATGCGTTCACTGGTTTCTTTCTCATGACCAGAAATTTCGGGGTGGCGATGTAATTCCCGTCGCAGTGCTATTAGTTTGTCGAGGGTTTCCTGATCAAAAAGCATTTACTGTACCCAATACTTAAACACGGTTGTGTGATTTTAAATAGGCGCGTGGTTGATTGTGTTTGTTCCATATAAAAAATGAAAAGCGCTAATGAGAGGCTCATTTTCTAAGAAAATTATAAGTAGCTTAGGTAAGATTTTAGGGAGAATTTCTTTTGCAAATTCTTCCCCTGTTGCTTTCATTCGGTTTTCGAGTTTCTCTAACTTTGGAATTGCCGTTAGAAAAGATTCTGGTTTTTTAATATTCGACAAGATATCAATTTCTTGCCGAGTGAGCCCAGTAAGAGTGCCATTGTTTTTTGCTAATTTAGCATGTGCATTTTGAAATAGTTTAATATCTTTAATACTATGAAGTGCTATGATTTCGTCGTTGGTTAACTCTTCGGTGAAAATTGTTGCTATTTTGTTGATCAGGCTTGTACGGTTTTTAATTATTTCTTCTGTTATGAGAGTATTTATTTCTTCAAGTGCTTTATCCGGTATACGCACTGCCGCGACTTTATTTTCTGCTTTGTATTCAAGAAATGATTCCAAGACAGATTTTTTGACAAACTCATCTGTGAAAATCATTTCAACAAATTCAATGGATTTATCATGCTTATTTAACGTAGTGACAGATCTGGTCTGTGCGCAGGCCGATAATCCAGTTATGAAAACGATAACGAGAAATAAGCGTAATATCATTTGTCTTCCTGTTTTTATGGCCTCTGTTACAACTGACGTCTTGTTGGTTTTAACGCTGATGGGACATGTGTTAATAAGTGCGCATAAAACAGCTTAGCGTGATATGCCTCCTCAAGGATAGAAAAATATTTTGCCCATTCTTTACGGAGTATAGAGGTCGGGTGTGTGATATATATTTTCTGTAGATATGTCATCTCGATTAGGAAGTGCTTAACATAATTTTAACTAAATGTTCTTATTTTGTTCTTTGTTGATTTAAAGGATACAATAATGACAGAGTCATTTAAAGTGACACTATATGGTCCAGAAGGGGTACTTGTTTTATCTCGAGAATTACCTTGGATTAGGTCGATTTCGGTTGCTCTGGATGTTTCTCAGAAGCTCTTGCTTCAATATAGAGAACAAGGCCATGAGTCAGGTATGGTTCAACTGCAAGGGCAAGGTGTTGACCACAGTCTGAGTTAGTGTGGGGCCTGTGAATATTTATGACGGGAAAACTCAAAATATTCTCAATTCGTTTTATCAAGCTGTGTGGTGACTTTTTCAAACCAGTCCAAGGCCATTTTTGTCCAGCCTTTCGGGATTGCACCGCGTCCACCAACGTTTCCAAAAGAGGGCGGAGTCAGATGTTGTGGAGCTCGTATCAAATTCATCTGCGCGAAGTCCTTCGCATTGATTGACTTCCCGGATAACCTTCAAGCTATGAAACACATCACCTTGTTGAACCGTGCCTCCACCAATTGGCCGGCCTTCAAGAGGTACGGTTTTATCACGCCAGCCATGTGTCTGCATCAGCTTGATGGGACCACTACAATCTTGTGCCGTTGGTTCTGGTGACCAAAATGCTCCGGCAACTGGTGCGAAGGCAGTGGCAATCTGATTGTCCTGACAGGCTAAATACCACACGAGGGACCCGCCGATAGAAAAGCCACTCATCAAGATTTTGTCACGATCAATTTTAAATTTGTGGGTCGCATCCTGAATGATTTCACGGGTGAAGGCGAGTTCGTCACGCATTTTCTTTCGTTGCGGTATAAAAGACCATCCCGGTCCAAACCGAGAGTTTGGTCGTTTAAGGCCACTGGGGGCAATGACGGCATATCCACGATTGTTCATTGCCTTGATCATTGTGGTATTCTTTAGAGTGTCAGTTCCTGATCTTCCGGCGCCGTGGTAAAAAATAACTGCCGGAATTCTGTGATCTTTTTTTGTACGGGATAACGAAACACGGGGTAGAGAGACCCTAGGTAGAGAAATATTGTACGCGCCGAGCTTTACTTGACAGGCATTCCCGACTTCTCCACAGAGACTATTTTCTGTTGCAGAAAGCGCAGCGTTGGGAGCCGCTATGGCCATAGTCAGCATGGGTAATAAAGCAGGAATTATTTTCTTTATCATAAAATTTCAACGGGTCAGTTTCTTGCGTAGGTAAAGGTAATCCATTTCGATCCCTGATAGCAGGATAAAGATACGATCCCACGCAATTGTGATCTTTTCGGCGTCATTTCCTCCCACCAAATTTTGTTTCCTGTATGGTGTGTTTTTCAAATTCTGGGCAGCCATTCTCGCTGTCTTTAGGAAAGTCATTATCTGTTGTTGATTGAGATGCTGTTCTTAACTGCTGGGGAGTGAGGGTGTTCGAATGCAAAAAGTAAGAATAATACAGGCTGTAACAAAGAAGATATCGGATATAGAGGCTACGTTATCTGATAAAGGGATTACGATAGAAATGTGTGAGGACTTTCAAGAACTGGAAAGGATTTGTAACTCGAAAGAAGATAGAAAGCGCCTTTCCGAGCCATTTAGTGCCAAGTATTTCGATATTCTTCCTCGAGATGGTTTTTGGATCAGAGGTTTTGATCAGGATGGCAATACTGTCAGCACACAGGTTATGCGTCTTTCTGAATTGGGAGAAATCAATTTAGCCACTTTGTGGCAGCAACAGCTCAAGCGCTTACATGGTGGAAAACTGATGGCGACGTCCAGCCCCGGCGCTCAACGTATCAACGGTAGAGTTGTTTATCATGGTGATGTATGGGTTGATCGGTCCTGTGCCCGGATGAACCTTGGGGGCATTATGTCTCATTTGGCTCTGTCCGTTGCTCTACTTAAATGGGCCCCGGATTTTGTTTATGGCTTCATGGGGGAAAGACTTTGTTTGTCTGGTTTTGCGCTTAAAGAAGGATATTTTCACTGCGAACCCATCGGTTCTCATTGGGTGGAGCAACCGCGCGAGATCGATCCTAGCGATTGGTTGGTTTGGATGGGGCGCCATGATTTGGAATATCTTGCTGAACATAAAATGATTTCAGGCTTGTTATACTCCCAATAACATTTCCCCCACTTTTAAAGCGACAGGGTAGAAGTAGGCGTTGATAACTAACCAGACAATTTCCCTTCACAGGGTGAGCCAGTGGTGCCACCACTTCATGGGCAACCGGTTTATTCTCTTCGAGAACTTTTATATACGATTCTGTAACGGCCAGATCAAACTCAGCATCTGGAAGAGTTGATCCTGAGCAGGTTTTCGCCCAATTGTGCCCGAATACCTGGGCCGTTACCGATGTGTTGCCAGCATGGATAAGCGGGGGGATACGGTCTTCCCGCTGGATAACCGATATCTGCAAATTTTCTAGTATGCATTTGGTTGCTTGGTCCCGACCGATGATACCACCAGAATTTTCCCACCACTCAAGCCCTTGCGACAAAAGGATATTGGCGTTACCCGAAGGCAAGGTTATAGGGGCTAATGTGATAACATGTTTTGTCATCAAAACTTTACACAGCAAGAAACACACTACGAGCGAGATAAGAACAATGCCATCAATAAGAGTATTCGGCAATTGTTAAACACGTTTAGTGTGGTTTTGGTTGTGAAATCTTATGTTTCAGGTGAAAAGATATGAGGATGAAGGGGTAAGCAAAGTTACAGTTAACAAGGTACTGTAACTTTGATGAGTAGACGGTAATAGCAGTCATCGGAAGAATTTTATTGTTTCTGAGCAAGCTAATGCATTTAATAGCTCTGTTCTCTTGACGGGTAGAGAAAGCCGAGAGCACACCGCTTGTCAGAATATTTTTTGAAAAATGGTGCCGTGAGGAAGAATTGAACTTCCGACCCCGTCATTACCAATGACGTGCTCTACCACTGAGCTACCACGGCCTTGTTTGGACGGGCGTTATATGCCTCTGCCCGCATTTTAATGCAAGACTTATTTTTATCTTTTTATAAAATTTTGTCATCCCTTTATATGTTATACGAATGGCAGGTGTGATGATAATGGGCTGTTTTGATGGCTTGAGGCTTGACCTTATCGGTGAGACTTTGCAATCTGCGGCCATGACAGATGATGACAAGACCGAAAGTTCGGCAGGCGAAAGCCTTACTGATAATAAACAGCGCAGCCAGAAGTCCATCAATGCCGAAAAGGAAATGGCAGAGCGGACAAAAATACGGCTGGATCGTGAAGCAAAGGCACTGAGAGATAACCTCAAAAAGAGGAAAGGTCAGCTTCGCGAGCGCAAGTAGTTTGGCGCAATTAATGTAAAGCATACCTCTTGCACTGGTAATCTCTCAGAATTTGCCTATACATCTTTAGGTGAGTTATCACGACAAATCTGTTGTTCTTCTTATCTTCAATCTTGAGCTTTGGGGCGGAAGACAGTAGAAGGCTTATGGCCTTGTATGTCATTGACGTGCAAGAAAATGGAATCGGTGAACATTGGGAGGATATGCCGTGGGAATTATGCCGGATACTTGGATTCGAGAACAGGCCGAAAACCATGGTATGATTGAGCCTTATGTCGAAGCTCAAAGACGTGAGGGTGTTATCTCTTACGGCGTCAGTTCCTATGGGTATGACGCACGAGTTTCCAAAGAGTTCAAGATCTTTACCAATGTGCATAATGCCATTGTTGATCCAAAAGAGTTTTCTGATCAGAGTTTTGTCGAAAAAGATGATGATGTCTGCATTATTCCCCCTAACTCTTTTGCGTTAGCCCGGACCGTTGAATATTTTCGTATTCCACGCGATGTTCTGGTTATCTGCCTGGGTAAATCCACTTATGCCCGTTGCGGTATCATCGTGAATGTGACGCCGCTAGAGCCAGAGTGGGAGGGCCATGTGACTTTGGAGTTTTCAAACACAACACCTTTACCCGCAAAAATTTATGCCAACGAAGGGGTTTGTCAGTTTCTCTTCTTGAAGGGCGAGGGCGATTGTGATGTTTCCTACGCAGATCGCGCAGGTAAATACATGAAGCAGCGCGGCGTTACCCTGCCTCGATTGTAATGAAGTTATCCGTTGAGGATAAACACTATAGCTTGGGGCATTTGAATATTATTTAGCCCTAAGTTCTGTAACAGAAGTAAGGCGATTTATTTTGGGAATTGAGATCCTTTAAACAAATCAACGCCACGATTTGAACAAAGCTTTTGGATAGTCCTGTCTGACAGTTGATAACCAGGCAGAAACGGTAAAGTACGATGGATAAAATTAAAATTCGCGGTGGTAATCCACTTAAAGGCAAAATTTGGATCTCAGGAGCCAAAAACGCGGCCTTGCCGTTGATGACGGCTTCTTTGTTGACTGATGAAGTGCTGACACTCAAAAACCTTCCTCATCTGGCTGACATTACAACCCTTGCAAACCTTTTGGCTCAACATGGGGTTGAGCTGCACATGAACGGCTCTGCCGGAAGTGAAGGTTGTGCCGGGCGTATTCTTGAAATGCATGCCAAGACGATAGCGACAACCAAAGCCCCGTATGAATTGGTTCGAAAAATGCGGGCGTCTATTCTTGTTCTTGGACCCTTGCTTGCTCGTGAAGGTCATGCGGAGGTCTCCTTGCCGGGAGGATGTGCAATCGGCTCTCGCCCTGTTGATTTACATCTGCAAGGTATGGAGCAACTGGGCGCTGAAATTGAACTTAAAGAGGGATATGTTCACGCTAAGGCACCAAAAGGCCTGATCGGTGGTGAAGTCATGTTCCCGAAAGTATCTGTTGGTGCGACAGAAAATATTATGATGGCTGCGGTGTTGGCCAAAGGTACAACACGTATGATTAATGCGGCGCGCGAGCCCGAGGTTGTGGATCTCGCCGAGTGTCTGATGGGAATGGGCGCTAAAATTCAGGGCGCTGGTACTGATACAATAACGATTGAAGGTGTCGATCGTTTGCATGGCTATACACATACTGTTGTGCCAGATCGTATCGAGACCGGGACCTATGCCATGGCGGCAGCGATGACGGGGGGAGAGCTGGAGTTAATTGGCGCGAGGCCGGAACATCTTCGCTCCATGATTGATCAACTTGCCAATGCCGGTGTCAGTATCGAAGAACTTGAAAATGGTATGATTGCAAGCTGTTCAGGAGAGCGGGTTATGGGGGCTGATATCATGACAGAGCCTTATCCGGGTTATCCTACAGATTTGCAGGCACAGACAATGGCATTGATGTCCACTGCAGATGGGGCATCGATGATTACCGAGACGATTTTTGAAAATCGTTTTATGCATGTACCAGAATTATGTCGAATGGGCGCTAATATTACAGTGCACGGTTCTTCTGCCTTGGTGAGAGGCCAAGCTAAATTGACCGGGGCCGAAGTGATGGCGACTGATCTAAGAGCAAGTTTTTCTCTTATTATGGCAGGACTGGTTGCCGATGGTGAAACTGTGTTAAACCGTGTCTACCATCTCGATAGAGGTTATGAACGTGTTGAAGATAAACTTGCTGCCTGTGGTGCGGATATCGAACGTATCAAGGGCGAATAGTGCTTAAATAGGAACCAGTTGGGAATTTGAAGATATGACTGAGGGAAAAAGACTGAAGATCAGAGCGCGTGACGCCGAGGACATTCGTACACTCTCGGGCTTGCTTCAGGATTCCCTGGCTCCTCTGTGTGATGTCGCCTATTTGCGCGAAGAGAAACGATTTGTGTTGGTCGTTAATCGCTTTTGCTGGGAAATGTTACCGCAAGAACTTCGTGAGCGTGCTTTATCTGCGCCTGATACACCCGAAGGACAAGCGGAACAGGATGATGTTTCCTTTGAAGACGTTGATGATTTGCCAACTTTTCATAGGGTTAATACTGGGCTTTGTTTTGACAAGGTAAAATCTGTTCAAACCAAAGGTGTGGACCTTCAAAACAAAGACGAGATCCTCAATCTGCTGACAGTTGCAGCGATACCCGGTTATATTACGCTCCATTTTTCTGGTGGTGCGGCTATTCGGTTGGTGGTGTCACAAATTCGTTGCCATATGGATGATATCAGTGAACCGTGGCCAACACTAAATCAGCCTCGACATAGTGTTGATGATGCTGGTCACGAACAAGACCAGCATTCAGAGGGCACACGCTCCCCGGAAGAAGCGTGACAGAGAACAAGACAAAGATTATTTCAGGCCTGTAGAAAAATTTCACAAACCTTATTTTTTCTCAGGCCTTAGTAAAGAAAACGGATAAATATTATGCCCAAGATCGAACCGATGGTCCTGGCTGTCCCAAAGGGACGTATTCTTAAAGAACTTCTGCCCTTAATGAAAAGTGCAGGGGTGGTACCCGAAGAGTCATTCTTTGATGACAAGTGTCGTCAGTTACGTTTTGCTACCAATGTTGAGTATCTGGAGCTTGTCAGGGTGCGGAGCTTTGATGTTCCAACTTTTGTTGCCTTTGGTGCTGCTCATCTCGGGGTGGCAGGTAGCGATGTTATTATGGAATTTGACTATCCTGAAATATACGCACCTGTTGATCTGGATATCGGACACTGTCGCATGTCCGTGGCCGCGCCTACGACGCTATTGGAAAATGAAGACCCTTCGCAATGGAGTCACATTCGTGTCGCAACGAAGTATCCGAATATAACCAAGAAGCATTTTTCAGCCCGTGGCGTACAGGCGGAATGCATCAAGTTAAATGGTGCGATGGAATTGGCACCTAATCTTGGCTTGTGTCGACGTATCGTTGATCTGGTTTCTTCCGGTGCTACGCTAAAGGCAAATGGTTTGGCCGAAATTGAACAGATTTCTGATGTCTCGTCCCGTTTCATTGTAAATCGTGCGGCCCTTAAAACCCGACCTGATGAAATCAACCACTGGGTCCGCAGCTTTCAGGAGGCGGTTAATGCCAAGTGAACTCAAAGCTAGTTCTGCCGATTTTGAAAGTCGTTTTGTTGATCTTCTTTCTTCAAAACGTGAAGTTTCTTCTGATGTAAACGATACCGTCGCCGAGATTTTAGCTGATGTAAAACATCGGGGTGATGAGGCTCTTTTTGATTACACTAAACGTTTTGACCGTCTGGAACTGAACACAGATTCAATGTCTGTTTCTGCGGCTGAGATTGCTGACGCCGTTGCATCCTGTGATCCTGAATCTATTGCGGCGTTAAATTTGGCTGCAAAACGGATTACGGATTATCACGCACGGCAGAAACCAGAAGATTTACAGTATACGGATGAGGTTGGTGTCCAGCTTGGTCATCGCTGGACTGCGGTTCAGGCTGCGGGGCTTTATGTTCCCGGTGGATTGGCAAGTTACCCGTCATCAGTATTGATGAACGCCTTGCCTGCCAAAGTTGCTGGTGTGGATAGATTGGTGATGGTCGTTCCTTCACCAGATGGTATTCTGAATCCATTAGTTCTTGCAGCTGCCTCTATTGCTGGTGTCGATGAGATATATCGCATTGGTGGTGCGCAAGCGGTTGGTGCGCTGGCTTATGGCACGAATACAATCAATCCTGTCGACATAATTGTCGGTCCTGGTAATGCTTATGTTGCCGCTGCAAAAAAACAGGTGTTTGGTACGGTTGGTATCGACATGATTGCGGGACCATCAGAGATTCTGATTATTGCTGATGGCCAAAATGATCCCCGTTGGATTGCGGCTGATCTTCTGGCACAAGCTGAGCACGATACCGCAGCGCAATCAATTTTAATTACTGATAACGTCAACTTTGCCGAAGCTGTAAAGCAAGCTGTTGACATTCATCTACAAGCTCTGTCCAGAAGTGAGATTGCAGGAAAAAGCTGGCAAGATCATGGGGCAATTATCTTGGTTGATGATCTTCAAGAGGCTGTTGCCTTGACAGATAGAATTGCTCCTGAACATCTTGAGATAGCTGTTGATGAACCAAATGTAATGGCTGCTAATATTAGAAATGCAGGGGCTATGTTCTTGGGGCGTCATACCGCAGAAGTTATCGGTGATTACGTGGCGGGACCTAATCACGTACTACCAACTGCCCGGTCAGCCCGCTTTTCATCAGGGCTGTCTGTGCTTGATTTTATGAAGCGTACATCCTTAATTTCCTGTGATGCCCAGAGTTTGAAAGCGATTGGCCCAGCAGCGGTGACTCTCGCCAAAGAGGAAGGACTTACCGCGCACGCCTTATCGGTATCTTTGCGTTTGGAAGGTTAGGTTTCGTTCGACGAAGAAAAGCTCTAACCCGATTTGCTCTGAAAGAATAAAGCGCAAATCGGGTTATTCCGTTCTAGATCGGGGCTTTACCTTTTTATTATTCCGCTGGCATAGTATGGGGACCACCACGATTGGCCGGGGTGTGATACGAACTATAGGTGTTTGGGGGACTGAAAATGGAACAGGATGGTCAGAAGTCTTGTCACTATCTTTCCCATATCAATTTGGATGAAGCATCTCTGGCACGCAGTTCGCCTGATGTCGAAAAAGAGCGTGCGATTGCTATTTATGACATTTTGGAGCAGAACCACTTTGTGCCTTTCGGTTCCGAAGCAGGACCTTATATTCTGGATTTGGCTATTGTTGAAAACCGCCTAAGGTTCAGAATTGACAGAGAAGGGGATACGTTCTTGTGTGAGCATATTCTCTCTCTGACACCATTACGCCGGGTGATCAAAGATTATTTTTCAGTCTGCCTGACATACTTTGAGGCCATTAAAATGGCCAGCCCCATGAAAATTGAAGCAATTGATATGGGGCGCCGTGGACTGCATAATGAGGGGTCTGAAATCTTGCAACAGCGGTTAGATGGCAAGATTGAGATGGATTTCAATACTGCCCGTCGTTTGTTTACCTTGATCTGTGCCCTTCACCATGTCAGGGGGCGTTGAGTGAGCGATCTTCCCGACGCGGTTCTCATTGCCTGCACGCATAATGCTGTACGATCGCCTATGGCCGAAGGTATTTTAAAGCATTTGCTTGGGCATAAGGTCTTTGTGGACTCTGTTGGCGTGCGCTCTCAAGAGATTGATGGTTTTGTTATTGAAGTAATGGATGAAATTGGCATTGATATTTCAAAGCATCGCGCCAAAAATTTTTCGGATCTGGAAGATAGCTCGTTCGATTTGATTATCAGCCTTTCTCCTGAAGCTCAACACTCTGCAGTCGAGATGACACGTACCATGGCATGTGATGTTGAATTCTGGCATACATTTGATCCAACGCTTATTGAGGGTAGCCGGGAAACGAGATTGGAAGCTTATCGACAGGTGCGGGACTTCTTAAAGAAGAAAATAGAGGAAAGATTTACGCTTGATCTAAAACCAAACCTGTAATGTCAATTTGCTAGTTTAACATTATAAGAAGTTGGGTAGAGATTGTGCTTTTTAAACAGGGATTCGAGTGTTCCGTCTGTTTTTATCATTTTATAACCTTGACTTAAGCGGTCAGTAATTATATCTGCGTCGGCCCTTTTATGGCTAATCGCAGGATGAATGTCTTCCAAAAACAGCGTTTCCAGATAAACGATACTGTCAGCTTGATCCAGTTTTTTTGTTTGCAGGATATAATTACCCAGAATATTACCTGTAAAGAGAATATCAAAACGCTTCTCAATTAGCATCTTCATACCATTTGCCTCTTTGGGGTAAAAGACGAGTTTGATTTCATCATCAATTAGCCCCTGTAATACCTTTGTATAGGCCCCACCTTTCAGTGCGCCAAAAGTGTACTGTTTAAGTTCTTTTAGCTGTGTAAGTTCTATCTGGCTGTCATTTCTAACAAATAATCCAACTTCAGTAACCCAAAACGCTTGATTGGTATAGGTTACCCAGTCTTGGTTGTCGGCGTTGAAAGTCGAACATGATATGCCATCAATTTCACCGGTTTTTGTTAAAGCAACCAATCTGTTCCATGGCAAGATCAGGTGTTCAATGTCGTAACCTACACGGTGCCCGGCTGTTTTTAATATATCAACAAAAAGTCCGTGGTTTTCTTTTTTGCTATCAACAAGGGGGGGCCATTCGTTGCAGGCAAGAACAAGTTTTTTAGCTTTTGCTGGAAAACAAAGCGAAAGCAGGACGCATAGGGTGAATGCGAAGCGTATGCCCATACTTGTCGTTTCCTCCCCCTCCAGAATAAAAGAAAATCAATGCCATATACTATACATAAAAGCTTAACAATTCCCATTGGTCAGTAAAGTTTTTTTGCTGATTTTTTTCTAAATGTTGGTTGCTGGTGAAGGTCATTGTTTGGAAGTAAGAATTTTGTTATCTAGCCACAGTGTTTATTTAAGAGCACTCTTCACCTTGTTTCTTGTTTATAAGGTCGAACTTGTTCTGCGTCTTAAAGTTTAGAATTGTATAGTCTATGAAATTATTTTCTCGTCAGTCTTCAGCTACCTTTGTATTGGCATCAGGGTCTCCGCGTAGGCGGGATTTGCTGGAACAATTAGGGGTTAAGCCAGATGTAATTGATCCTGCAGATATTGACGAAACGCCTAAAAATCGAGAGCTTCCTCTTGATTATGCGAAGCGAATTTCTTTGGAAAAAGCTATGCTGATATCTGGACGGCATGGTGGTGCTTTTGTTCTTGCTGCTGATACAGTGGTTTCCGTTGGGCGGCGTATTTTACCCAAAGCAGAAGATGAGCACGATGCGCGTGATTGTTTGTCCTTACTTTCTGGGCGTCGTCACCGTGTCTTGACTGGCCATGTTCTTGTACTGCCGAATGGTGATGTAATAAAAAAAGTTGTGACAACGGCTGTAAAGTTCAAGCGTCTTCACCAGAACGAAATTGATGCATATATAGATTCCCAAGATTGGAAAGGGAAGGCGGGTGGTTACGCTATCCAGGGGGGGGCAGCTGTATTTATTCCTTGGATAGGCGGGTCGTACACAAATGTTGTTGGGCTATCGTTACCAGAAGTCGTAAACATGTTGGTTGGAAATGGTTTTTAAAGCTGTATGACAAATGAAATCTACATAGATTATCTTCCGGGATTAATTCGTGCTGCACGCTTGGTGGATGAAAAGCTGGAAGATGTCCTTGTTATACGGTCTGATAAGCCTCAAGTCGTTGGAAATCAATATGTCGGTCGTATTGTTGGAATAGATAAGGGGGTGGGGGCTGCTTTTGTTGATATTGGGTTGTCGCAGTCAGGGTTTTTACCTCTTCAAGATATCCCTAAATCGCTTGGTGGCCAGTCGCTTAGTGAGGGAACGTTTCTGTGTGTTGAAGGTGTAAGAGAGGCTTTTGACGGTAAAGGTGTGCGCTTAAAAGCTCGGTTACACGAAAATATTCCTGCAAAAGTACAAGTTTTAAAGACGCTTGATAGGCTTGGCGAATGGATCTTGCAACAGAAAGAACCGATTGAGTTTATAGAGGTAACTGATGCTGGGATTGCCCAAAAGATCAAATGCTATCTTGGTAAGAGGGGATCTGACCTGATTAGTATTAAGCATTCAGCCGAGCGACCAGATCTTTTCGACGTTGTTGGAATCGAGGAACAGATAGAGCATTTACTTGAAACTGAAATCCCGCTTCCTTCTGGAGGAAATTTG
Organism: Kiloniella sp.; assembly: GCF_048259265.1. NCBI lineage: Bacteria > Pseudomonadati > Pseudomonadota > Alphaproteobacteria > Rhodospirillales > Kiloniellaceae > Kiloniella > Kiloniella sp. Next base: position 81,562 of record NZ_JBLXHT010000003.1, on the reverse strand, counting down.
CTCATTGAACAAGGTCGGACGTTAACCGCGATTGATGTTAACAAAGGATCAATGCAGCATAATGGTGGGGCTGAAGCGCTTCATTATCAGCTTAATCTTGAGGCCGCAGATGAAATCGCTCGACAATTGAAGCTCAGAAATATCGCAGGACGTATTGTCATCGACTTTCCTTACATGAAGTCCCCTGAACATAGGAAAAAACTGCAGGCAACTTTTAAGTCCCTGCTCAAAGCTGATAGAGTTGGGCATAAGTTACTGCCGCTTTATATGACTGGCTTACAGGAGTTAACCAGAAAGAGGGCGGGATTGAGCTTGCAGGATTTACTGCTTAGGCCTGTTGGTATCGGTGGGTTGGGGCACGAAAAGGATCCTGCTATCGTCGGTCTGGAAGGAATGAGGAGGTTTTGGGCAGAAAGTATGCGGAACAGGCAAATTGGATCATCAATTGTGGCTTCTCGTAAAGTAGTGCAATCATTGAGTGGCTGTGATGCTTTGCCGTATATTGAAGAAAAAATCGGGAAAAAGATCAGTCTGTCTGTCGACCCTGAATTGAGTGCTGATGATCGTGTTGTGTTTGAATAGAACCTTGTGTGAAAGATAATGCCAAAGAAAAGTCTAAGTAAATTGTTGTGTCCAGTGTGCCGAGGCGAGGTGGCTGATAAATACAAGCCGTTTTGCTCAAAACGTTGTGCTGATGTTGATTTGAATCGCTGGCTTGATGGCGGCTACCGGATTCCTACAGAAGAACGGCCGATAGGCAATGTTGATGATGATGAAATATTGTAATTAAACGTTTGAAAATATAAGAAAATTCTCTTTTTTTACATTTTCTTTGTAATAGGGCTGGACAGAGCCTGAATCATTTTCTATAAGCCCTTCATCGGCGGCCAACGAGTTTGGCAAGCCCCCGGTGCCCAGATAGCTCAGTTGGTAGAGCAGCGGACTGAAAATCCGCGTGTCGGTGGTTCAAATCCACCTCTGGGCACCACTTTAATTCTCTCAAACATTTTTACGTCGTATTTATCAATATTGATTTTCTGTTGATTTGTTAGTCTACGCCTTAATCTCCATCGATTGTTCTCAAGGCTAAGGCAGAGCTTTTTCAAAGATAATCTTTGATTGCAATCTTCATGATCAAAATTAATTCGTTCATTCTGTGTCTCGTATGCTTGGTTAAAAGTTAACCTCTAGTGTTCTATTAGCTATGCGCAGGCTTTAGAGTTATTCTACATAACTCCAAATCTAAGTATATTTACTGGCTGGTTTATAGTCTCCCTAACTCCTTGTTGGTGGTCTCAAAATGCCAAGGAGGTGTAGAGAGTGCATCTTTTAAGGGATTTGATGCAAAAGGAAAACGCCAATAAGGTGTGAAAAATTCATGAAAAACCACAATTGAAACTTGAAGGTATTTGGTTTTTAGTATAGGTTCTGCGACGAACAACAGATTTTATCCATAAATTGTTTCGGTCGTCGAAAGTAACTGGTTGTCGCTGGATCGTATGGAGAAAACTCGGGTGTGGTTTTTTTGCAACATGCTTGCTTAAATGGCCGTGATGTCTATTGGATTCTTGACATTGGAGGCCGCTGGATTGTAAAAGAACCACAGTATTCTATTTGTAGGTTATGAATTAGTCATTTTATTTGCCTGTGATTCGTCAATGAACACGGGGAAGCATCGGGGGAAAAATACCAATGCGCCAGTTGGGTAAAACATTGGCAGTTAGCTTTAAATCCGTACTTCTAGCAAGTGCGTTAGCTGTGCCAGCTATGTCTTCTGCTCAGGCAGTCACACTGCAAGAAGCAATTACACAAGCTCTTGCAACGAACCCGGATATCGGGGTTGTTGCTCACAATCGTGAGGCTGTAGACGAAGAGCTTCGTCAGGCACGTGGCCTTTACCTCCCGCAGATTGATCTTTCTGCTGGTGCAGGAATTGAAAGCAACGATGATTCAACATCTCGTGCTGGCGGTGGTACTGGTAAGCACGATGTGATTAATCCTACTGATGCTTCAATTACCCTTCAGCAGCGTATCTTTGATGGTTTTGAAGCTGGTGCTACAGTTGAGCGTGAGAAAGCTAGAGTCGAATCTGCCGCTAACCGCGTTCAAGAAAATGCTGAATTCCTCGCTCTTGATGCAATTGGCGCGTATCTTGAAGTTTTGAGACAGCGTGAACTGCTTGATTTGGCTAAAAATAACCTACAGATTCACATTGATATCGTTGCTAACCTGCAAGAACGTCTTGCTGGCGGTGGCGGTAGCCGTGCAGATGTTTCTCAATCAGAAGCGCGTGCTGCCCGTGCAAGAAATACACTGACAACAACTTATAACGATTTGCGTGATGCGGAAGCTAACTACACGCGTATCGTTGGTCACTTCCCCGAAGATCTAGATGCGCCTGAAGCGTTTTCATCTGAGCTGCCTGGTGGTTTGGATGAAGCAGTAGATTTGGCTGTGAACAGCAACCCTACAATCCGTATCTTTGAAGCTGATGTTCGTACTGCTGAGGCGGAAGTTGAGCTCTCTGAAGTTCCTTTCTACCCTTCAGTAAATCTTGAAGCCTCAACAGAACATCGCGATGAGTTCGATGCTACGCCGGGTTCATACGAGCAAAACAATTCAGTAATGCTTCGCTTGCGTTGGAACCTTTTCCGCGGTGGTATTGATCGTGCTGCAAGGCAAGAAGCATTGGCTCGTTTGTCTGAAAGCAAAAACCAGCGCTACAGCTCTGTTGTTGATGCGCAACGTGAAATGCGTCAGTCTTGGTTCGCGCTTGAATCAAATCGTCAGTCTGTAACTGATCTTGCTTCTTCTGTTCAGTACAACACGGAAACACGTGATTCTTATCGTGACCAATTTGATGTAGCGCAGCGTACATTGCTTGACGTTCTTGATGCAGAAAATGAACTCTTCACTTCTCGTGGACAGTTGATCTCTGCAATGACCAATGAGCAGCTTGCTTCATACCGGATTCTTGCTCTTAGCGGTCAGTTGATGACTAATCTAGGTGTGCAAGCGCCAGAGCAGGCACGTGTTGATCACAAGTCATGGGCTGATGGTCTGATCGAATAATCTCTTCTGAGAGATTGTTGGTAATTAAAGGGCGCCTGATCGGGCGCCCTTTTTTTGTGTTGTTCATATCGTTGTGTGTGGCGTTATCATTTTCCTTATGAGAACGCCACAAATTAAAAGCTATTGTTTGTTTTTTGAATGGTATGTGAGAATGTGAGTTGTTATTTACAATAAATGCTATATATAGCAGAAACGTTATGTAAAATTATTTTTTTAGAGTTTGCGAGTAGAGATGAGTGCCAACGTAAAAGATACTACGGCTGTTGGTGCCGTGAAAAATAATCAGAGGCCTTTGGTTTCTGATGATTTTTTCTATTCTGCTTTTGAGACCTCTTTCGATGATAAGGTGGATATTGTTTCCCTTCATCTCGATGATCTTTTGCCTGATGAATCTGGTGCCGTTGTTCTTTTTGCTGGTGAATGTAACGAGATATTTTTAGAAGCAGGAGAGCTTTTGGTGTCATGTGGTGTCGCCAGTTCACATGTTACTGCTTCTGGTGTCGATGTAACTGGGCTTAATGTGTATAGCTTTGCCAGCGGGCTGACCCTCTATAGCGAAGGTGAAATTACAATCCAAACCGGGATGTGATTTTTATCCAGTAAGTGCGGCTTATTTCAAGGTGCCTTTCGCTGATCTTATACGCCATAATTTTTATAAGGCTGTCCGCAGTCATGCTTGTTTGGGGGCAGCTATTCTTGGTGCGCTTGCGATCCAGATAACGAGATATTGTTTCTTGTGATTAAATAGGCTGGCACGGACCATTCTTGCCTGTGCGGTTATCACTTTACCTGGGATCATTCTTATTATTCTGGCATCTACATGGTTTATCTGAAGGGATAAGAGTTCGCTTAAGCTGTCCTTCAGTAAGCCTTTTGTTCTTAACTGGAATAATTTGTTTATGGTTGTGCCTTCCAAGGCATGTTTGTCTTCACCTAGCCAGCTGTAAAATGCATTGTTGCTGGATACTATTGTCATATCTTGAGCGATAAGCGCTGCTGGGCTGGGGCTTGCATTGATGACGGATACGAGGGTGTCTTTATGAGTATCTACTCCAGCCGACGCTAATTGACGTTCAGCTGATACCATGCAGAACACTCTTAAAAACGATGAAAAATTTGGACCTTCGTAAATGGTTTCTAGTTTACCAATGAATTTACCAACTTTGAGCTCATGCTCACTGGCAACGGCTTCGAGCGCGCGCCAGAAAACAGGCTCTAACCTGATGGAATAGCGCTTCTTATTGTATTGCACGATCCTTGCTTTTGGGGCTTGGTCTGCAAAGTTAACTGGAAGAATGGGTTTCGGCATGTTCCCTTATCTAAATAAAGCCAGTTATATACCTCTTGTAAGAGGGGTAAGATACAGGATGTTGCACAAACATTGTAATTCAATATTGGTATAAACTGGCGTGAAAAGTATTAGGGAAGCATTATGTCGTCGTTTTGTCCTACGATTCCGCCAAGATCTGTAAGCTTGCTTCTTAACGAGTACCGTTGAGAAAGCTTCCGTTGGGCGGCTTTCGGTAGATCCGTCATCATGAGTACACGTTTGTCGATTAGAGTTGTGATCAGATCTTCCAAAACGCGGATCATTTCGAAGTCGGAAGCTACGAGCTCTTGGTGTATTTCGCCTTCTTTGCTGTCTTGTTGTTGGCCCATTAGTACCAGGAAGGCCGTAAGTTCAGGGTTGTCAGTTTCCAGAAACTCATTCGCTGTACTTGTTTCTTCCTGATGGATGCCGGTAATTTTTCCATCGTGTGATCGTGATACGTAAGGCATAAATACTCCAGCGGGCGAGTGATAATCACGACCCTCATCTAAATTGCTAAACGGATAACCTTCTTAATGGAAGGTCTCTATCCTTAAGGTAGCGATAAATGGTTAATGACAGGTAAGTAATTGTCTTTCTGATAGAAAATACTTCGCTAAACGGTAATGCAAATACGTTTTCGTAGGGCTAAGCGACCCGACAAGACTTTGGCCTTGTTAGGGTCACATTTTTATCGATAGTCATCAATATACTATCATTGCAGGCACTGTGGTGTGTTATGTTTGTTGTTGTGTAATAATGAAGGGGATTGAGATGGTAAAGTTCGTAAGTAAAATTGTTTTTTTCTTGGGCGTGTTGATTGCAGGTTTCTCTTTGTCCGCGAATGCAAGACCCTTAACCGGGGTGCAGGATATTAAATTAAATATTTCACCCCTGGGGCATTATAGCAAGCAGTGTGGGTTGAGTAGAGAAGCGTTTGAGCGTGCTTTATTGGGGGGAATTCCCGAAGGCGGTATTCGTCTGAGTAATTCATCGTCTTATTGGCTGCATACTCGGGTAACGACAGTCATTTTTGAAAAGACCAATTGCGTCAGTAACGTTGAGGTCACGTTGTACGCAAATACGCGCTATTACAATCCGGCTACCCAGCAGGAGCTTTCTGGACGTGTAGAAGTGTGGCGGGCTGGTGGATTATATAGCTCTGTAAATGACAGTCATCAGGTTCAGGTTAATAGCGCATTGAGAAAGGTTGGACGCAAGCTACACGAGGCTTGGAAAAAAGATCAGCAGTAGGTTGCTATCGAAAATTTTCAGAAAATTTTTTTTCGTAAATATTCGTGATTTAAATTTTTGCTTAATAAGCTGATCTATAAAATGGTGATGTTATTTTTATTAAAATGACTTTGTTCTCATATATTTATGAGGCGATATTTATAGAGTGTTATTGAAAGGTATTACATGGACGATAAGACATATGATATTCCGAAATTTTATCACGATGATGATTTTATGGACTCTGGGGATGCTCGGCCATTAAGAATTCTTTCTGAGTATTTTGGTCCGCAAAATCGATTTGAAAAATTTAACGTAGAAGACACGATCGTTTTTTTTGGTTCTGCCCGTATTAAGTCAGAGGAAGAGGCTCTGGCTGCGATGGCTGAGGCTAAACGTACCGGGAATGGTTTACGTAAGGCCGAGCAAATGATGAAGGTCTCTAGGTACTACGAAGAGACGCGTGAATTAGCACGGCGTTTTACAGAGTGGTCTAAGACCTTAACAAATGATGAGCGCCGTTTCGTTGTGTGCACAGGTGGTGGCCCTGGGATTATGGAGGCAGCTAACAGAGGAGCCTCGGAAGGCAAGGGGATTAATGTAGGTTTAAACATTTCATTGCCTTTTGAGCAAAGTGAAAATCCTTACATTACCCGAGAGTTGGCTCTGGAATTTCATTACTTCTTTATGCGTAAGTTTTGGTTTATCTATCTGGCCAAAGCGGTTCTGGTGATGCCAGGCGGTTTTGGTACGCTTGATGAATTCTGCGAATTGCTAACACTTATCCAAACCCAAAAAATAAAAAAGAAGATGCCAATAGTTCTCTTTGGGTCTGATTATTGGAATAAGGTGGTGAATTTTGAAGCGCTTTGCGAGTTCGGTACCATAAGCGAAGAAGATCTTGATCTCTATCTGGTTACGGATTCTAAGGATGAGGCTTTCGAGTATGTCACCAAAGGATTGTTAGAACATGCGTTGGAATCCCCCGGACCAATGCTCTGAGATGCAGTTGAGTTGAAAGATTGTTTACAGGCCTCTTCATAGAAGGGGCCTGTTTTTTATGAAGTAGCTTTTATGGGGGGCGATTATTATTGCTATTAGATGATAATTCAATCCATAGGGCAGGACTATAATAATCATACAAAATATCGATTTGATGTATGTGGATTGTCACGCCACTATATAAATAATTCTCTTATTTTGACGTAAATATAGTTTTAAGTTCAACTATAAATGTGCGAATGTTAGAAAAATGGTGTATATAGATATATTTTTGTTGATATTTTGTTGTTAATACCACATTTTATTGTTATGAAAATATTTCTATATTGTGACACTTTTGTGAAATTAGCCTTGTCTGCAGGAGGAGCTTAAAGCTACAAATACTAATTCTGGAATGATCTGCCACAGGGTAGGTGTGGTGCTGCGTTATTCGCGGGTAGTATTCTGTAACCAAAAAATCATTGAATGAGGTAAGTATAAGCGTGTCTGGTTTTGACCTTTTGTTAAAAATAGCTGGTGGTGTTGCTCTTTTATTGTGGGCGACAAGAATGGTGCGCACGGGTGTGTTGCGTGCATATGGCAGTCAGCTTCGTCGTTTTTTAGGATCGGCCACTAAAAACACGCTTTCTTCATTTGGTATGGGCATCGGTATGGCCGGTATCCTGCAAAGTTCCACGGCAACGGCATTACTTACAGTTGCTTTTGCAGGAAAAGGATTAATCGCGATTGGGCCTGCTTTGGCAGTGATGCTGGGGGCAGATGTCGGTTCTACGCTTGTCGTACAAGTACTTTCTCTGGATATTTCCTGGTTATCACCAGTATTGATTTTAATAGGATTTGTTTGTTTCACCACAAGACCAACAATGACACTTCGCCACTTGGGGCGCGTGTTTATTGGGCTTGGCTTGATGCTGCTTTCACTGAAGCTGGTGGTTGGTGCTTCTGAGCCAATGCGTGATAGTGTGGTGTTGCAAAACATTCTGGCTGCTTTGTCCGAAGCCCCGTTGTTTGCCGTTATTTTGGCTGCTTTAATTACCTGGATCACGCATTCGTCGGTGGCAATGGTTTTATTGATAATGTCGTTGAGTGTCGCTGGGGTCGTTTCCGCTGATTTGGCTCTGGTTCTGGTCTTAGGGGCAAATGTCGGTGCTGGTATTGTTCCTATGGCCTTAACAATGTCAGAAACGCCAAAAGCCCGACGTATACCCATGGGGAATATGCTCTTTCGATTTGCGGGTGTTCTTATCCTTTTACCATTGATGGAAATTATCACGCCTTATGTTGCAGAATTGAGTGGTGCAGGTGTAGGACGCCAAGTGGCGAATTTCCATACCATATTTAATATTGGCCTTGCGATTGTCTTCTTACCGCTTGTCGGGGTGATGTCGAGCTTAATGGAGCGCGCTTTGCCTGAAGGTGCTGGTGCCGAAGATGACCTTAAACCTAAATATTTAGATCAGAGTGTGATCAATACTCCAACAGTTGCTGTGGCATGCGCTACCCGTGAGGTGCTTCGTTTAGCGGATGTTGTCGAAGAAATGTTACGTAAGAGTATTGGCGTCTTTGAAACAAATGATCCGGTACTTCTTCAGGAAGTTAGCAAAGCTGATGATCAAGTAGATGAACTTCATGAAGCGATCAAACTGTACCTTACCAAGGTGAGCGTTCGTGAGTTGGATGAAGACACAAGTGCACGTTGTGTCGAACTGATTTCATTTACGACCAATCTAGAACACATTGGGGATATCATTGATAAGAATTTGCTTGAGATAGCGAATACAAAAATTAAGAAAAGGATTGAATTCTCCGAGCAAGGTTGGATTGAATTGGTCGAGCTACATCGCATGGCATTGGATCAGATGCAGCTGGCGATGACGGCTTTTGTATCTGGTGATGTGGATATCGCTAGACAGCTTATTGCTGGTAAAGAGAAGTTTAGGGATATGGAACAACGTGGTGGAGACAAGCACCTCGATCGGCTGAGAGAAGGACGCATTGAATCAATTGAATCCTCAGCCTTGCATATCGACATGATCAGGGATTTAAAGCGAATAAATTCACATTTGACATCTGTTGCTTATCCGATTTTGGATGCGAGTGGTGAATTGCATGAAAGTCGTCTTCGGGTACGGCCTCATTCTGAGAGAAGGTCTGCGAAGGCGAACACGTAATCCGGCGTAGCCGGTAAACTGAGAGTGCTTTTGGCAGGATACTCTCAGTTTGAAAGGGCCTTGATTCCTTTTTGGAGGAATTAAGTTTGGACGGGTGTTCAAGTTAAAGTTTTTGCGTAACAAAGACTTAGCATAAATGTAACAAAGTGCCGCTATAGACGGCACAGTACATAAAACTGAATAGGGATGTTGAAGGGAAAGCCCTTTGACGATCACAACGAGGAGCATGAAAGTAATGAAAAAAGCATTTTCAACCAAACTGCTAGGTGGCGTAGCCACAACTTTGGCCGCTATTGGCTTTCTTACCGGCAGTGTATCTGCTGAAGATCTAACTGTTTATACTGCTGTGGAAGCTGAAGATCTGAAGCGTTATGCTGCTGCATTTAACGAAGTGCATCCCGACATTACGGTCAATTGGGTACGCGATTCCACAGGTGTTGTTACTGCTAAATTATTGGCTGAAAAAGACAACCCGCAAGCTGATGTTGTCTGGGGTTTGGCTGGGTCCAGTCTTCTTCTTATGAAAAAAGAAGACATGTTTGAAACTTATGCTCCTGCTGGCGTTGATCAACTGGATAGTCGCTTCCGTGATAATTCCGATACCCCAGTTTGGGCTGGTATGGACGCTTGGGTTGCTGCTGTTTGTGTGAACACAGTTGAGGCAGAAGCGAACAACCTTCCAATGCCAACATCTTGGGCGGATCTGACGAAGCCTGAATATAAAGGCCATGTTGCAATGCCAAACCCTGGGTCTTCTGGTACAGGTTTCCTAGATGTTGCTAGCTGGTTGCAAATGTTTGGTGAAGAAGATGGTTGGGCGTTCATGGATGACCTCCACGAAAACATCAGCCATTATACACACTCTGGTTCTAAACCTTGTAAACAGGCTGCTGCTGGTGAAGTGTCCATCGGGATTTCTTTTGCTTTCCGTGCCGCAAAATCTAAAAACCAAGGTGCGCCATTGGAAATCGTGATGCCATCAGAGGGTGTCGGTTGGGAAATGGAAGCCGCTGCTATTGTTAAGGGCACCAAGAAGCTTGATGCAGCCAAAAAATTGATGGACTTCATTGTCTCAAAACCAGCTATGGAGCATTACAATCAAGGTTACGCTGTTGTTGCTATGCCAGGTATTTCAAAACCAATTGAAAATTACCCAGCAAACATTACAGACAGCATGATCGCAATGGACTTTGAATGGTCTGCGAACAATCGTGATGCGATTCTGGCTGAATGGACAGATCGTTATGATTCCAAGTCTGAGCCTAAAAACTAATCAGACCAAAATCATAAGATACGTTAGATATTCCGCTCTTTGGTGAGCCAGAGAGCGGAATATCAAAATACAAGTGTTAGAACGGTGATACATTTTCACTTAACGTTCTACACAATAATTTACAGTTAAATAAAACGTCAGTAATCAAACGTAATTCTATTGTTTTGATGTTTGAGCCAGATTTTGAAATGTGCAAAGTCTGTGCAAAATATCGAGAGTTGTTGATGCTGATGCAATTAAGCTGTTGCAAAAGAGCACAGGATAAACTGTGCCGTTTTGCCGCTTGAGAGGAATGGCAATGAGCGCAAATACTGCTGATATCCGGGTCGAAACAGGAAATGGGCAAAAGCCCTATTTAACAGCATCTAATTTAACAAAACAGTTCGGTAACTTTACGGCGTTATCCGATATTTCGTTAGAGATTTACGAAGGCGAGTTCGTGTGTTTCTTGGGGCCATCCGGCTGTGGGAAGACGACACTGTTACGTGCTATCGCAGGTCTGGATATTCAAACCTTTGGCACAGTGACACAAGGGGGAGAAGATGTGTCATCTCTTCCGCCTAGTGAGCGTGATTTTGGTATTGTGTTCCAATCCTATGCTTTATTCCCAAATCTGACGATCCACAAAAACATTGCCTTTGGTTTGGAAAACAGAAAGCTGCCTAGGGCTGACATAGATAAACGAGTTAATGAACTTCTCGAACTTGTTGGTCTTAACTCACAAGCTGACAAGTACCCTGCACAGTTATCTGGTGGCCAACAACAGCGTATTGCATTGGCGCGAGCGATTGCGACAAACCCTGGTTTGCTATTGCTTGATGAACCTCTATCTGCGCTGGATGCAAAGGTACGTGCCCATCTCCGCCATGAAATCAAAGAATTACAGCGTACACTTGGCGTTACGACGATTATGGTCACACATGATCAGGAAGAAGCCCTGACAATGGCAGACCGTATCGTTGTTATGAATGATGGGGTCATTGAGCAGGTGGGATCACCACTTGAAATTTATCGTTATCCGGCGTCAGCCTTTGTTGCTGATTTTATTGGTACGATGAATTTTGTTCCGGGTCAGGTGAATGGCCGTGATACCCTTAAAATGGGTAGTGTTGAGCTTAAATGCGACCCAGAAAAAATCACAGAACGTGGTAATATTACAGTGGCCTTCCGTCCTGAAAATCTTTTGGTTCAAGAGGGCGATAAAAAACTTCCAAACGCCTTTGAAGCTGAAGTGAAGTATATGGAATTTATGGGTTCCTTTTTCCGGGTCGACCTGTTGAGTAAGCAAACCAATAGTGATGCCCATATTAAGGGGGATTTTTCTATCAATATGGTGCGACGTACTGGTGTTAAAGAAGGCGACACTATTACGGTTTCTATTCCCCATGACCGTTTGACGGTATTTCCTGGAGTAAATTGATATGGCGGAGGTAACAAATTCTACGCCATTGAAAGTGGTAAAACCAAAGGCCAGTCGTGATGACTGGACCATGCGCGCCTTTATGGTGATGATTGGGGCCTATCTGCTGATTGCACTGGCTTTCCCGTTATACATCATGCTCTCAAAATCGTTTGAGAATAAAGATGGTATTTTCATTGGCGTTGAAAACTATATTAAGTATTTTTCTACGCCAGCTCTGTTTAATTCCATTGAAAACTCGGTAACGATTTCAATTATCACGATGGTGATAACTGTTACACTGGCCTTTATTTATGCCTATGCCTTGACCCGATCTTGTATGCGGTTCAAGGGTTTTTTCAAGATTATGGCAATGATCCCCATTCTGGTTCCATCTTTGTTACCGGGGATTGGGCTTATCTATATGTTTGGAAAACAGGGTTATATGAAGTGGCTTCTGTTTGGGGAGACGATATATGGTCCGTTGGGGATCGTGATTGCAGAGGTTTTCTTTACCTTTCCCCATGCGCTTCTGATCATAATGACTGCTCTGTCAATCTCTGACGCACGTTTGTATGAAGCGGCAACTGTTTTACGCGCACCTAAGTGGAAGATTTTCTGGACTGTTACATTACCAAGCGCGCGTTACGGTTTAATTTCGGCTGCTTTTGTTGTGTTCACATTGGTGATTACCGACTTTGGTGTGCCAAAGGTGATTGGTGGACAGTATAACGTTCTCGCAGTTGATATTTATAAACAGGTTATCGGGCAGCAAAACTTTTCCATGGGTGCTGTGGTTTCCGTGGTGCTTTTGATTCCTGCGATTTTTGCTTTCTTTATCGATCGTCAGGTGCAGAAAAAACAGGTTGCACAACTTTCTGCACGGGCTGTTCCTTTCGAGCCAAAACCAGATAGTAAATTTGACGCACTTATGATGAGCTATTCTGGCTTTATTGTGCTGATAATTGTTACAATTTTGGCAACCTGTCAGTTTGCTGCTTTGGTGAAGTTCTGGCCCTACAATCTTTCCCTTGGGTTTCAGCATTATAACTTTGATCTGATGGATGGTGGCGGATGGGATTCTTATTATAATTCTATCCAGATGGCTCTTTGGACAGCGGCTGTGGGGACGACAGTTGTGTTCACCGGGGCTTACATGGTGGAAAAGGGGCGTGGTTTCCAACAAGGAAGAACACTGTTCCAATTCCTGGCGATGATGCCGATGGCTGTGCCGGGTATGGTGTTGGGCTTATCCTACATTTTCTTCTTTAATAACCCGGATAATCCTTTCAACTTTATCTATGGTACAATGGCAATCCTTGTCGTTTCAACCGTGACACACTTTTATACTGTGGCGCATCTAACGGCGATGACAGCATTAAAGCAGATGGATAAAGAGTTTGAATCCGTTTCGCAATCTCTTCAGCAGCCTTTTTACAAAATGTTCCTGAAGGTCACGGTACCGGTTTGCTCGCCAGCTATTTTGGAAATTGCGATCTATCTCTTTGTGAATGCAATGACGACAGTATCTGCGGTGGTTTTCATCTATTCGTACCACACACAGCTGGCATCGGTAGCGGTTTTGAACATGGATGATGCGGGGGATATCGCCCCGGCAGCAGCGATGGGAATGATGATTTTCTATACGAACGCGGCGGCGCGCCTTCTTCATGCTGTTGTGTCTAAATATATGGAAAAGAAAACGCAGGCTTGGCGACAACGCTAATGCTTATCGTTGTTTAATAGGCAGTATTTAGTAAAAGAAAAGGGGCAGATATCTTCTGCCCCTTTTGTTATCTTATTGTCTGATGAAACAAAGGAAATCTGTAATGATCCTTTCGGCTGTTCAAGTCGTTGAAAAACAGCTTGCTGCCTATAACAGTCACGATCTCGATCTGTTCTGTTCCTGCTTTAGTGATGATGTCGAAGTTGAACTTCTTATCGATGGTGGAGTTCTTTTTCGGGGAATGGCTGCTTTTCGTAAAGTCTATGCAGATCGTTTTTCTCATCAAAATTTACACGCCAAGTTACTTAATCGCATTGCAGTGGGGCGTGTTGTCATTGATGAAGAAGAGGTGACAGGCCTTGGGGGGTGTCCTTCATGTGTTGGCAATCTATGAAGTAGTTCATGGGCTTATAAATAAAATCCGCTTTGAACGAGTAACGAATAAATAGAACGCATGTTGGGGGTGCATCTCATGGTTTTAAGTTAAATGTGATTTAATCGTTCTTGTGTTGCGCTATAACCCTATATTAAAAGAAAGATCACAAATTATTAGTCGAAATAGTTTAATCTACGATCATGGGGGTTCGGATATAAACTATGCATATTTTACTAGGTATTGTTGCTGTTTTGGGCGGAATTGCTTTTTTCATTTGGCGTGTACGGTCAACTGCGGAAGCTGCAAGAGATGTTGTTGAAGCTGTAGATGATATCAGAGCGACGGCACGACGTTATAATCATGGCCGTAAAACCAAAGCTAATCCGCTTGAAAATGTTGAAGACAACAGAGTTGCTGCGGCGACAATTTTGGCAGCTTTTGCTCGTATGGATGGGGACTATACAAGAGAACAGTTGGTTGCGATTAAAGAGGAGTGTAAGCGGGTGTTCAATACATCCGAAGAAGAGGCCGTTGAAATTACGGGCCAAAGTCGTTGGTTGATGGAACAGACTGCTAATGTCGATGAAGCTATCAGGCGATTGAGTCGAGTGCTAAGGCGAGCTTTAGACGTGGAAGAGAAAAAACAGCTTTTAACAATGGTTACCTATATCTCCACAATTGAGGGCGGCCAAATGAGCGAAGCGCAGGAACAAGGACTTAGTCAACTAAGTCGCCAGTTGGCGTAAATTACGAAGGTTCAAATCGTTTATGGTTGAGACTGAATTGTGTCCCTGCGGAGCAGGTGACCCCTATGATGTTTGTTGTTGGCGGTTTCATTCGGGGTTGGTTCGTCCAGAAACTGCTGAACTGTTAATGCGATCTCGCTATTCGGCCTATGTTAAACAGGATGTCAGTTATCTAAGAGCAACTTTGTGGCCGCAGTATCAGAAATCATTTAATGAGCTCGGCACATTACTTAGAGCGCAAGATAGCCGATGGCTTGGGCTAGAGATTATAGCAAGTGATCGTGGGCAGGTAACTGATAAAGAGGGATCGGTCGTATTTGTTGCTAGATCTGTTGTTGATGGGGTTGCCCATGAGCAGAGAGAAAAAAGCCTGTTTCGTAAAAAAGGTCGCCAGTGGTATTATGTTAAAGCCCTCTCAGAATAAGGGTGGGGTTTATGGTGATGAAAAATTTTGGTTCAAAGCGTGTTTCTATATACCAAATGCCAGAGCATAAGCCGCTAAAACCATTCCGGTGATGATGAGAATTGCAAAAAAGAAGCCACGTTTCCATTGTGGTGCTACGTGACGAAGCTCTAGAAAATCAAGTAAAAGCAAGCGGCATTTGAATAGAGTTGTTAACATTAATATAACAACAGGAATAAAACCAATTGGTGCCGCTATCTCGTGCGATTCAAATACATTACCGCTGAACATGCTGATTATTGTTAATCCAAACATGAGCGCCCAGGTGATGATGAGTCGAAATACGGGGACAGGCTTTTTAAAGGGGGTATTATTGAGGGGATTGCTCATAGGTTACCTCACCAAATAGAGAATTGGGTATAGGATCAGCCAAATAAGATCTACCATATGCCAAAAGGCGCAAGCAGTCTGAATATTTTCGTGCCGATTGTAAAAACTGACCAATCCAAGAAGTAATAAGCCAAAGATTACATGTGCGGCATGAAAACCAGTCATGAGATAAAACAGGGTATAAAAGCTGTTGGTTTCTATTGAAATCCCCAAATCGCTTTTTTCGCTGTACTCGTAAAACTTTAATGCGAGAAAAAGAAACCCAAGGGCCGCTGTCACGGATAAGAAAACGCGGGTCAAAGATGTTTTGTTTTCTTTACTTGTCTCGTTTGCTAGAGCAGCGAATAAGCCGCTGGTAATGAGAATTAAAGTGTTGAGACCCCCAATCAAGCGATTGAGTTGAGCTTGTGAATTGGTAAAGAGTTCTGGGCTTTCTATAAATTTTACACAATACCCCGCAAGTAATAGGCCAAAAACCATGAGTTCACTGATAATCAAGATCCACATCATGGGATTACCTGGAAGTGCGTCTAAAGGGCCCCAAGCACTTTGACTGTTTTTGGTCGTATCAACATTTTTCCGGGAAAAATCGGGAGCTATCCCTTCTTCATTTTTCTCAGTCCTGATTTCTTTTAAGTATACCTCGTAGAAATCACTATCTTTATCTGGTGGATGCATGGTATCGCCTAGGATCTCTCTTTTAGGGTGTTTATCCTTTATTGATGAGACTAGGTTGGCAATACGACAAAATGCCTCAAGCAGAGTGGCCTTCTTGAGGGTAGATATATTTAGGAAAACTATGAGTAACTATTTTGCAGACCTAGTTTGCTCGTGATCTGACTTAGAATTATCCCTTACGGATTTTTTTGTGATTACGGATAACTTCTTCGATAACAAAATTGATAAATTTTTCTGAAAAATCAGGATCTAATTTTGCCGATTTTGCAAGTTCACGCAGGCGTTCAATTTGTTTTTGCTCTCTTGACGGATCTGCGGGGGGCAAGTCGTACTCTTTTTTGAACAGCCCGACTTTTTCTGTGACTTTAAAACGCTCTGACAGCATATAGATTAAAGCAGCGTCAATATTATCAATACTATCCCGGTATTCACCAAGCTTTGCTTTAATATCATCTGTCATTCTTACTGTACCTTCAAAACGTCGATAAAATTAGACAATGTCTTTGCCGTTTATTGCGTTTAAAACAATGCAAAGAGTAATCTTAGTATTTAACTAGAAATCTTATAGATGTGCAAAAGCGGTGAGTAAATTAGAATACACCAATAGAAAAGATTTTCTTGTGTACCTTAATGGAAATAATGTTGGTTTGTTAGAAGCTTCAGGTGGGGGATCACTTTCTTATTAAGCTGAGATGGTCATCAATAATATTTTGTAAAGTACCATCATTTCTCATGTCTAAAATGGCCTTGTTCATATCATCAACTCGATGAGCACAATTAGCATTTTTGTTTATCATGACATGCATCGCATTCGATAGGATTGGCATATTCAAGGGAACAATGGTTTTTTCCAGACCAAGGGCATGTATGTGTTGCAGGCCTTCTACATATCCCAATATCCCATAATCAGCCCTATTGTTTTGGAGCATAATAACAATGCTATCGCTTTTCGGGACTTGAATGAAATCTAGATGATTACTCGCAAAGATGTCGAATTCGTCACCGAGTGAACCGCCGAGTAATCTCATACCTGAGTGGCCAATAAGGTCCTGAGGAGATTTGAGGGAAAATTGTTTACCGTCTTTGACAAATACTCTGAGTTCATCAGTCCCGAGTTGTTCTGAATAATGGTATTGTGCCGCGCGCTCTTTATTCCAATAAGCACCGAGCACCGAGCACCATATCAACATTTCCCTGTTCCAAGTCATAGAGAATACGTTTCCAGGGTTTATCGTTATCAATCTCAAGTTCCAGACCAATTCTTTTGAGAGCTTCTTGTGTTCCATCAACAACGATACCGGTTAGCTGTCCATCGTTTTTTCGATAGACAAAAGGATACCAATTATTAATGCCATTGCCGCTAAATGATTTGCAGCTATTTGATGGTTGATCCTGGGAGTTAGCGCTGAAACTAATGGTAAAGAAGCTGAAAAGAGCAAGAAATATAATGGATATTCTGATGAGCATCACTTGGCCTCTCTACGTCTAAACAGGAAAAGCTTGGTAGAACTATACCACATACAGGCTCTGAAAGCGGTTAATATATTTTTTTCATACCAAAGTCCTAAGCCAGATTGCTTGCTGTTGAGCTTTGTATTTGATCAAAGAATGCGCGTATCACCGGTGAGTCTTTTTGGTCTTTAAGACAGGCGACATATTCAAGACCTTCGAGTTGAACATCTCTGACCGTTAACCCATGAAGGCGAGTGTCGTTGCCAAATTCGCTTTCAAAAACCACCCCGATCCCGAGGCCTGATGCAACAGCCTCTCTGACGGCTTCACGGCTTCCGATTTCGAGGATATCGGTTAATTTAACCCCGGCACTCTCAAGGGCTGTTTCAAAGATTTTACGGGTGACAGAACCCTTTTCTCTCAAAATAATACGATGATGAGATAGTTCGGTAATGCTTATACTGCGTCTAGCAGCCCAAGGATGGTTTCTGTCGACAAAAACAATCAGTGGTTCCCGTTTTAAGGGGGCAGCGTGAAGGCGTCGGTCTTCATGAATGTTGGGCATAACCACAACATCAGACTTTCGTTCATAAAGCCCCTGTAGAACCTGTTGAGAGTTACCAAAGCTCATTGAAAAGTTAATCCCGGGGTACAGTCGGCTGAAAGTAGCAAGTAAGGGGACAACATGATAGGGGGCATCTGCTGCCACGCGGAGCTGTCCTGACATAAGGCCGCGGGCCGAAAGCAAGACCTGTTCTGCTTCCAATTCAACGGCAAACTGACGGAGGGTTACAGCATGTAGGCGACGACCGATTTCGGTGATTTCGATACCGCGTCCTCGGCGCTCAAACAGTTTCACACCATAAATCTCTTCCAGAGCTGCGACCTGACCAGAAAGAGTTGGCTGTGTAACATTAAGAACATCTGCAGCCTTGGTAAAGCTACCTTCACTAGCAACGGCATGGAATGCGCGGATTTGAGCATAATTCATAGGTAAAACCAATTTGTAATATAAAAAGTATCGATTTGATTTATGATAGAGATTCGATATATATAGAGCAAGACGTTCATAACACTTAAAATAAAAGTTTATAAATAGGTGGATGAACAGATGAAGTTAATCAGGTGATGTGAGGTTAATCCATCGCTTTTGTTCTTGGATCAAATGAGGAGATCCCATATGTCTGATAAGACATCTGCAGTTGCTGCTTCCCCGTCTGGTGACCCCTGGCTTTTAACACCAGGTCCCTTGACTACGTCAGTTTCTACTAAGGAAGCAATGCTTCATGATTTTGGTTCTCGTGATAAAAAGTTTATCGAAATTAACCGACGTGTTCGCAGTAGTCTCTTAAGCATAATTAATGGGCAAGATGATTTTGTTTGTGTTCCCATGCAGGGCAGCGGAACTTTTTCTGTCGAAGCCATGTTGGGGACGCTGGTACCGCAGGATGGTAAACTGCTAATCCTTGTCAACGGCGCCTATGGTCATCGTATGGCGAAAATCTGTAGCTATTACGGACGTGCACATGAGATTATGGAATATCCGGAAGATCAACCCGTAAGTATTTCAGATCTTGATACTCGCTTGGGAGAAGATAAGGCGGTAACTCATGTCGCTGTTATCCATTGTGAAACAACGTCTGGTGTTCTCAATCCTATTGCAGGTATCTCCGAGGTGGTTGAAAAGCATGGGCGTTCTCTTCTGATTGATTCGATGTCTGCTTTTGGGGCACTTCCTGTCGATGCGTCAAAAATCAAATATGATGCTGTTGCTGCTTCTTCAAACAAGTGCCTTGAAGGCGTTCCTGGAATGGGGTTCGTTCTTGTTCGTAGAACTGTTTTGGAAAAAACAAAAGGCAATGCGCCTTCACTGGTTCTGGATCTTTATGATCAGTGGGTACAGATGGAAAAAACGGACCAATGGCGGTTTACGCCGCCGACACATTGTATTGTTGCCTTTGAACAGGCTATTCGTGAATACGAAGCTGAAGGTGGTGTCGAGGGGCGCGGAGGTCGTTATGCTTCCAACTGCAAAATTCTTGTCGATGGTATGCGTGCTCTGGGCTTTGAAACTCTGTTGCCTGATCACCTGCAGGCGCCGATTATTGTCACTTTCCACAAGCCGACGGATCCTAAGTTTGATTTCCAGAGCTTTTATGATCGTCTTGCTGAACGTGGCTATTTGATCTACCCGGGTAAGTTGACTGTTGCAGACTCGTTCCGTGTTGGCTGCATTGGGCGCATGGGTAATGATGACATTCGCAATGCATTGGTTGTCATCGAAGAAACATTAAATGAAATGGGCGTGAAAAATTGCGCGCCGGCTGCTGCCTAATTCGATATTCGTTCCTTGATTGGGAATTTGTTATAGTGGGAGATACCCTATGAGTACTGGTAAACTCGTTCAGGCCAATGGCCGTTTGTATAAAAGATCTGACCGCCCGGTTGTGGTCGTCTGTGTTGATGGCAGCGAACCTGATTATATGGAAGTCGCGATGAAGGCCGGGCGTATGCCATGGCTGAAAAACTTACTAGATAGCGGCGTGAATACAAATCGCATTGCTGAATCTGTTGTGCCTTCGTTCACGAACCCAAATAACCTTTCTATCGTCAGTGGCTGTCCGCCACGCTATCACGGTATTTGTGGTAACTACTTCTATAATCAGGAAACTGGTGAAGAAGAATTAATGAACGCGCCAAGTTACTACCGCGCAAAAACCATCTTTTCTTCTTATCAGGATGCTGGTGCCAAGGTTGCTGTTGTCACCGCGAAAGACAAACTTCGTTTGCTTCTCGGGCACGGTCTGGATTACAGCAAAGGCAATGCGATTTGCTTCTCTGCTGAAAAGTCTGACCTTGCCAATATGTCGGACAACGGCATTGAAAACGTCAATGATTTTGTCGGAATGCCTGTTCCTTCCGTTTACAGCGCAGATCTTTCTGAATTTGTTTTCGCTGCTGGTGTCAAACTATTGGAAACTGTTCGTCCAGAGATCATGTATCTTTCCACAACTGATTTTATTCAACACAAATATGCTCCCGAAGAAGAGGGCGCATTGGCTTTCTATGAAATGATGGATAAATACTGGGCGCAACTTGATGAGTTGGGCGCTGTCCTGACCCTAACAGCTGATCACGGTATGAACCCGAAACATGATGCAGACGGCAAACCGAATGTTCTGTATTTACAGGATCTATTTGACGGATGGTACGGCAAAGATGAAGCTCGTGTTATCCTGCCGATTACTGATCCATATGTTGTTCACCATGGTGCGCTGGGATCTTTTGCGACCGCTTATTTACCAAAAGGACAGAGTGTGGATGAAGCGATTAAGCGTTTGTCACAGGTTGATGGTGTCGAGTTGGCTATATCTGGTCCCGCTGGTTGCGCTATGTTGGAACTACCCGAAGATCGCATGGGTGACATTATCATTATTTCCGAACGTCATTTGGCTTTGGGAACCTCCGAAGAGCGTCATGATCTTTCTGCGCTGGATCGCCCATTGCGGACACACGGTGGTATCACTGAACAGAAAGTACCGTTTATCAGTAATCGCCCAATGTCGGGTATTCCATCAGATATGCGTCTCCGTAACTTTGACGCGTTCTATTGCTCTGTAAACTACGCTGAGTAATTGGCCTTAAATAAGGGCAGGAAATAAGGATAGAAGAATGTCTGTAAAGATTGTTGGTCACGAACCAATGCGTATCGCTGGTAAGAAGGTTGATACCGAAGGCCGTATTGATGTGCATTACCCCTACACAAATGAAGTGATCGGGTCTGTGCCTCGCGGTACTGCCGCGCATGCAAAAGAAGCTTTTGAAATCGCGGCAAACTACGAATCAAAATTGACACGTTATGAGCGTCAACAAATTCTCTTCCGCGTGGCAGAGATTTTGAACGATCGTAAAGAAGAGATTTCAGACATCATCACTGCTGAATCGGGTCTTTGTAAGAAAGATTCACTATACGAAGTTGGTCGTGCCTATGATGTTTATACACTTGCTGGTCAGATGTGTATTCTGGACGATGGGGAGATTTTCTCTTGCGATATCACACCTCATGGTAAGTCACGTAAAATCTTCACAGAGCGTGAGCCTTTAAAAGCAATTTCTGCGATCACACCGTTCAACCACCCACTGAATATGATCTCGCACAAGATTGCGCCAGCAATCGCAACAAACAATTGCATTGTTTGTAAGCCAACCGAGAAAACACCTCTTACGGCATTGATCTTGGCCGACATCATTTATGAAGCTGGTTTGCCAAAAGAAATGCTGACTATTATCACAGGGCTTCCAGAGGATCTTGGTAATGAGTTCATCAGAAATGAGAATATTGAACTTGTGACTTTCACGGGTGGTGTACCCGTTGGCAAATACATCGCTGAAAATGCAGGATATCGCCGTACAGTTCTTGAACTTGGGGGGAATGCGCCGCTTATTGTGATGGAAGATGCCGACCTTGATAAGGCCGCAGAACTTGCTGTCTCTGGGGCTACCAAGAACTCTGGCCAGCGCTGTACAGCTGTGAAGCGTATTCTTGTTGTTGAAGAAATTGCGGACGAATTTTCCAAGCTTGTTCTCGAAAAAGCACAAAAAATCAAATACGGCGACCCGATGGATCCGGAAACAGATCTTGGTTGTGTTATTGACGCTGAATCTGCGTCTATGTTTGAACGCCGTGTGAATGATGCTGTCAATGTGGGAGCAAAGCTCCTTTACGGTAATAACCGCGAAGGCGCACTTTATTCGCCAACTGTTGTTGATCATGTTCCATTCGATTGTGAGTTGGTACGTGAAGAGACTTTTGGGCCTGCTATTCCGATTATTCGTGTGAAAGATATCGATGACGCGATCCGGGTGTCGAACTCAACGGCTTTCGGTCTTTCATCTGGCGTTTGTACGGATAACTTCAAATACATTCAGCGCTTCATTAAAGAGCTCCGTACCGGGACGGTAAACGTTTGGGAAGTTCCAGGATATCGTATTGAAATGTCACCGTTTGGCGGTATCAAAGATTCCGGACTTGGGTATAAAGAGGGCGTTATTGAAGCTATGAAGAGCTATACAAACGTAAAAACCTATTCATTGCCTTGGCTTTGAGGTATCGTAATTGACTTTGTAGCAAAGAGAATTTTTTTGAAAGTTTTATCTCGTAAGTCTTTGGTTGGTTTACTTACGGCTCATTTTAGAAGAAATGAGGGGTTTATAACGGCCTGATGAATTCACTGACAGGGAGAGCATTCGCTCTCCCTTTTTTTATGAGTATACGTTTGCTAAGAGATATATATATAAATTTGTAATTTTTTTTACGTTTAATTTAAGTTGTTGAGCATCACTATTATTAAGATATAGATATTATTAGTGTAAGAGGGGTAGTGATTGCCATCTCAGGGTTGTATTGAGTGCCTTTGCCGATTTTTCATGGGGGAGTTCCCAATGCGGCAATGTAAGGATGAAAATATTGTCATTTTATATTTAAGTTACTATTTGAAATAAATATCAAATTTCTTAATAATTGTGAAGTGAAGGATATCAAGTAAGTGGATACACAGGACAAACTTCGAGAGAAATTAATTTCAAAAATTGAAAATTCGAGGAGGTTGGGGCTTGAACATCCTCTTTCTGCTGAACATGAGAATGCATTACGACAAGGTATTGACTTTCATAATACGGGATATTTATCGGAAGCAGAAGATAGTTATAAAAGAATTCTCACTGAAGATCCAGATCAAGCTGTCCCGTTGAATCTACTTGGTGTTCTTGCTCATCAAATGGGGCAAAACGATGTTGCTCTTTCTTTGATAGAGAATGCTTTGACGATTATTCCAGATTACGCTGAAGCTCATTATAATCATGCTTTAGTGCTAATGGAACTAGGACGAATGAGTGATGCTGTCGATAGCTGCATGATGGCTCTTCTAATCATACCTGAATATGCCGAGGCTAAAAACCTTATGGGTAAGATCTGTAATACTTTGGGAGATTTTGGTGCTGCTATTAAGAACTATCAAGCTGCTGTAAATATAAACCCAAATTTTGAAGATGGTTATTACAATCTTGGGGTAGTGTACTATGAACTAAAGAATTTTGAGCAGGCAATATTATATTTTCAAAAATCTCTTACCTTAAATCCAAAATCCTTACCAGCCACTACCAATCTTGGGGTTTGTTATAAAGAACTTCATCAATATAGTTTAGCTATTGAATGTTTTGAGAAAGCGTTGGTTCTTGATCCTAATTATTCTGAAGCATATTTTAACCTTGCTAACGTATTTCTTTTGCAGGAAAAATTTGTTGAATCTCTCATGTATTTAAGAGTTGCTGTTAAGCTTTCTCCAGAGACCAGCCTGTATTGGTCGGGGATGGAAAAGCCTTTAAAGCAAATGAGCTTTACTTCTATTGATGACTCTTTGTTGGATGATTTATGTGAATTATTACAATGCTCAACTGTGAACCCTACTGTTTTGTTTAATCCTATTTTGAGTGCTTTGAAGTTAGATGAAACATTTAGTGACGCCTTACAAATAGCTGTTGTAGAAGAAAAGATTCAAAATTTTAATGCCGTAAAAATTTCTGAAATACTATCAGGCATACCTCTATTTCTTAGCTTAATGAAGCAATGTCTCATGAGTGATTTACAAATAGAAGATATGTTAACCCGGGTTAGGCGTGATCTATTAAAAGTTATTTCAGAAGGTGATGTTATTGAGGCGATTATTCCATTTGTTAGTGTATTAGCTATCCAATGTTTTCATAACGAGTATATTTTTAGTGTAACTGAGCACGAAAATGAACTTCTTGATACGTTGGAATTAGAGATTAATGACATAATTGATCATAATGGCCTAATATCCATACAAAAAGTAGTTATTTTATCAGCATATCGTCCTTTGTTTTTATACCCTTGGGCAAAAAAATATATTGGATCTGTTGAAAATCAATGGATTGCGGATGTTCTTTGTCAACAAATTTCGGAACCTCTAGAGGAGAGGGAAATAAGGTCTCAGATTTCTTCTGTCACACCAGTAGAAAACAGTGTTTCTTTAGCCGTTCGGCAGCAATATGAAGAAAGCCCATATCCTCGATGGACGAAGGTTGGCTTGAGCGATAAGGGGATGCGAATACAAGATGTTTTGAAACAAGTAAGTATGGATATTGATGTAGTTGATAATGAGCTTACTGATACACCTGACATTTTAATTGCTGGGTGTGGTACTGGGCAACAAGCTTTAGCTACGAAAAATAGATTTGAAAATTCAAAAGTATTGGCAATAGATTTGAGCTTGAGTAGTCTTTCTTATGCAATACGTAAAACAAAAGAGTATGGGGTGAAAGGGATCGATTACTATCAGGCAGATATTATGGAGTTGTCTTGTTTGAATCGTAAGTTTGATCTTATCGAAAGCTCAGGTGTTCTTCATCATTTAGAGAGCCCGGACGCAGGGTGGGAGAATTTGGTTAATTTGTTGAAACCGAAAGGCTTAATGAATATTGGACTATATAGTAAGTTTGCTCGCGAGCATCTTTCAAATATTACTAGTATCATTCCGATAGAAAAAGATTGTTCACCTCTGCAAGCAATTCAAAAAAGCCGGGAAAATATTATTTCTTTGGCTAAAAGTGGGCAGAAGGATATGGAACGGGTATGTAAATCTATAGATTTTTATAGCTTAAGTACCTGCCGAGATTTACTGTATCATGTACAGGAAATTCGATTTGATTTAACAGAAATTGAATTAATGTTAGAAAAGTTGCATCTAGAATTCCTTGGTTTTGAAATACCTGAACCTTCAATTATAAAAAGGTTTAAAAGAGACTACCCAAATAAAGATGATGTTCGATCTTTACAATGCTGGCATGAATTTGAAAAAAATAATCCCTATATTTTCTTAGGTATGTATCAGTTCTGGTGTCGAAAAAAATCGTGATTTTTTATTGGTATAATAGTCTGTTAATGAAATCTATGTGGAGTTGTAACGTTTAGGGCGGATTTGGATACTATATTGACTTTTTTTGCCGTTAAATTGATTTGTTATCTTGAAAAAGAAGAAGTTTTAAATCGTACCAAGTAATTGATTGAAGCAAACTTATTGAGGCTTAGAATTATGTTATGGCTAAGACATTCGTCGCCAGAGAGAAAAGAGGCATTGGAAGTCTAGGTATTATCTTTCTTGGATAAAGATAAAAATGGAAGTGATCCTGTGTAAAGCCACTAATGCGGTATGTTACATCGTGATGGGGGTTTTGTATAAGTTATTTTCTCCTATAAGAAAACAACTTATACGTTGCCATAATACTGCAAATTGAGGTATTAGAGGAATTGGAAGGCGGCTTGACATTTTAGGTGTTTGTGTCAGGTTAGCTAAACTTGGGCTGTGGCATTTGCTACAGCCCTTTTTTCTTGAGCCTTGCTGTAATACGATCAGATAAATGACGAAATACTGTTGGTCATCCTTTGTAAATAAAGGTTGGAAAAGAGTAATCGAAAGTTAATATCCTTTTCTTAATATCAGCAAACCGCTGTGCTTGTCGTTTAATTACGGTGATTCAGTATTATGATACGCTGGATATTTATTCTCATAGTACTAAGCTACTCTTCAGCTACTTTTGCTGAGGAGATAAGTGACGACTGTCCTAAAATGTTGGCAAGTATCAGTGAGAACGTCTTATCCGATACGAGGGAGAGATTTCTCAAAAAAATTTATAAAACATTAGGCTGTGATATTGTAGTAGAGGCGCTACCTGGGCGACGAGCTCTTGCTGCTTTTAATAATGCTTCTGTCGACGGTGAGCTTTATTGTCTGAAAATTGTTGAAAATAAATATCAAGAACCGTTTGTTCGATCTGAAACGCCAATATTTTCAATTACGAATTCTCTTTGGGGGCATGCGAATCAAAATATGGTGTCTGAGTTGCTGATTGGATATGTGCGCGGTATTTTTTGACAGGAAAAA
The DNA here is from genome assembly GCF_048259265.1 of Kiloniella sp. Lineage (NCBI taxonomy): Bacteria > Pseudomonadati > Pseudomonadota > Alphaproteobacteria > Rhodospirillales > Kiloniellaceae > Kiloniella > Kiloniella sp. Next base: position 55,372 of record NZ_JBLXHT010000003.1, on the reverse strand, counting down.
TATATGAATAAGAGAAGAGGACGCATATTCAGCAGTGTAGAAGAAGTTTTTCAGGCTTTTGATAACGGGGAAATAGACTCTTTTCTATCCATAGATTTTTCGGTTTCTTATCATAAAGAATAATATGGATTTAAGATTATACCTGTTCGGATAGAGAAAATTAATACAGCGGAACTCTATCATTATCTTCGAACTCAGTTTACGCCCTTTATGAATCGTTTTTCCGCTTATATATCTACTCATTCTGTATTTTCTGAATTAGAAGACCCTGTTGACGGGGACTTTGTGAACAAGTCCCCGTTTGCTAGGGATCAATTGGGTCAGAGCGGGGTTTTCCTATCTAAGATATCTTTAAACAGGTTTGTGTCTATATTTCCACCCGTGAGAACCACGCCCACTTTTTGATTTCTGAGTTGGGTTTTCTCTTTCAATACTGCTGCTAGTGAAGCTGCACCTGCTCCTTCTGCGGTATTATGAGTATCGCTGAAATATATTCTGGTCGCTTCGGCAATTTCATCGTCGCTGACTTCTACAATACGTTCTGCGCCTTTCGAATAGATACTATAGGCATCTGCGACTGGTGCACGAACGGCCATACCGTCAGCGAATGATTGAGCTGATTCTGTATCTACGATCTGACCACCTTCAAGAGATTTTTTTGCTGCTGGAAACTTGTCAGAAACGACACCAATTATTTTTGTGTTCAAGTTCAAGGCATTTCTAGCGGTTATGGTGCCGCAAATACCAGATCCGCAGCCAATCGGAACATATATGTAGTCCAAATCTGGATGAGCTGTCATGAGTTCAAGTCCATATGTTGCAACGCCCAACATTATTTGTTCGTGAAAAGGAGGGACGACAAATAGGTCTCTTTCTTTTGCTAACCGGGCAACTTCGACAAGGGCTTCGTTGAAGTCGGTCCCATATTCAATTAGCTCGGCACCAAAAGCACGCATGGCATTGTTTTTTTCTGATGAATTTCCGTGAGGAACAACAATAACAGATTTGATCCCGGCCATTGTCGCTGCAAAAGCTTGTGCCTGTCCGTGATTACCTCGTGTTGCAGTGATGATCCCTTTTGTTGTGGGATGGTTGGCACGTAACCAACTTATGAAGGTCAGTCCACCACGTGCTTTGAAGGCGCCAATTGGTGTGTGGTTTTCATGCTTAACAACGACTGTACAGCCTGTTTTGGTATTGATCTGCGGCCAGATGTATTGCGGGGTCGCAGACATGTGTCGGTAGATATATTGCGCAGCACTTTCAAGCTGTTGCTTTGTAAACATGGTCGTCTCTTTCTGAATGCTCTGTCAGCAGTGGGGTTATTTTGCTGATGATGAGAATTGACTATTCCTCGCTGTATTTTTTTAAGAGTAGCAGCTTGATTGTATGGTTCAATATTAATATTGTATGGCACACAATAAAGTAGATGGTATGTGGAAACCTGAATTAAATCCGAAAATCAAAACTAAATATTTGGCAATTGTTGAGGCTATCTCAACGGCGATCCAGCAAGGTGAACTATTGCCTGGAGAACGTTTGCCGACCCATCGTGATCTTGCTTGGGAGTTGAAGCTAAATGTCAGTACGGTTAGTCAGGCCTATAAGGAAGCGACAAGACGACATTTGATTGGTGGGGAAGTTGGGCGGGGAACCTATGTTCTTGCAACAAGCCGAGAAGCAGAGCTTTTTGCCCTTAAGGATTATGGGAAAAATTCATTCGGGAACAGGAATTTTGATTTATCTACCAACATTCCTGCCATACATCCGGATGATCAGAACACGCAAGAGTTGCTGTTTGAGGCGGTTGATAGGGGAGCAGGAAGAGAGGCTTTTTCGTATCATTCATCTGATCTACTTATGCGGACTAGATTTGCTGCGAGCCAGTGGTTGTCTTGGCGCGGCTATGAAGTGAAACCAAGTGATATTGTTCCTTGTGCCGGGGGACAGCAGGCACTCTTGGCATCCCTGCTCGCTCTATGTGAGCCCGGAGATAAAGTCATTGTTGAAAAATATACCTTTCCCGGGATGAAGGCGGTTGCCCGCCAGTTAAGACTTAAGTTGGTCGGGGTTGACTGTGATGACGATGGTATAGAGCTAGAGAGTTTGGAAAAGACCTTAACTTCAAGTGGTGCGAAAATTCTTGTCCTTAACCCAAATTTGAACAACCCCACAGGCTTTACGACTTCAGAGCAAAGGCGCTCTGATATCGTTGGAATCATCAAACGTTACAACATCGTTGTTATTGAGGATGATGTGTACGGGCCTTTAAGTGGTAATAAGCCGCTATCTGTCCTTCTGCCAGATCATGCTGTTTTGATTTCGAGTCTATCCAAGTCAGTGGCCCCGGGTCTACGATATGGGTTTGTCAGTGGGTGTCAGCGTCTGATCAAGCCAATTGATGCAGAAGTTCATGCAACAAACTGGGCTATGAGCCCCTTTATGATTGAATTAGCAAACATGTGGATCTTAGAAGGACGTGCCTTTGCCAGGGCTGACTGGCAAAGGCACGAAGTTGAGGTTCGGTGGAGCCTTGCGAAATCGCGATTTAAAGAGATGGGATCTGTGAATTGGGAGAAAACACCATGTCCTCATCTTTGGCTCGCGGTTTCAGGTAAGATGAGTGACGTTGTTGACAGGCTTCATGACGCTGGTATTGATGTGGTTTCTGGGGATGTATTTTCGACCGTCCCTCAGCCGACTAATCATATCCGTATCTGTTTGACTGCCCCTGAAAGTCGATCACTTCTTAGCCATGCAATTGATAAGGTGGTTGAGTGCAATGTGTTGTCGGGCTCACTGTGCTCAATCTAGGTTTATTATTAGTGGTCGGTCGGTAAACGGTGTCGTTCAGCAGATTTTATGTTCCAAAAGCCAATATCTTCTTTTATATGCACGGGAAGGTTCTGCATATCTTTTAGGGATATAACTTTCTTCTTTTTATTTAATTTAAATAATTTTTTGAGCAGGTTACGGATAATCCATAAGCTATTTTTATTTTTGATTGGTGTTGCGTCATAATGTGAATTACATGGATTATTAGCGATGGTCATTTTCTTTTACTCCTGATGATTTCTTTGTCTCTTGTTTCCAATGTGCGTAATGTCGACTTGAATATCCAACTAAATTCTGATTACTATACATAAGGAGATTTTATGTATTATGCCTTCAAAATTACCGCCCCTTTCGTCTCTTCGTGTATTTGAAGCCGCGGCGCGTCATGGTAGCTTTACGCGTGCATCAAAAGAACTGGGGATGACCCAAGCTGCAGTTAGTTATCAAATGAAGATCCTTGAAGAGAGAGTGGGTACACCACTTTTTTTACGTAAGCCTCGGCAGGTGAGTCTGACTGAGACGGGTGAACGTATTGCGCCAGTTGTAACAGAGGCATTTGAACTGTTGCGTGCCGCATTTGTTATGGCTGAAGATGCAAGCCATAACCTTTTGTCTATAACAACCGTTACGACTTTCGCGACTAATTTTCTGGCTGAAAGATTAGGTAATTTTCAAATTTTACATGACGATCTCGCCGTTCGCCTGGATACCTCTATGTCCGTCGTAGATTTTTCGCGTGAAGATTTTGATTTGGGCATTCGATCTGGTGATGGGCAATGGCAAGGAGCCGAGACTCACTTACTGATACCAGCTAAGTTTTCTCCGATGTTAAGTCCTGATTTAGCTCAATCAGTTGGTGGTATTAAAAAGCCTTCAGATCTCTTGAAGTTGCCATTAGTTGATGCCTCTGATCCGTGGTGGAAACTCTGGTTTGATTCTATGGGGGTACAATCAGAAGGGCTTCGCGGTAATAAGCGAAGTCGAATGGGGATTCAGATGTTAGAAGCAAGGGCGGCGGAGGCAGGGCAAGGGGTCGCCATTTTAACGCCAGATTTTTACCGAGATTCTCTAAAAAGAGGCAGTTTAATTCAACCGTTTGATGATGTTTGTCATGATGAAGGGCGAGGGTATTGGCTTGTGTATCCTAAAGCTCGTAGAAATATGCCAAAGATCAAAAAATTTAGAGATTGGTTGCTGAATGAAGTTAAAGAGCACTGTAATTAATAAAAGGGCTGCTCATGAGATGTTTTTAGCAAAACTTATCGATTAAGAAAGACGGCGGCTTTTACTCATTAGCAAGCCACCAAAAATTAATCCACTTAGAAAAAGTATAACTTCGGCGACAACAATGGATGGACCTGATGGTGTATCCCATTCCAAAGAACCGAAGAGACCAATGATAATTGAAAGGCTACCTATCAAGGATGCAATAACGGCCATTTGTTCTGGTGTTTTGGCAAACCTTCTTGCAGCAGCTGCGGGAATAATGAGCAAAGAAGTGATGAGAAGAACGCCAACCACCTTCATTGCAATGGCTATAACGATAGCGACTGTTATCATAAAAAGGGTCTGAATAAGCATGACATTTATGCCTTCTGCCCGTGCGAGCTCTTCATGGAGCGTGAGGGCAAGGAGGTCTTTCCAGATATAGGCAAGGAGAGACAGGGCAACAGCACCTCCACCATAAATCCAGTAAATATCTTCATAATTCACAGCAAGAACATCCCCGAAAAGATAGGAAAGCAAATCAACCCTATAGCCTTGTAATAGTCCAAGGACAACAAGGCTGATCGCAAGGCTTGAATGGGCCATGATCCCCAGTAATGTATCGCTTGCGATTCTTTTTTGATGTTGGAATAGCGTAACTGTTAAAGCGATCATGATGGCAGTTCCAATAATGCCAACAGTTAGATTAAAACCCAGCAGTAATCCAAGGGCGACACCGAGTAGTGCAGAGTGCGCAAGTGTATCACCGAAATAGGCCATTCTACGCCAGACGACAAAGCAGCCCAAGGGGCCGGAAATTAAGGCAACACCAATTCCAGCAACAAGTGCGCGCAGAAAGAAATCTTCAAATATCATGCTTGGTCCGACGTCGTATGCGAGTGATTATGGCTAGTATCATGAGAGTGATCATGAAGGTGATGGTAGACGGCAAGTCCGGGTTTTGTTTGTCCGCCAAATAGCGCGAGATATTCCGGGCTGTCGCTGACTTGTGTCGGAGCGCCAGAACAGCAGACATGTCCGTTAATGCAGACAACTCGATCTGCTTCGGCCATGACAATGTGCAGGTCATGAGAGACCATCAATATGCCAAAACCTGATTGTTCTTTAAGGTGGGAAATCAACTTGTAGAGTTCGGTCTGGCCTTGAAAATCAACCCCTTGAACTGGCTCATCCAAAACCAGAAGGTCGGGTTTTCTAAGAATTGCGCGGGCAAGAAGAACACGTTGGAATTCACCACCTGACAAGCTTTGCACAGCTTGCTTTAGAGTGTGGTGAGCGCCAACATCTTTGAGGGCTGTTTCTCGTTCAGAAAGCGGACGCTTGTCCGGTATGGACAAAAAGCGTTCGACAGTCATGGGCATAATTGGGTCGATATTCAGTTTTTGGGGGACGTAGCCAATGACGAGGCCGTGTCTACGCCAAATTTCACCCTTTGTTGGTTTTATAGCCTGTAGTAGTGCGCGAAGGAGTGTTGATTTTCCAGCACCGTTTGGCCCGATCAGAGTAACAATTTCATTCTTGTGAACTGTTAAGCTGACGTCGTGAATAGCTGTTTTCCCACCAAAATTAATTGTCAGGTTCTCGGCTTGGATGAGAGGCTCTCCACTTGGCTCGGGTGCGTTATGGTCATGTCCGCAACCACAACTCGGGTCACTGAAATTAGGGGTTTTATCGCTAAGGATATCTTCCATGGTATGTGTCGCTAACTCTTAGCCAAGGGCTCTTTGTCTTACTGTGTTGAATGACAATCCGGGCAAGTTCCCCGAACTTCCAGCATTCGCTGATCGGTCTTAAAGCCAAGACTATCTGTTTTCTTTAAAATGGCTTGATCAATTGTTGAATCGTGAACTTCAGCTGCGCAACCACAGTTATTGCAAATAAGGAAAACACCAGAATGTTCTTCTGATGGATGAGAACAGCCGACATAGGCGTTTAAAGATTCAATTCTATGTATAAGGCCTTGTTCCAATAGAAAATCCAAAGCTCTATAAACTGTCGGTGGGGCTGTTTTTCCGCTTTCCTGAGAAAGTTTGGAAAGTACATCGTAAGCACCAACGGGGTGGTGGCTTTCCCACACCAATTCCAACACGCGTTTACGAGCATCAGTCAAGCGGGCACCACGAGCCGAGCATAGCGCTTCCGCATCGTTTAAAGCTGTTTTTACGCAGTGTTTATGATCGTGAGATCCGCCACTAAAAGAGAGAGAAACAGTATCAAAGTTTTTCATGCCCTATAGATATCCTGTCTTGACATTGCTGTAAATGTTATAACATATCATTATTTAAATTTACTCCATTATCTTACTTTTCATCACCGATTTAGGTGTAATTATAAGGTTCACTATGATGTTCTCTAGAAAATCAGGGTTACTAAATCCTCTCCGTGTTTCTTTACTGGCCAGTTCTATCATTTCTGGACTTAGTATGAATGCTGCTGCGGGCGAGGTACCCAAAGTTGCTGTATCGATCCTGCCAGTTCATTCCCTTGTGCAGTCAATAATGGAAGGGGTTGGTGAGCCTGAACTTATTATGGATAAGAGTGCTTCTCCACATGGCTATAGTATGCGTCCTTCCCAAGTTCGTATGTTGAATGATGCTGACATGGTTGTTTGGGTTGGAGAAGGTCTCGAAACATTTCTGAAGAAGCCTCTTTCCCAGCAAGAAGGAAAAAAAATAGTCCTGGAGTTGATGGACATTAAAGGTATCACTCTTCTTGAAAATCGTAGCTCTGGACAGTGGGAACATGACCATCACCATGGCGATGATGAGCATGATGAGCATGATGAGCATGATGAGCATGATGAGCATGATGAACATGAACATAGTGCTCATGATCACGAAGAAGAGCATGGGGCGGAACATGATCATGATGACCATGCCCATGATGAGCACGCTCATGATGAAGAGCATGCGAATGAACATCGTGATGAAGAAGATCATGGTGATCATGCCCATGAAGAAGATCACGATCATGATCACGGACAATTTAATCCGCACATTTGGCTTTCTATCAACAATGCTAAGGCAATTGTAGAGAGAGTTGGTGATGAGCTCGCCAAAATTGATCCTGATCATGCGGCCATCTATCAAGCCAATGTAAAAAAGGTTACCGCTGATCTTGGGGTGTTAAAGCAGGATTTGGATGTTCAGCTATCTGTTGTACAGGACAAGCCTTATCTGGTCTTCCATGATGCCTATCAGTATTTTGAAAAAGAATTTTCCCTTTCTGCAGTTGGGTCAGTAACCATTGATGCTGAAAGAAAGCCAGGTGCCAAGAGGATTACAGAGTTACGTGAGGTTATTCGGGAAAGAAAGGCAGCTTGTATATTTAAGGAGCCACAGTTCAAACCAGCTGTGGTTGATGTCTTAGCGGAAAATCTTGATACGAATATCGGTGAGCTAGATCCTTTGGGGGCAAGCCTTGCGAAGGGGCCTCAAGCTTATAAAAACCTAATGACGAGCCTAGGTGACAATTTGGTGTCTTGTTTGGCTAAGAAATAAGTGTGTTTTATTTGTTAGCTCATGGCTTCGTTAAATAATCTGTATGGGATGGGAATTCTTCACAGACAGATGATTGACCGAAAAAGGAAACCGCAATCGATTGGTGGTATGGTAAGGCAGGAGGCCTGAGGAAAACAACTTGAGCATGGCTCAGGGAGGACGTTTTACTCAGGTAATTTGCGCCCACTTTCGATTGCGGTTCCAAGTTTAACTTTTATTGTCTCTAGATCATCTGGCCTATAGGGCTGTGGTTCTTTTACACCCCAGACCGGGCCTGGCCAGGCTGCGTCATTTTCAAAGCGTGCAATGACATGGATGTGAAGCTGTGGAACCATATTTCCTAGTGCAGCGACATTGATCTTAAAGGCGTTACATTCTTCTGTGAGTATTTCTGATGTATACCTGATCTCTTCCATTACGGCCGAAAAGAGATCTTTTGGCAGGTCATGCAAATCACGAAGGTCGTTGTAACGCGGTACCAGAATCAACCAGGGATATTGGCTGTCGTTCATAAGCAGAACCCGACAATGCGAGAGTTCTGTTATGGTTACCGTATCTGCTTGAAGACGTTCGTGAAGTGCAAATTCCATGATGATTTAGTCCTTATCCTAGTAAGGACAATCCACATCACCCATCTCAACATAAACTGATTTTAGTTGGGTGAAGTGATTGATTGCCGTTGTACCATTTTCACGACCAATACCAGATTGTTTATAGCCACCAAAAGGCATTTCGATTGGCGTTATATTATAATTGTTAATCCAGCAGGTTCCGGCTTCCAGGTTTTCAATCACGCGATGGGCACGATTGATGTCCTGTGTAAAGACGCCCGCAGCCAGACCAAACTGTGTATCATTGGCGGCTTCTACGACTTCATCTTCACTATCGAAGGTAATAACAGACATAACAGCGCCAAAGATTTCTTCGCGTGCAATGCGCATGTCGGCTTTTACATCTGTGAAGATTGCCGGCTCAATAAAACAGCCTTTTTCGAAACCTTCAACGGTGACTTGGTTTCCGCCATAAGCGAGGGTTGCCCCTTCGTTTTTACCAATTTCGATGTAGTTCAGAACCTTTTCCATGTGGTCTTTATGGATAAGTGAACCGACATGTGTTTCCAGATCCATAGGATCGCCAATAATCATCTTGGAAGTGCGCTCAATGAGCTTTTCCAAGAAGGCGTCTTTGATATTTTTGTGAACATATACACGGGTTCCGTTGGAACAAATTTCACCTTGAGTATAAAAGTTTGCAAGCATGGCAGCTGATACAGCGTTATCCAGATTTGCATCATCAAAAACAATGAGAGGTGATTTGCCGCCGAGTTCGAGTGTCACATGTTTGAGCGTTTTTGAAGCTGATTCCATTACCCGTTTCCCGGTAGGGACTGAACCGGTCAGTGAGATCTTTTCGATACCCTCGTGTTCAGCGAGCATTTGGCCAACGGAGCCCAACCCGGATACAACATTGAAAACACCATCGGGTAGGCCAGCTTCTGTATAAATTTCTGCGAGTTTTAGTGCGGTAAGCGGCGTAATTTCTGATGCTTTAAAGATCACCGCATTTCCGCATGCGAGAGCAGGGGCAGATTTCCAGCAAGCAATCTGAATTGGATAGTTCCATGCGCCGATGGCAGCACAGACCCCGAGCGGCTCTTTGCGCGTATAGGCAAAGTTACCGTTTGCGAGTTGAATATGTTCGCCATTAATAGAGGCCGCGAGCCCTGCGAAATACTCTATGCACTCAGCACCTGATTCTACGTCAACGCAGTTTGCTTCCTGCATCGGTTTACCTGTGTCCATGACTTCAAGAATGGCAAGCTCGTCATTTCGTTCGCGGAGCAAGGCAACGGCTTTTAAAAGAATGCGGCTTCTTTCTGTACCACTCATCTTGGACCAGATCTTAAAACCTGCTTTGGCGGCTTCAACGGCTTTATTAACATCTGCTTTTGAAGCAATTTGGACATCACAAATAACGTCACCAGTCGCCGGGTTAATAGTTTCAAATGTTTCACCTGATGTGGCGTTTGTATACTTACCGTTGATGTAAAGCTGTTGAGTAGGAAGCTTTGCCATTATCTTGATCCCTAAAGTTCTAATATCTTGTTCAAATGTATCTGAATTGTTTAAATCTAATGTTTAAGTTACTTTTGATGGGCCAATATCTGGCTGCTAATGTAACTTTCCATAATTGTTATGGCTTCTTTTGGCGTGACCCCGCCTTCTGTCAGGGCACAGCGTATCCAAAGGCCTTCGACCATGGCGGCTAAGCCTGTGGCTGTACTGGCGACCATCTGTTCGGGAAGCAAAGGTTTTAATGCGTGTTGAAAATTGCTCTGCATGCGGCGTTCATTGATTTTGTGCAGGCGTCCCAATTTTCCGGATGTTGGAACCAAAGCCCAGAAGGCCAACCAGACATCAACCACGCCTGGTTTGAACTGTTCATCTGAAAAATTTGAATTCACGACGGCAAGCAGGCGTTCTATCGGTGTGTTGGCGTGTTCCAGTTGTTTTTTTGTTTCTTCGCCAAGTTTGCGCATTAGATATTGGAGTGTCGCGGTTAAGAGCCCTGATTTATCATCAAAGTAATGGGCGACAATTCCCGACGACAGGCCTGCACGTTTGCTTATTTTCGAAATGCTGGCATTGGTAAACCCTTCCTCGTGGATCATTGCAATTGTTGCTTCGATCAACTGGGTTTTCCGAATCTCTTCCATTCCGACTTTTGGCAAGGCCTTAGTTTCCTTATTTATTTAATGCTTCAGCTCTTCTAGGAGAGGCATTGAAACAAAAAATCTATACGTTTATTTCTTGTTTTTGTTACGCAATTTTTTGAACTTAGCTTTTGATCTAATTCGAAAAATCATAGCACTGGTTCTTGGTTTGAAGACTGCGTTATATCTATCAATAATTTATTTTGATTGAACGTTCAATCAAAATAAATTATTGATAATGAAGTTACGACGATAGTTTCGAGCGTACGAGGGAGTTAATCAGGCAAAGATCCTGCTAGAATAAAAATGAACTTGCGGGTATCTTGCTAAAATCAAATTAGAGCCACAGGGTCCTCTTGTGGCGTAAAAATGGAGACAAGTGAATGAACCTCAAACACTTGATTTCGGCTAGTACACTGGCCATCGCTGCAGCTGGTCTTACAACTGGGGCGCATGCTGCTGACCCAGCTAGCTGTCAATCTGTTACTTTTTCCGATGTTGGGTGGACTGATATCACAGCAACAACTGCTGTAACATCTGTTGTTCTGGAAGGCCTTGGCTATAAGCCAGAAACTCAAATCCTTTCTGTTCCTGTAACTTATGCAGGACTAAAGAACGGTGACGTTGATGTTTTCCTTGGTAACTGGATGCCAACGATGGAAGCTGATATCGCACCTTATCGTGATGAAGGTTCTGTTGAGACCGTTCGTGTTAATCTCGAAGGGGCTAAATATACCCTTGCCGTTCCGACTTACCTTGCTGACAAAGGCCTGAAAGATTTTGCGGATATCGCAAAATTCAAAGACGATCTTGACGGCAAAATTTACGGTATCGAGCCAGGTAACGATGGTAACCGTCTTATCCAGGATATGATCGACAAAGATACCTTTGGCCTCAAAGATTTTGAAGTTGTTGAATCATCCGAAGCTGGCATGTTGTCTCAGGTTGCGCGCTCTACGCGTCGCGATAAAGGCGTTGTCTTCCTCGGTTGGGCTCCTCATCCAATGAACGCAAACTTCGAGCTGACCTACCTAACAGGTGGTGATGACATTTTTGGGCCTAACTTTGGTGGTGCGAATGTGCATACAAACGTTAGAAAAGGCTATGCGAGTGAATGCCCGAACATGGGTAAGCTTCTTGGTAATCTGGGCTTCACACTTGCCATGGAAAATGAAATCATGGGTGCTATCCTGGATGATGGTAAAGAAGGTCCGGTTGCTGCAACTGAATGGTTAAAAGCAAACCCAGGTGCATTGGATGCATGGCTTGCAGGTGTAACCACATTTGATGGTGGTGACGGTCTTGCTGCAGTAAAAGGTCATCTCGGCCTTTAAGTCTTAACGCATGAGAAATTTTTACAGAGGGCTGGCATTCTGTCGGCCCTCTTGTATGTTAGATAAAAATAAAACCAGTGATGGAAATACAGGTTATTATTAAAGCCTATTTATCTTGGAATCTGGTGGTAACGAAAAAAACAGATAAAAAAGAACACATAAACAATCGTTTTATGGGTTCGCTTTGGAGCAGAGGGATTAGCAATGTCCGGCATCGAGCAATGGTTGGTTGATCATAAAATTCCCGTCGGGAAATGGGGGGAAAGTTTTTTCGACTTTCTTATCGATAACTTTGCAGGCTTTTTTGACGCAATAACTGATGGCGGCACTTTCCTGATTGATGGAACCGTGGATTTACTTCTTTTCTTACCATCGATTGTTGTGATCATTATGATCACTGGACTTGCACAGTATTTACAGCGCACATGGAAACTTTCCATGTTTGTGTTCCTGTCTTTGCTGTTTATCGTAAATCTTGGCTATTGGACTGAAACGGTTGAGTCTCTGGTTCTTGTCGTTTATGCGACGATTGTCTGCATAATCACAGGCGTTCCGCTAGGTATTGCTGCGGCTCACCGTCCATGGCTCTTTTCGCTTTTAAGGCCTGTTCTTGATCTTCTCCAAACAATTCCGACGTTTGTTTATCTTATTCCTGCAATGACGCTCTTTGGTCTTGGAGTGGTACCTGCACTTGTTGCAACGGTGGTTTTTGCCGTTGCTGCACCAGTACGTTTAACACATTTGGGTATATCATCTGTTCCAAAGCCTTTAGTAGAGGCCGCAGAAGCATTTGGAGCAACAAAGAAACAGCTACTTTGGAAGGTTGAAATTCCATATGCTTTACCAACTATTAGAGCCGGTGTAACGCAGTGTATTATGCTCTCGCTTTCAATGGTGGTGATTGGGGCTTTAGTTGGCGCAAATGGACTCGGTAAGCCGGTTGTACGTGCTCTGAATTCACGTCAATTTGATATGGGCATTGAAGCTGGCCTCGCAATTGTAATTGTTGCGATTTTGTTGGACCGTCTGTGTAAGCAGCGTAATGCCCCGGTTGATGGCGCTTAAGGTAGGGATGGAGCAATAAAATGACAGCTGTAGAATTTAAAAACGTCGATATTGTTTTTGGTGACAATCAGCAAGAAGCCATCCCAATGGTTGATGCGGGCAAAACACGAGAAGAAATTCTTGAGAAAACTGGGTGTGTTCTGGGGGTCGCTGATGGTTCCATCAAAATTGAAGAAGGCGAAATCTGTGTTCTAATGGGGCTTTCCGGTTCAGGTAAATCAACACTGTTACGCGCGGTGAATGGCTTGAATAAAGTTACGCGCGGTGAAGTTCTTGTTCGTGATGGCGTTGACCTCGTTGATGTCGCGTCCTGCGATGCGAAAACGCTCCGCCATATGCGCATGGAACGGGTTTCCATGGTCTTTCAGCAGTTTGCGCTTCTGCCATGGCGGACGGTGTCCGAGAACGTTGGTTTGGGGCTGGAACTTAAAGGCATGCCAAAAGCCGAGCGTGAGGCTATCGTCGAAGAAAAACTCAAGATGGTTAGTCTTGATCAGTGGAAAGATAAATACGCGCATGAATTGTCTGGGGGTATGCAGCAGCGCGTGGGACTTGCGCGAGCATTTGCGACGGATGCAGATATTCTATTGATGGATGAGCCTTTCTCGGCTTTGGATCCTTTGATTAGGGATCACTTACAGGATGAGCTACTTGAATTACAGAGAAACCTGAAAAAGACGATTGTCTTTGTGAGCCATGATCTTGATGAAGCATTAAAAATCGGTACGCATATCGCGATTATGGAAGGTGGTCGTATTGTTCAATATGGCGAACCGGAAGAGATCGTCTTGAATCCTGCGAATGAATATGTTGCTGAATTCGTGGCTCATATGAACCCGCTGAATGTTCTGCGTTGCGCGTCGCTGATGACGCCTGTAAGCGAACTTCGTAAAGATGGTGCCCGTGTTATTCTTGATAAGTACGACGCTTTTAAGCTGGCTATGGATGGTAAGGGAGCTGTGCAGAAAGTAACTTTTGAAGATAAAGAAGAGCTGCCTGTCTTTAGTTTTGGACCTGAGCATTCGCTAGATGATATTCCCGATTGTAATATTGTGGCCGCTTCGCCTGACATAACGATGAAGCGCGCAATTGAACTTCGCCAATCAACAGGCAATCCTGTATTACTTGCAGAAGATGGTGTGCTTGTCGGCGTTGTTGGCGATGAAGAGATCTATCAAGGTATTCTTCGTCAGAGCTCAATTGCCGATGCGGCAGAATAAAGGGTTTTGATCTAATGACGATTAAGGCGATCCTGTTCGACAAAGATGGAACCCTTCTTGATTACGAACAAAGCTGGACGCCCCTTAACCAAAGAGCGGCTTTAATGGCTGCCAAAGGGGATGTGGGGCTTGCTGCACAGTTGTTGGCTGCAACGGGGTATGATGCTGAACTGGGGCGTGTTTTATCAGGATCTATGCTGGCAGCCAGTAGCAATGGTGAAATCGTTGCGAAATGGTGTGAGTTTTTGCCTGATGCGAATTATGACGTTCTTATTGGTACGGTTGAGAAAATTTTTCAGGACGAGGGAGAAGCTGCCGCGGTTGCTGTGACTGATCTATCTGCTTTGTTTATCCGCTTGAAAGAGCGAGGGCTTAAACTTGGTGTTGCAACAAGCGATAGTGAACAAGGGGCGAGGCGTTCTTTGTCACGGTTTGATTGTATCGATAAGCTCGACTTTATTGCTGGTTATGATTCTGGGCATGGGCTGAAACCAACCGCGGGTATGGTTCAGGGCTTTTGTAAGGCAATGGACGTGGCCCCAGAAAATGTTGTTGTTGTTGGCGATAACTTGCATGATATGGAAATGGGAATGAATGCCGGGGCTGGTTTGAAGGTGGGTGTTCTGACAGGCACAACCGGACGTGAAGAGCTTTCAACCCTGGCGGATCATGTTCTCTTGTCGATTGAAGAACTTGAAAGCGTATTAAGTTAATTGCTCTGTAAATCTTACTGAATGCTAGTTACTAAGCTGATAAAGCAAAAGGGGCCTCAAATGAAGCCCCTTTTCGTATGTTTAACCGGTTATCAAGTTGTGGTTAATGCTTGGTCCGTTTATTCCTGACCTGGCATTTTTCCATCATCTGCAGCTTTACGTTTTGGGTCGCGACCGCGACGCCGGCGACCACCACCGGTTTGCTCTTTTGGTTTCGCCCCAAGTGGTCCGGCTTCGTTCATTTCACGTGCGCCGTTGGAAATCTCGCCGAGGCGTGAGACGATTTCATCAAGACTTGGCTTCGGACCGCGTGTATGGTTATCAAGGGCGTCACGCATGTGTCTGACATGATTGGGGGATGTTCCACAGCACCCGCCGATGATTTTAATGCCTGAATCGACGGCAATTCTTGCGTAGTCAGCCATTAATTCTGGTGTACCTGTGTAACGGATAGCACCATCAACATATTCTGGAATACCACAGTTGCTCTTTGACACCAAAACATCGCCTTCTTTCGCGCACATTGCCATGTTTTGAAGTGCGGTAACCATTTCAGATGCTCCGACACCACAGTTAGCGCCATAGGCGACAGGTACTGTTGAAAGCTCTTTGACGCGTCCGGCAAAATCACCGGGGGTTAGGCCCATCATCGTGCGGCCATTGGTGTCAAAGCTTAACGTTGTCACAATAGGTAAGCCAGTTTCACTACATGCGGTGACCGCTGCTTCCAGTTCTTCCGGTGCAGAGATTGTTTCCAACCAAAGAACATCTGCACCAGCTTCGGCAAGGGCGATAGCTTGTTCACGAAATGCAGCAATACCTTCTTCGCGGGTCAATGATCCCACGGGTTCAAAGATATCACCTGTGGGGCCCATAGATCCGGCGACAACCACAGGACGGCCCGCTTCGTCGGCAACGCGCTTGGTGATCTTTACGGCGGCAGTGTTTATTTCTGCAACGCGGTCTTCTGCTTTGTGAAGTTTCATACGGTTTCGCGTGCCGCCAAAGGTATTGGTGAGAATAATGTCTGACCCGGCATCAACAAAAGATTTCTGAAGATTGTAAATTTTTTCTGGCTCGTCGATGTTCCAAAGTTCGGGGGCATCGCCGGTTTCCAAGCCTACTTCGAAAAGGTTGGTACCTGTTGCGCCATCGGCAAGAAGCCAGTCGCGTGTTTTTAAGAGATCTAGAAATTTATTGGCCATGGTCAACTCGCCGCACAAAATTGAGATTAGTATCTATTGGGGAAACTATGCTCTTTTTTTGCATGACGCAAGCTATATCAGGATTTCTTTATATGGATTTTGTGCGCACTTAGTGTTGATTTCACAACAAGATAGATCGTTCATGAATCGTTTGAGGCATAAAAGTGACATTTTTATTTCGCTATGGCTGGTTTTTTCCACAAAAAAAGTATAGATATATGCTGCTCGCGAAAAATTTCCCCGCAGCTTTGATTTCTATTTTCGGTATTTTGTGAACCGAAGGGGCGAATACGGGCACCGTACAAGGCTTGGAAAATAATTAAATGTCGAGTTTAAAAGATCGAAAGATTGGCGCTGGCCGATCTGCTACTGTCTATCTGGACCATCTTCCTGATGGTCGGGCGACAGCACGTAAGATATTTGTAGGCTCCACTTTGGCTGGCCTCGTTCACAATGTGATCTTTGGCGCGAACAATCCCTATATTTGGCATCAGGGATCAATCCTTGAAGCTGCCTGTCGGCGTCGTGTTCTTTCTGCCCTGATGAAACTCTGGCTACCCGGTAAACTTCGTATAGCAGAGATTATTTCTGTGTCATGGAACGAAGAGTTCCGAGCCAATGAAATTACCATGGAATTTATTGATGGGCGGGCGCCATCATTGCACCATCCGTATTCTTCGCAAAAAGAGACTGAAATTCAGGATCTGGTTGAGAACGTAATGAAACCTCTACAGGGATTACTTCTTGACGCTGGGTTTGATGGACTTGCCTGGCAGGCAGGTTATGGCAATCCGGTTGCGACCAGTAATTTTCTGTTGGAAACGACTGAAACGGGGGAAACACGTTGGGTCTGGGTTGATCTGGAATCCGGTGTGCCAGCCCTGTTCCCTGCAAATCCTAAGCTCCTCTTTACGTATTACTTACAGCGCACTGTTGTGAATGGTCGTCCGCTTTATGATGATGTGGATGTTGCAAAACTTCGTGATTACATTGTTGTAAATAAAAACGCACTTCTTGAGGTGATGAACGAACAGGAATACGAGGCCCTTTGTGTTGATGTATCCGGTCTTATTCATAAACCTGATGATTGGCGCTTTATGTCACGCTTACAACGTAGCATCCAGTCAAGGTTTGCCCGTGGGAAAATCTCTGACGAAGAGACTCATTATTACAAAAAGCATCCGTTACGTTGGTACGGACGACAAGCTAAAGAGGGCTTGAAAAAGGTTGCTGATAAAATCAGTTCGTTCTTTAAAGAGAGCAAATTGATCAAACAACTTGGTAACTTGTTGCCTAAAGTTAAAGCATTTATATTCCTGCCGTCCTACAGAACGCAATTGAGTAGATTGCTGGTTGGCCGCAGTATCGAAGATTGGCAAAAACGCCGCCAACTTACCGAGCGTGAAGCCGATGTTTTGAAGCATGAAATGGAAAACAGCGAGAGCAGCCTCTACATCACTGATTTCGGTGTTTTGATGGCGCTGAAACCATTTGTGAAGGTTTTGACCCTAGCGATTGTCTTCGGTCTGGGGGCTTTTGATGTTATAGGACTTCTGGGCGGGGTTATTGGTTATTTAAGCGGTGGTGTGATTGTCCGCACCATCTATACGACGTGTCGTATTATTGCCTCTACAGCTCGTGGAACAAGTCGCCCATGGTTTGCATTACTACTTGGGTTTATTCCCGTTATCGGGAATGCTGCTTATCCCTTGCAATTGCTGTATGAGGGTACACGTGGTGGGAATGGTGTCGCTAAGTTCATTATCTATGACATCATGGCCAGACTTGGCCGTGCCGTTCCGATTTGGGGTGGTCCGGACACGTTGGTGGAACACAAGGCTAATAGTATCGGTGATTTGTTGATCCGCAACCGTAATGCTTTGCCAGAAGCTGCTGAATAAAAATATAAGAGATACAATCTGCGAGAATTAAAATGGCCATCACAATTTTGTGGTGGCCATTTTCGTATCTCTTTTGTTCAAGCGATGGTACTATAACTTTCATGATCAACTTATACGGTAGTTGTGTATAACGGGTGATCGATAGGTTCTTGGGGCATTGCTACAGGAGCAACAATGTACAGAGTGCTTAACTTTGGTTGGGTATTTGCATTTCTAGGACGCTCGTTGAGGGCTGGGCAGCGCGTTTCTCTCTACAATGCTGCGCAGGGCAAAACGAGACCTTACTGCTCGGATTGTTGGAATGCGGGTCAGCTTTTCCTGCAGAAATTTTTCAAAGGCCATAAGATCGGTCGCGACGACTTTAAGCAAAAAATCTTGGCTGCCTGTCATCAGGTAACACTCTACAACTTCTTCAAACTTATCTATTTCCTCTTCAAATTTTTTCAAGTTCTCCGAAGCCTGTTTTTCCAATTCTACCGAAACAAAGATGTTGATCATATACCCCAGTTTGGTTTGGTCGACCCGGGCGGCATAACCAGTGATAACGCCTTCATCTTCAAGCATTTTTACGCGTCTAGCACAGGGGGTTGGCGACAAACCTACACGCTCAGCTAGTTCGATAGAACGGATGCGCCCTTCTGTTTGAAGGATTCGCAAAATCTTTATATCAATCGCGTCAAGTTCCATTAATCACTACTCGTGCTGTAAATTTTAGAGATAAATTGCACAATTAAGCAGATATAATAATGATTTTGGGAATAATCACCAGTGATAATATGTCATAATTACTGACAGAGATAATGCCCCAAGTTTCAAATCTACTTAAAAATAAGCTGTAATTGGCAGAAGAGGGCGGAACCTAGGGAGCGACAAATGCGAAAGAAAAATATATTGGAAAATATATTGTCGGAGAAAATTGATGAGTGAAAAAAAACGGCTCCATCTTCATGTGCCAGAGCCCGAATTTCGTCCGGGAGATAAACCGGACTTCTCTAACGTCACGATACCCAAGGCAGGCTCTGTTCGGCGTCCTGATGTTGATGTTTCACCAGAAGAAATCAGAGATCTTGCCTATTCTATTATCCGCGTATTGAATCGTGATGGGAATGCTGTTGGCCCCTGGGCTGATCTGTTGAGTGATGATGAATTAATCAAGGGTCTGCGTCACATGATGACGCTTCGGGCCTTTGATGCGCGTATGATGATGGCGCAAAGACAGGGAAAAACATCCTTTTACATGCAACATCTTGGTGAAGAAGCTGTTTCAACTGCTTTTCAATGTGCGCTGGAAAAAGGGGATATGAATTTCCCGACTTACCGTCAGGCGGGTCTTTTGTTGGCACAGGACTATCCGATGGTCAAGATGATGAACCAGATCTACTCTAACGAAGAAGATCCGTTAAAAGGTCGTCAGCTTCCGATTATGTATTCTGAGAAAGAGTACGGATTTTTCTCCATTTCCGGTAACTTGGGCACGCAGTATATTCAGGCTGTAGGCTGGGCGATGGCCTCGGCCATTAAAAATGATACCAAGATCGCTGCGGGCTGGATCGGTGATGGATCAACGGCTGAATCAGATTTCCACGCAGCGTTGGTTTTTGCGTCCACCTACAAAGCACCTGTTATTCTTAACGTGGTGAATAATCAGTGGGCGATTTCAACTTTTCAAGGAATTGCGAAGGGCGGATCCGGGACTTTTGCTGCACGTGGGCACGGTTTTGGTATTCCAGCACTTCGGGTTGATGGGAACGATTATCTCGCTGTTTATGCCGTTGCGAAGTGGGCTGCTGAGCGCGCACGTTTGAACCTTGGCCCAACCATGATTGAATACGTGACCTATCGTGCTGGTGGGCATTCGACTTCGGATGACCCCGCTGCTTACCGTCCCAAAGAAGAGTCTGATGCCTGGCCCTTAGGCGATCCGATTGAGCGTCTGAAACTTCATCTGATCAGCAAGGGAGTTTGGTCGGAAGAGCGCCAATTACAGACACAAGCTGAAATTAAAGACACCGTACTGTCAGCTCAAAAAGAAGCAGAAAGTCACGGCACGCTCCATTCCGGGGGATCGCCTTCAGCGCGTGAAATGTTTGAAGATGTATATAAAGAAATGCCGCCGCATTTACGGCGTCAACGTCAGGAAGCGGGGATTTAATTCATGAGCAGAATGACGATGATTGAAGCCATTCGTGATGCAATGGATGTCATGATGGGCAAAAATGATGACGTGGTTGTCTTTGGTGAAGACGTTGGTTACTTCGGGGGGGTCTTCCGCTGCACCCATGGGTTACAGGAAAAATACGGTAAGAACCGCTGCTTTGATGCTCCGATCAACGAATCCGGGATTGTCGGTGCGGCAATTGGTATGGCTGCTTACGGTTTACGCCCATGTGTCGAAGTGCAATTTGCTGACTATGTTTATCCGGCTTATGACCAGATTGTCTCGGAAGCTGCGCGGTTGCGCTATCGCTCCGCGGGTGATTTTACGGCACCGATAACAATCAGAATGCCGACGGGCGGTGGTATCTTTGGCGGACAAACACACAGTCAAAGCCCTGAAGCGGTCTTTACCCAAGTATCGGGCCTAAAGGTTGTTGTGCCTTCCAACCCTGCAGATGCCAAAGGTCTTCTGATTTCGGCGATAGAGGATGATGACCCCGTTATCTATCTGGAACCAAAACGCCTTTATAACGGACCTTTTGATGGTCACCATGATCAGCCGGTAACTCCTTGGTCAAAACATGAGAAGGGTGAAGTGCCGGATGGGTACTATAATGTTCCATTGGGCAAAGCCAAAGTGACCCGTGAGGGAGAGGATGTTACAATTATTGCTTATGGCACCATGGTTTATGTGGCTGAAGCTGCGGCCAAAGAAACCGGAATTGATGCGGAGATAATTGATCTTCGGTGTCTGTTACCTCTGGATGAAGAGACAATCATCGCGTCGGTTAAAAAGACGGGACGTTGTGTTGTTGTTCACGAAGCTACGCTGACATCTGGTTTTGGTGCTGAACTTCTCTCTCGTGTCCAGGAAACCTGTTTCTATCATCTGGAAGCACCAATCCAACGGGTGACAGGCTGGGACACACCTTATCCTCATGCGCAGGAATGGGCTTATTTCCCCGGGCCGGACAGAGTAAGCCGTGCGTTAAAACAAGTGATGGAGGCCTGATCAATGGGTGAATATGTAATCAAGCTTCCTGATGTTGGCGAAGGTGTTGCCGAAGCCGAGATCGTCGAGTGGGAAGTCTCAGTTGGCGATGTGGTTCAGGAGGATGCTGTCCTTGCCGCTGTGATGACTGACAAGGCAACGGTCGAAATTCCATCCCCTGTGGATGGCCGTGTTATTTGGCTTGGAGCCGAGCCTGGGGATGTAATGTCAGTTGGCGCTCCGATTATCAAACTAGAAGTTGATGGTGAGGGGAACACTACAGAGAATACCACGTCAAAACCTCTATCTGCTGAACCTGAAACTCCTAAGTCGGGAAAAGTAGAGAAGAAGGCGTCTCCAAAACAAGAACAAGTTTTTGTTGTTGAGCCGCCAAAGACAAAGGTGGAGATAGAAAAGCCATCGGCATCTCAAGTCCGTAAACAGTCTATTGGTCCTGCCAGAGCAGAAGGGGAGAAGCCTATTGCATCTCCGGCCATTCGAAAACGTGCACAGGACGGTGGTGTTGATCTTCGGCAAGTCACGGGAACGGGGCCAGCCGGACGCATTACCCACGAAGATCTGGATATTTATTTTGATGGCAGCAGTGTTGCGATTCATCCAAAAGGGGGGCTTGTCCCCAATGCGTCGGTCTCGGAAGTCAAGATCGTAGGTTTACGTCGTAAAATTGCGGAAAAGATGTCGATTTCCAAATCGCGTATACCGCATATTACGATTGTCGAAGAAGTCGATATGACGGCGTTGGAAGAATTGCGTGCGACATTGAACAAGAGCAGATCTGAAGATCATCCAAAGCTGACACTTTTACCGTTCTTGATGCGGGCATTGGTCAAGGCTGTCGCTGAACAACCTAACCTCAACGCAATTTTTGATGACGAGGCCGGTGTTGTTCATCAATACGGTGGTGTCCATATTGGCATGGCTGCACAAACACCGAACGGCCTGGTGGTGCCAGTTATTAAGCACGCCGAGGCAAGGGATGTCTGGGGCTGTGCGGCAGAAGTCAATCGTCTAGCAGCTGCATCCAAAGCAGGGACCGCAACACGCGAAGAGTTAAGTGGATCGACCATTACCATTACATCGCTTGGGCCTTTGGGAGCTATTGCAACTACACCTGTTATTAATCATCCGGAAGTCGCCATTCTTGGGGTTAACAAAATGGCTGTACGTCCTATGTGGGATGGGAACGATTTTGTTCCACGTAAGATGATGAATATTTCTTCCAGCTTTGACCACAGGGTTATTGATGGCTGGGATGCTGCCGTTTTTGTGCAACGGATTAAATCCCTGCTTGAAACCCCAGCAATGATTTTTATGGAGGGCTAAGCCGTGAAGGAAATTAAAACAAAGCTTCTTGTTATCGGTGCTGGCCCTGGTGGGTATATTTGTGCCATTCGTGCGGGGCAGCTGGGGATAGATACCGTTGTTATCGAAGTAGGAAAACCCGGCGGCACTTGCCTTAATGTTGGTTGTATTCCATCAAAAGCCCTGATCCATGCAGCTGAAGAGTTCGACAAAGTCGCTCATTTATCGGGTGAAAACGCGCTCGGAATTTCGACGACAAAACCCTCTATTGATCTTGCACAGACAATGGAATGGAAAGATGGCATTGTCAGCCGCCTGAATTCTGGTGTTGCCGGACTTTTAAAAAAGCATGGTGTTAAGACTGTTGAAGGTTGGGCAAAGTTTCGGGACGGTAAAACAGTTGAGGTCGCCACGCCGACAGGGCTGCAGATTATACGTGCTGAATATGTTGTGATTGCGACAGGTTCCAAACCTGTGGAGCTGCCTTTTCTACCTTTCGGGGATAAGGTTATTTCTTCAACGGAGGCCCTGTCGTTAACCGAAGTGCCAGAAAAGTTGGCTGTTGTTGGTGGCGGGTATATCGGGCTTGAACTTGGTATTGCCTATGCAAAGTTGGGGGCGAAGGTTACGGTTGTTGAGGCCGCAAAATCTGTTTTGCCACAGTATGACAAAGATTTGGTGCGCCCAATAAACAAGCGTTTAAGCAGTCTTGGTATCAAGGTCATGACCAATGCCAAAGCAAAGGGACTTTCCACAAAAGGAAATTCCTTGCTTGTTGAGAACAGTGCAGGCACTGACGTTAAGGTTACGGCAGATAAAATTCTAGTTACGGTCGGACGAAAGCCTGTAACTGAAGGCTGGGGTTTGGAAGAGATCGATTTGCGTATGGATGGATCTTTCATTCATATCAACGATAAATGCGAAACCTCTATGCGTGGAACTTTTGCGATTGGTGATGTTACCGGGGAACCAATGCTTGCCCATCGTGCCATGGCGCAAGGAGAAATGGTTGCTGAAATCATTGCCGGGGAAAAACGCGTTTGGGATAAAGTTTGTATTCCTGCGGTTTGCTTTACCGACCCGGAAATTGTAACAGCGGGTCTGTCCCCGGTAGAGGCCAAGAAGTTGGGACATGAGATTAAAGAGGATCTCTTCCCGTTTCAGGCCAATGGTCGTGCCATGTCTGCCGAACGCGAAGAAGGGTTTGTCCGTATCGTTGCCCGGGCAGATAATCATCTGATTCTTGGTATTCAGGCCGTCGGTGCAGGTGTTTCCGAAATGTCGGCAGGTTTTGCGCTAGCCCTTGAAATGGGCGCGCGTCTGGAAGATATCGCCGGAACAATCCACGCCCACCCAACACAAAACGAGGCCTTTCAAGAGGCCGCCCTTAAAACCTTGGGACATGCATTACATATTTAGTCATGATATGAATGCGTCTATGTTCAAAAGGCATTTAGAAGAAATACTCAAAATAAAAGCGTTGGTTTTCCAGCGCTTTTATTTTTGGGTAACTCGCTATGTATGTGATAGGAGAGGCATAAGATTTATGCTGTCACAAACGTCTACTTTTCTTGTGACTGGCTTTTAAGAGAGTTTTCCTATTATAGTTTTGTAATGAAAATTATAATGGGGAGAGATTTTAATGGAACAGATACCTGATTTTGTTGTCACCTTTCTGGAACTTCTCTCTTTTCTTTTTATAACGGCTGTCGGGGCCGGGTTTCTGTGGTTGATTTATGCCTACATCACTGATGTAACACAGACAGAGAGTACACTGCGTCGAAACTATCCTGTCATAGCACGTTTTCGCTATTTCTTTGAGCATCTGGGGGAGTTCTTTCGCCAGTATTTCTTTGCATTGGACCGCGAAGAAATGCCCTTTAATCGTGCTGAAAGATCCTGGGTTTATCGTGCGGCTAAGAATGTTGATTCCACCGTGGCCTTTGGGTCTACCCGTGATCTCAGGCCTGCGGGAACGGTTTTCTTTGTGAACTGTCCTTTCCCGACACAGGCGGAAGACGCTATTGAACCCGGTAACGTGATCATTGGCCCTTATTGTCAGCAACCATATGAAACAGATAGTATTTTTAACATTTCAGGGATGAGTTACGGCGCGATTTCTATTCCGGCTGTGCGGGCTTTATCAAAAGGGGCCAAGAAGGCTGGTATCTGGTTGAATACAGGCGAGGGCGGCTTGTCACCTTATCACTTGGAAGGGGGGGCAGATATTGTATTTCAGATTGGAACCGCCAAGTTTGGTGTTCGCAAGCCCGAAGGTGGTTTTGACGAAGATAAGCTCAGGGAAATTGCGGCGCATGACCAGGTTATAATGTTTGAGCTAAAGCTTTCACAGGGGGCTAAACCGGGGAAAGGAGGCATTTTACCCGGGGAAAAGGTCACCGAAGAAATCTCCAAAATCCGTGGTATTCCTATAGGGCAATCTGCCATCAGTCCAAATCGTCATCCAGAAGTGAAATCCGAGAGCGAACTTCTGGATATGCTTGCTTATATCCGTGATACAACGGGGAAACCTGTTGGATTTAAAATGGTTGTCGGGGCGGATGGTTTTTTTGATAACCTGTGTGAGGAAATTAAAAAACGAGGCATTGAAAGCGCCCCTGATTTTATCACGATTGATAGTGCTGATGGGGGAACTGGAGCAGCCCCGATGAGCTTGATTGATAACATGGGGGTGCCTCTGCGGGAAAGCTTGCCTCATATGGTCGATACCCTGATCAGGCATGGGCTGCGTGATCGTATTAAAGTTTGTGCCAGTGGTAAGATGATTAACCCGTCTGATGTGGCGTGGGCCTATTGCGCAGGGGCAGATTTTGTCAACTCGGCGCGTGGATTTATGTTCGCGCTTGGGTGTATTCAGGCGTTGCAATGCAATAAGAATACATGCCCGACAGGGATCACTACTCACAATAAAAAACTACAATTTGGTCTGGACCCTGAAACGAAGTCAGTTCGGGTTGCGAGCTATGCCGAAAATATGCGGAAAGAAGTGGGAATCATCGCCCATAGTTGTGGCGCGGCAGATGCACGGGCCTTGAAGCGTTATCACGCGCGGATCGTTCTTGATACAGGGCGTAGTGTCGCGATGGACGAGCTTTATCCTTATCCAACAGTACTCGCTGCTGAATAAAGTTTTATGGGGTATCGGGTGTAACTGCGTGTTTTATATCGTTGATATGGTCCCGCATTGCTTCGGCTGCGGCATCGGGTTCATGGGCCTGAAGCGCAGCTAAGATCCGGCAGTGACCGGTGATGGAAGCAACACGACGTTCTTCACTTTGATGCCCCTCGGTACGGGATGGGTCTATAGATGCGCTGATCTTGTCCATGAGATCAGATAGGAGCGTATTCCCAGTTGCCTTGGCGATGAGTGCGTGAAAGCTCCTGTCGATCTTTTGAAGTTCACTTAGATCTTCCGTCGTCATCTGAGTTCTCAGAAGCTGATCCATTTCAGCTAACTGTTCGGGAAGGATCATTTCAGCGGCAAGAGCTGTAATCTGCGGCTCGATTAATTCACGTAGTTGGAAGACTTCAAAAAGACGTCTTGCGTCGCCGGAAACCAAAGAGGACAAAGCGCGGGTTAGCTCTTCCCTTGTTGAAGATCGGATGTAGTTGCCACTTCCACGTTTCGGCGCTAGGACTCCTTGTTCTTGTAAGACACGAATGGCTTCACGGACAGAGTGGCGTGAGACAGAAAACAAGTCAGATAGACGTCGTTCGGAAGGAAGCGCGTCCCCAGGGCCCATGTCTTCATCGCTGATCAGCTTTCTGATCTTGGCGATAACGTCTTCATAGGCACGCGCTGTTGAAACTGAATTATCGTTCGTTTCAGTTTCTTGCTCTAGCGTCGTGGATTGACTTTGCTCTGTCATACTTGCTCTCCCTTAACTGCCTTCTAAGGCAGCGTTCTTATGTTAGCAAGTCATGTATCATGCGCAAGCTCGTGATAAAGAGGAAAAAGGCAAAAGACAATCTAAGAAGTTTTGGCGGGATCGCATGGGCAATCTTCGCGCCGATTGGGGCAAAGAACCCTGATGTAGGGATAATCAGAGCAAAGCCAATCAGGTTTACATAGCCGAGTGAGAAGTCTGGTCTTCCGGGTAGTCCCAAACCGTAATAAATATAACCAAGAAAGCCGGGAACCGCGATGATAAGACCGATGGCAGAAGCCGTCGCAACAGCTTTACGAATAGGGTAGTTAAAAAGGGTGAGAATAGGTACAGACAAGGTTCCGCCGCCGATCCCCATTAACACCGATATTCCGCCTATGAAAACCCCGATTAGTTGTTTAAAGGGAGAGCGGGGGAGCTGATCTGAAATATGTGCACCTTCAGGACGGAAAGCCATATTCATAGCGACGACTAGCGCTATGACTGCAAAGACTGCAATCAAAGCTTCCGACCCAATATTTCCGCCGACAACAACCCCGATCAAGACGCCAATCGCAATGGCAGGACCCCAGTTTTTCAAGAGGTTTGTGTCTACAGCTCCTTTGGCATAATGAGAACGGGCAGAAGCAAAGCCAGTGACAAGAATAGTTGCCAATGATGTACCAACCGCGGTGTGCATGCGAACGGACTCGTCGACACCGATTAAACTGAAAAGATGATACAGTACGGGGACAATAACAATGCCGCCGCCGACGCCTAAAAGGCCGGCAATCAGCCCGGCAACAACGCCTGTGGCCAGTAGGATAGCTGCTAGAATAAGCAGATCTGTGGAAAGGAGTGCGTCCATCTATGTAAAGCCTGACTAAGTAATTTTTTAAGTTAGAGAATGAGTGGTATCTCGGCTTAGATTTATTTTTACTGAATTTTACATCACCTATTACCTTGATGCCATATAGTGTGAAGGGTTTTGATGCCTTGATGCTTGGTTGGGAAACTCTCCGATGATCAAGTTGTCTTTCGTATGGTCTCAATAATTTTTTGGTTTTACCAAGTTATATTGGTTGTACCAATTATCGTCATGATCTATCTTACCTGTCAAGTTATGTTGTTTTGATACCTTTTTACGGGTCTAGTCACTTGTTGTTCCTAGATATCCGCATTCGGGGAATCTTATTCGATCAGGAGAGTAGAGTATGAGCGATTTCACCACGCGCCCGGAAATTACAGGCACTTTTGGTGTTGTGACCTCAACCCACTGGCTGGCTACAGCAGCGGGTATGGGCATTCTGGAACGAGGTGGAAACGCCTATGACGCTGCCGTTGCAACGGGTTTTGTATTGCAAGTTGTCGAACCACATCTTAACGGTCCTGGTGGTGAAGTGCCGATCATTGTGGCTCCGGAAGATGGGCCCGTTAAAGTTATTAATGGGCAAGGACCTGCGCCGAAGAAAGCGACATTGGAAGCTTATCAGGCCTTGGATTTATCTATTGTACCGGGGTCGGGTATGCTTTCTGCCGTAGTTCCCGGTGCCTTTGATGCATGGATGTTGATGCTGTTGGATTATGGCACGATGTCTTTGCGGGACGTTCTATCCTATGCGATTAATTTTGCGCGTGATGGTTATCCTTTGGTTCCCAATATCTCGCATACAATAAACCGGGTTAAGGACCTCTTTGAGACCGAATGGACTTCTTCGGCTGATATTTACCTGAAAGACCGTAAAGTACCGGAAGCTGGTGATCTTTTTAAAAATCCTGAACTGGCTGATATGTACGACCGGATTGTTTCTGAAGCGGAAGCTGTATCGGATAGTCGGGAAGAGCAAATCAAGGCTGCCAGAAAAATTTGGTCAGAAGGTTTTGTCGCGCAGGCAATTTTGGATTTCTGTGAAACCGCAGAGGTTATGGATACGACAGGACGACGTCACAAGGCCTTATTGGATAAAAGTGATTTCACTGCGTGGTCCGCTTCTTACGAAGAACCTCTTACATTCGATTATCATGGTTATACCGTTTGTAAGACTGCGGCATGGGGGCAGGGGCCCGTTTTCTTGCAACAACTGGCGTTGTTGAAAGGTTTCGATTTGGATAGTCTGGATGAAAAGTCTCCAGATTTTGTACATCTTGTCACGGAAAGTGCAAAGTTAGCTTTTGCGGATCGGGAAGCTTTCTATGGCGATCCAGATTTTGTTGATGTGCCGATGGATGTCTTGCTGTCCGAAGCTTATAACGATGAACGCCGTAAACTCATCACGGACAAAGCATCTCTGGAAATCAGACCAGGGACTGTCCCCGGTAAGGGCGGTAATGTTGTTGTCCGAATTAAGGGGACCTCAGACGAAGGCAAAGATAATACCGATCTTGGTGAGCCAACAGTTGCGCGTTTTAATGATGAACCGACACCAGATGATAAAGGTGGTGTGAAAGGGGATACCTGTCATCTCGATATTATTGATCGTTGGGGAAATATGGTTTCAGCGACACCAAGTGGTGGATGGTTACAGTCTTCACCGGTCATTCCAGGACTTGGTTTTTGTCTGACAAATCGGGCGCAGATGTTCTGGCTTGATGAAACTTCTCCGGCCTGCATCGCCCCCGGAAAACTACCAAGAACAACGTTAACACCTTCACTTGCCTTGAAAAATGGTGTGCCATACATGGCCTTTGGAACACCGGGGGGAGATCAACAGGATCAATGGTCGCTCCATTTCTTCCTGCGTCATGTTCATTTTGGCCTGAACCTACAAGAATCTATTGATGCGCCTGCTTTCCAAACGGCGCATTTTCCTAGCTCGTTTTATCCGCGTGAATGTGATCCTGGCAATCTTTCGCTGGAAGGACGGTTTCCTTCGGTAACCATTGAAGAATTAAAACGCCGAGGTCATAAAGTCGTGGTTGAGCCAGATTGGTCACTGGGACGCATGGCTGCAGCAACCAAAGAAAATGGTTTGTTGAAAGCAGCTGCAAATCCTCGCTCAATGCAAGGGTATGCTGCGGGACGTTAATTGTCTTTAGTATAGTGTGCAAAATAAAAAAGCCGCAGAGTTGGGATAACTCTGCGGCTTTTTATTTTTAACGTAAGTCGATGTTATTCGACGTTACGCAGAATTTTGTTTTCTGGATCATACGGTGATTCTTCAACAACCGTTGCTTTGAAAAGATTTCCAAGGATATAGACTTCCAGCTCTGTGCCAATTTCGGCCAAATCCGGGCGTACCATAGCGAGGGCAATAGATTTCTGAGTACGGAAACCGTATCCACCAGATGTTACGCGGCCAACCATTTCATCGTTGAGATAAATTGGTTCGGATCCACGGGCATCACAATCGGTCACACCATGGACTTCCATCGTAACGAACTGGTTGTCAAAACCACGCTCTTTCCAATCAGCCAATGCCTGTTTCCCAATGAAATCATCTTCTTTATCGAGGCGCACAAAACGATCAAGGCCTGTCTCAAGCGCAGCGTATTCGATGGACATTTCTGTTGGGATCAAACGGTAGGATTTTTCCAGACGCATGGAATCCATTGCGCGAATACCAAATGGTTTCAGGCCGAATTCAGCACCAGCTTCCATGAGAATATCAAAAAGATAGTTCTGCATTTCAATTGGGTGATGAAGTTCCCAACCGTACTCACCGACAAAGTTAACGCGTGCAGCAGTGACTGGTGCAATGCCAACAGAGATCTGTTGTGCGGTCAACCATGGGAAGGCTTTGTTAGAGAAATCAGCGTCAGACAGTTTTTCCATCAAGAGGCGGGATTTTGGTCCGGCAATAATGAAAACACCTTGCTGAGTTGTAATCTTCTCTAGTTCAACTGAACCGTCTGTTGGTTTTAGCTTCGTAAGGTAATCCCAGTCGTGACGTTCCTGAGCACCAGCAGATACGAGGTAGTAGCTCTGCTTACCTGTTTTCAGAATGGTGAATTCAGCGCGAACACCGCCGTGCAGGGTCAACATATGTGTCAACGCCATACGCCCGATCTTTTTCGGAATTTTGTTGGCAACCAGGCTGCTCAACCAAGCTTCTGCACCACGACCTTTAACGATGAACTTAGAGAAGGCTGACATGTCAAGCAGGCCAACGTTTTCCATAACGTTCTTACATTCGTTGCCAACGTGCTCGAAATAGTTCGAGCGACGGAAGGACCATTTCTCAACAGGAAGTTTTCCTTCGTCAGCAGGTGCGTGGTTTTCACGTGTGATTGTGTTGTCTTGGTTTAGATCTTCTTCGGTCAAGCCATAGCCTTCTGGCGCGAACCAGTTTGGACGTTCCCAGCCAAAGATTGTGCCCATAACTGCACCGTGTTCTTTCATGCGATCATAAGAAGGGGAGCGCTTTAGACCACGGGCTGCCGGGCGAGATTCATCCGGATAGTGAACCGTAAAGACATTTGCGTAGGCTTCTTCGTTCTTTTCTTTCAAGAAACCACGACCTGCGTAAGGGCCAAAACGACGTGGGTCAACGCCAGACATATCGATTGTTGGCTCGCCGTCTACGATCCACTCTGCCAGCTGCCAACCAGCACCACCGGTTGCTGTAATACCGAAGGAGTGACCTTCGTTAAGCCAGAAGTTCTTTAGGCCCCAGGCTGGACCAATAATTGGTGATCCATCAGGCGTGTAGGCAATCGCGCCGTTGTAAACTTCTTTGATACCAACTTCTGCAAAGGCTGGTACACGTTCAAAAGCAGTCTCGATGTATGGCATCAGACGCTCTAGTTCACCGTTGAACAGCTCGTATTTTGCGTCTGGCGCTGGGCCGTCAACATAACAGCAAGGTGCGCCAACTTCGTAAGGGCCAAGCAACAGGCCACCAGCTTCTTCACGCATGTACCAAGAAGAATCTGATTCACGCAAAACCCCCATTTCTGGAAGTCCTGCGGCGTGACGTGCTTTAATGTCCGGGTGTGGTTCAGTGACGATGAACTGGTGCTCAACCGGGATGACTGGAATATCGAGACCAACCATTTCACCCGTCTTGCGGGCAAAGTTACCAGTACAAGAGATAACGTGCTCACAAGAGATATCACCCTTGTCAGTCTGAACGATCCAGCTGTCATCATCTTGCTGTTCCATACCGAGAACAGTTGTGTGCTGATGAATTTCGGCGCCGTTATTACGGGCACCTTTTGCAAGCGCTTGTGTCAATTCAGCCGGCTGTACATACCCGTCATCTACGTGTTGGATCGCACCAAGAATACCGTCTGTGTTACAAAGCGGCCAAATTTCCTTAAGTTCTTCAATGGAAAGCCATTTAACGTCGATACCAAGTGTTTTAGCCACACCAACGTAGTATCTGTACTCGTCCATGCGGTCTTGTGTACGGGCCAAACGAATGTTTGAAACCTGTTTAAGTCCTGAATTTAGGCCGGTTTCTTCTTCTAGGCGGGCATAAAGATCGACAGAGTACTGGTGGATTTTTCCAACAGAGTAGCTCATGTTGAACAGAGGCAGCAGGCCAGCAGCGTGCCAAGTGGAACCAGATGTCAGATCGTGGCGCTCTAAAAGCGCAACATCTGACCAACCTTTTTTTGCCAAGTGGTAAAGTGTACCAACACCAACAGCACCACCACCGATAACGACGGCTTTGTAGTGAGATTTCATCGCCTGACTCCAAATTAATGCGACTAAACGTGCTTATGCACAGGGTCAAAGTTGTATGTTATGTTTCGGTATTTTTTGCGACACGACAAAAAGTTTTGGTAATTTTTGTACAGTAGCAGCCACCGATTACATCCTGCTATGATGATGGGGAACAGTCCGCTGAACGTCCTATCGGTTTGCGTCACCACACTCGCAGTTTACGACATTAGTGATCTTTTACGACATTTTCGACGTTAGCAGATTTTGACCTTTTAGGGACAAAGAAAGTCGTTTTATCTCATGTTTATTGAAAACGACTCGTATGTGTTGCGGTTGAAGAAGATGGCCTTCAATTTAAATATTTCTCAAAAGTGTGATTTAATGAGGAGAAATTTAAATCTGTTCTCACGGTTTTTATTAGGGAAATAAGCTTGTTAACCCTCCTTGCCGCATTTGGTTTTTTGTCGGTCGCAATCTAGACAGAGCCTTATCCGCCAGAAGGGAATATTCGAGGTCTCTACAGGAGGGCATTTAATGAGTGATACAGAAACAAGATCAGGTCGCGCTGGTCGCGCCGGTCGAGGTCGTAGTGGCGGTGGTGCTGCTTCTCGACGTGCTGCCAGATCAAGTGGTTCAGCAGAGCAACTAAAATACATTACACGTAATATTCCTTATTTCGAGACACTGAATGCAGAAGCGCTTGAAATAATTGAACACAATGCTGAAACTGTTCTGGAAGAAATCGGGATTGAATTCCGTGACGATCCCGAAGCCCTTCAAATTCTTAAAGACAATGGCTGTGATGTACAGGGCGAGCGCGTTCGTTTCCCGCGCGGTCTTGCACGCCAATGGTGTTCCCATGCACCAAGTGAGTTTACCCAACACGCCCGTAACACTGAACGGTCTGTGATTATTGGTGGTAAGAATACCGTTTTTGCCCCTGTATATGGACCTCCCTTTGTCCGTGATCTCGACGGTGGTCGTCGCTATGCAACGATTGAAGATTTCCGGAACTTTGTGAAGTTGACATATTCTATGCCTGCGCTTCACCATTCTGGTGGTACGGTTTGTGAGCCTGTTGATATTCCGGTGAACAAACGTCACCTGGATATGCTGTATTCCCATATACGTTATTCAGACAAACCCTATATGGGATCAGTTACCGCACCGGAACGCGCTGAAGATTCTATTGCGATGTCTAAATTGGTTTTTGGCGATGAATTCGTCGAAAACAATACGGTAATGATCAGTCTGATCAACGCGAACTCACCGATGACCTTTGATGATACCATGCTTGGTGCCTTGAAGGTATATGCCCGTCATATGCAGGCTTGTATTGTCACGCCATTTATTTTGGCCGGTGCTATGGCGCCTGTGACCGCAGCTGGTGTGATGGCACAATCCCTTGCTGAAGGGATGGCCGGGATTGCTTTCGCACAGATGGTTCGCAAAGGAGCACCGGTTGTTCTGGGATCATTCGCGAGTTCGATTTCAATGCAGTCTGGCGCGCCGACTTTCGGAACACCAGAACCTGCATTGGTTCTTTATGGAATGGCACAACTCGCGCGTCGACTTGGCGTGCCATTCCGTTCTGGTGGATCTCTTTGTGGCTCCAAAGTTCCTGATGCTCAAGCAGCATACGAGTCAGCAAATACAATCCTGCCAACGTCGCTTGCTGGTGTGAACTTTACCCTTCACTCTGCCGGGTGGCTCGAAGGTGGTCTGATTTCATCTTATGAGAAACTCGTGATGGATGCAGACCAATTGGGTATGATGCAGCGTATGCTTGAAGGATATGACCTAACAGAGAATGGGCAAGCTATGGACGCCCTTCGTGAAGTTGGACCGGGTAACCATTTTCTTGGCTGTGCTCATACTCAGGCAAACTTTGAGACTGCTTTCTACCGTTCTAATATTGCGGATAACAATTCTTTCGAACAGTGGGAATCTGAAGGTTCCCTTGATGCCTATCAACGTGCTAATGCCGTTGTAAAAAAGACCTTGGAGCAATATGTCGCGCCTGATCTTGATGTATCGATTGATGAAGCCTTGAATGAATTCATCACCAAGAAAAAAGAGTCTATGCCGGATGCCTTTACTTAAGTCTCCTACTTAGATCTTATTTGTAGAGGAAAGGCGACGTTTGTCGCCTTTTCTTATGCGCGGATAATAAAAGTAGTATTCGGTTCTTGTTTACTTTTAAACTTTCTGATAATTGGCATTTTAAAGAGTAAAAAGCTCAAGATAAAATAAGTGTACTTTTTAAGGTTAGGGCAAGAGAATGATGTTATCCTTCATTCTTGTGATACTTTATACGCACTTACTAATAAATGTATCTTCATATTGCTAACATGCGTGTCAGGTGAAAGTTTAGAGATGATTAGAAAAGCCCCGCAAGAATTGCCACAGCGCATCGTTTTTTTCCTTGTCCCAAAGTTCTCTCTTATCGCTTTTACATCTGCTGTAGAGCCGTTAAGGCTTGCGAACAGAGAGGCAGGAAAAAAACTCTATAGCTGGAATTTGGTCAGCGTAGATGATCAGCCTGTATTGTCTTCTTGTGGTATTCCTATTGCTCCGGATATTAATCTTGATGAGCTGGATAATTTTCATGCGGCAATTATTTGCAGCGGGGAAGATGCGCATAAGATAGAAGATAGGCGTATTCATTCCTGGTTACGCCGTATTGAGAGAAAAGGCGTTGATATTGGAGCTCTTTGTACCGGAGCCCATATTTTGGCAAAAGCTGGGTTACTTGATGATTACAGCTGTACAATTCATTGGGAAAATTTAGCTGGATTTTTAGAAGATTTTCCCGAAATCGAAGTTACCCCAGAACTGTTCGAAATCGATCGAAACCGCTTTACCTGTGCTGGTGGTACTGCCTCGCTTGATATGATGCTCAATATTATTTCGTCCCAATATGGACATGAGCTGGCAGGGGAAGTCGCAAACCAGTTTATGCATGATCGTATTCGTGATGAACATGATCAACAGCGCATGTCGATGCCAGTTCGATTGGGTGTGCGGCATCCAAAACTGTTGGCAGTTATCAAACTGATGGAAGACAACTTAGAAGAACCTCTGACCCGGATTCAGTTGGCCAAAGATGCGGGGCTCTCTACCCGGCAGTTAGAGCGGCTCTTCCGTAAATATCTTGGGCGTTCTCCTGCGCGATATTATTTGGAACTGAGATTAAACAAAGCTCGCCTTCTCCTACTGCAAACAAATATGTCTGTTATTGATGTGGCTTTGGCGTGTGGTTTTGTATCGGCGTCCCACTTTTCTAAATGTTATCGCGATTTCTTTGGCAGAACACCAAGAAAAGAGCGGGGCCTTCCGGGGCTTCCAGGGGAAGAAGAAGACGTTTAGTCTTCTGATGAAACAATTTATGTATTAAAAAAAATCCTGCGAAATCGTTTCGCAGGATTTTTTTGTTTTTATAGTTTTTATAAATAGCAGGGCTTTATTTTTTGTTATCAAAAGGCTCAAAGCAGCTTTTGGGTAAAAGAGGCTCAAGAACGTTGGCGATGTCATGGGGCGCATCGGTGAAGTTAACGCCGACATTTGTGCCATGATCCCAAGCAACAGAAACATTGAGAGCTGCCGATTTTGAAAAGCGAAGAGTTTCGATCGTTTCGCCTGTTAAAGGCTGATCAAACTCGAGCTTTGCCCCGGTTAAAGAGATATCCATGACAGCGCAGTCTTTTTTCCGCAGGTTACCATCAACGCGCCCTGCCAAAATCACTTCTGCCCTTGGAAATACCCTGCGGTCTTCAACTGATTTATTCACCGTCTAGATCTCCCTTACAGCATTTGATTTGAAATTATCGATAACTGATTGTGATTAAAAAAACTTTAAGCAGTTTGTAGCTACGGGGCAAAAGAATGCAAATCACAATTTATGGTTAATTTCTGTCAATGAATATTTAACGCAAATTTTAGATTTAATTTTCTAAAATAGTCCTGCTTGTAGGAGGGTATTATGGTTGCTGTTGCACAATTGAGCGAAAGTTATGCTGACACATTCAGGGAAGAACATCTGGTAAAGGCAGAGAGAGGCCTTTTGAGTATTCCAGCTGGTTCAGAGCAAGGAGTACATGCTTTGCAGGATATGTTGGCGAATTCAATTGCCTTTGAAAACCATGCACAGCCCGATTCTGGTGATTTAAATCAATCTCTTCGATCTATTGAAACGATTTCGTCCAAAATGTCGGATTTATTTTTGGACGATGTTGGTGAGGCCCTTACTGAGATTGATATTGTAGCAACAGATACTGACCACTGTTATCGTCCTACACCCTTCCTCGATCAGGGAATGCTTTCTTTTTATATGCATTCTGATGATTCGCAACAAGAGGATGTAATGGTGGCTATGCCGGAATTAATTGATGATGAAGAGTTTGATTTGGTTCCAACTGTTGGGCTGACACTTCATTAAGTTTTATTTATCCCGTTCAATGCAAGACGAAGCTGCCCTAAGCCGTTCTTGATTGATGGATGTTCGATTGCTGTGTATCCAAGACGGAAATTATTTTTTGGTGGAATTGCGTCAAAGTAGTAAATTGCACCGGGTTCCAGAACAACACCTTTCTTTAGAACTTCTTGCAATAACTCTTTGCTGTCCAGGTCTTTGGAACCGTTGACCCAAAAGCTTGATCCTCCAGAAGATTTTTGAAAATTAAGACCGATTATTTCCAATCCTTTTCTCATCTCGAGCCATCTGTTCTTATAAATTTTTCTTAGCTTTTTGCGCAAAGCATCGTGATGCCCAAGAGCAAGGAACAGTGCCATCGTCCGTTGATTGTTGGTTGGGGTATGTCGATGCATAAGCCTGCCAAGTGCTCGTGCCTCTTGGATAATTTCTTTTGAAGCAACGAGGTACCCAAGTCGTAATCCGGGAAAGAAAGATTTGGAAAGACTGCCCACATAAACGACACGTCCGTTATTATCGAGGGATTTTAGGGCAGGGGTTGGAGAGTTTTCAAAATTCAGTTCAGGCTCATAATCATCTTCAATGATTAATGTGTTGTTGGTTTCAGCACGTTCAAGCAATTCCTTTCTTCTTTGTAGGGGCATGGTGACGGTTGTTGGAAATTGGTGGCTTGGCGTGACGGCGAGGACATTGCAGGAGTCTATTTGTTGATCTGGGATTAGTCCATGGTTGTCCAGTTTTAGGTACCGTATACGTGAACCGATACACTGAATAATGTTCCGTAGGTCCGGATAACCCGGGTTTTCCATACCAAACAAGGTATTGTTGTTAAGGAAAAGGCGGCAAAGTATATAAAGGCTGTTTTGAGCACCAGCTGTTACCAAGATTTCTTCTTCACCTGCATGAATGCCACGTGTGGGAAGTAGCCGCGTTCTGATCTGTTCAACGAGAAAGGGATCGTCAGTTCCTAGGCGGTCTTCAGTCCAATCGGCCATCGCATTTAGGCTTAAAGCCTGTCTAGAGCACTCTCTCCACGCGGCAATAGGGAAGAGTGACTTATCAACCTGAGCTGTCACAAAAGGATAAGGGTAATCCCGCCAGTTTGCTGGTTTTTCAATGTTTTGTTGGTGACTAGGCCGATGTTTCATTTGCTGAAAAACAGGGCTAGGTAAAGGGGATTTCTTTGTCTGTTGACGCTGGTCTCGGGTTAACGGAAGGGTTAGACGATCGCTGACATAGATACCACTGCGTTCTCTGGATGTCAGATATCCGTCATCGATCAGAGAATTATAAGCCTGTGTGACCGTGATACGAGACACATCTAGTTGTCCTGCTAGTTTTCGACTTGAGGGGACAGGTTCTCCAGCTGGTAAGCTTCCTCCTAAAATCGCAGAAACAAACTTTTTTCTGATCTGTAATTGGAGAGATTCATCGCTTTCCTTGTCCAGAATGAAAAGGCTTTCTGACATTATGTGGAGTCCTTTGTCTTTCTCTTGAATTCAGGGAGCGCGCCTGATAATTACTCGATATGGAATATATATTCCATATATGTATGGTCTTGAGTTATATGTTCTATTTTTTGTGTTGGCTGTTAAATTGAAAATTTCCTTAGTATATTTGGTATGGAACCTATCCGCAGAAAATATAGACGAAGAAGGCGTGAATTTTTATCTGGATATAGAGAATAAGAGAAACTGGATATATGAGCAAGAGTGCTCTAACTCTTAAGTATTAGCCTAGAAAAGAAGTCATTTTTGCGAATGTCATCAAGCGAAAATACTAAAACTCAAAATGATGAATATGAAATTGAAAACCTTGTTACAGCGTGTAAATCGCTGCAACTAGTAATGTGGGAGCAGGTCAATGAGCCAAAAAATTGGACACTTTATTAATGGGCAAAAGATCGCTGGAAAAGGCGGTCGATCAGCCAAGATTCATAATCCTGCTTTGGGGCAGGTTACTGGTGAAGTGGCACTGGCGTCTGCTGAAGAAGTTCGGGACGCGATTGCTGTAGCTGAAGCCGCGTTGCCGGGGTGGGCGGCAACACCACCTTTGCGCCGCGCGCGGGTCATGTTCAAGTTCAAAGAACTTATTGAACAGAACATGGATGAGTTAGCGGCCATGGTTAGCGCTGAGCATGGTAAAGTGATTAGCGATGCTGTGGGGTCAATCACTCGTGGTCTCGAGGTTGTCGAATTTGCCTGTGGTATTCCACATCTTCTGAAAGGCGAGCACAGCGAAAATGTTGGCACTGGTGTCGATAGTCACTCTGCGCGTCAACCCGTTGGTGTTTGTGCGGGTATTACGCCGTTCAACTTTCCGGCAATGGTACCCATGTGGATGTTCCCTATCGCAATCGCTTGCGGTAACACCTTTATTCTTAAGCCTTCTGAGAAAGATCCATCTTGCCCCTTGCGACTTGCAGAGCTTCTGAAAGAGGCTGGTTTGCCTGATGGTGTTCTCAATGTTGTTAACGGTGACAAGGAAGCTGTTGATACTCTGTTGGAAGACGAGCGTGTTAAAGCGATTAGCTTTGTTGGATCAACTCCGATTGCTGAATATGTATATAAGACAGGTACAGCGAATGGTAAACGGGTTCAGGCTCTTGGTGGTGCAAAGAACCATATGGTTGTGATGCCGGATGCCGACATGGATCAAGCTGTTGATGCGCTCATGGGGGCTGCTTACGGTTCCGCGGGCGAACGTTGTATGGCGATTTCAGTTGCTGTTGCTGTTGGTGATGATGCTGCAGACACTCTTATTGAGAAGCTGGCACCTAAAGTTGAAGCTCTTAAAATTGCACATTACGAGGTTGCTGACGCCGAAATGGGGGCATTGATCTCTGCGGAGCATCTGGCAAAGGTCACTGGCTTTGTTGATGCTGGCGTGAATGAAGGTGCGAAACTGGTTGTTGATGGTCGTGGTAAAAAACCGGAAGGCCTTGAAAACGGTTATTTCATCGGAGGATGTTTGTTCGATAACGTCACATCGGATATGACCATCTACAAAGAAGAGATCTTTGGTCCAGTGTTGGCCGTTGTTCGTGTCGATACCTTTGATGAAGCTGTTAAGTTGGTCAACGATCATGAATACGGAAATGGTACCGCTATCTTTACCCGTGACGGAGATTCCGCGCGCGAATTTTCGCACAAAATCCAAATCGGTATGGTTGGTGTAAATGTGCCAATTCCGGTACCAATGGCATTTCATTCATTTGGCGGCTGGAAAAGATCTCTGTTTGGTGATCATTCCATGCACGGCCCCGAAGGTATTCGTTTCTATACACGTTTGAAGACGGTCACAACTCGTTGGCCAACGGGCATTCGTAGTGGTGCCGAATTTATGATGCCAACAATGAAATAAGTTTCATTCGTATTATATAGAAGCCCCGGAACGCTCAATCGTCCGGGGCTTTTTTTATCTGTTGAATCAGGTATGATTAGGCAGAGTGATGCCCGCTATTGGTTATACAAGAAGTCTATTCATTTTATAGTTTTTAAGGGTTTGTCCCCTGATAGAAACTTCTTGTTCCTCTAGAACTCTGAAACCTTTTCTCTCAAAAAATGGTCGTGCTGTAATGCTGACTTCGGCGAAGATTTCATTCAGGTTGAGAGCTTTGGCTTTGCGCTCTATTTCTTCAAGTAGTTTGTGTCCGATACCAAGACCCTGTTTTTGATAGTGGACATAAAAGCAATCGATGTGTCCTGTGGTTTCAAGTTCTGCAAAACCAACGATGCCGCTATCGTCCTCTGCAACGAAAATAAAATAACCTTTTGTTCTTTCCTGCCAACGATTGAAGTCAAAATTTTCCGGTGCCCACGCATTTATTTGTTCTTGACTATAGTCCTGAATATTTACGTTGTGGACTGTATCGTGGAACAGTTGCAACATCACGGCTGCATCTTCCTCTTTATGGGATCTAATAATCATAACTGAGTACACTTTTTTGAGTAAATTTTACTTATGGGTATTTGTCTACGGACTTGATTTTTGGGTACTAATTTTCTGATATTAACTTTCCCGGATTCATAATGCCCTTGGGATCTAACGTTGTTTTTATGTTTTTCATTAACTGG
The DNA here is from genome assembly GCF_048259265.1 of Kiloniella sp. NCBI lineage: Bacteria > Pseudomonadati > Pseudomonadota > Alphaproteobacteria > Rhodospirillales > Kiloniellaceae > Kiloniella > Kiloniella sp. The sequence continues at coordinate 15,185 of NZ_JBLXHT010000003.1, read as the reverse complement.
ATTTCCACAGGTGATTTGTAATGCTGGTTTTCATCACGTTTAACGCGACCTATGCCATGTTCAGCTGAAATTGATCCGTTAAAGCTATGTACGATGTCGTGAACAACCCTGTTTACTTCTTCCCAGCGATTCAAATAATCCTGTTTATCCATTTCCAAAGGTTGGGACAGATTGTAGTGAATGTTGCCGTCACCTAAATGTCCAAAGGGGTGAGGTCTGATGCCGGGGATCATTTTCTGAACGGTTTCATTGGCAGTCTTGATAAAGGCTGGTACGGATGAAACAGGTACGGAAATATCGTGTTTTATGGAACCACCTTCTGGTCTTTGGCAGAGTGTGATGTTTTCCCGAAGTAACCAAAAGCTATCGGACTGTGCTTTGTTTTGTGCCAAGACACCATCCTGTACCCAATTTCTTTCAAAGGCTGTTTCCAGATAACTTTCGAAAAGCTCTTGTAGGTTGGAATGGGTGATCGCAACAGAAGCTTCCATCAGAATGTACCAATCATATCGCCCCGCAATAGGATCAACAACACCTTGACCATGTTTAAGAGAGAAATCTATACCAATCCGTGGCAATAGCTCGAAAGAGGTCAACGCATCACCGAGCATTGATTGAGCCAGATTAAGTAAGCGCAGGGCGTCTTCTAGTTCTTTAAGAGCTAAAACAGCAGTTTGTTGCTCTTTTGGTTTTGGAAACAGTTGAAGAACGGCTGCTGTGATAATCCCGAGTGTGCCTTCTGATCCAATGTAGAGCTGTTTCAGGTCATAGCCTGTATTATCCTTTTGCAAGGCCCTAAGGCCATTCCATATTTCACCTGTCGGTGTAACGACTTCTAGGCCCAGTACAAGTTGTCGTGTATTCCCGTAGCGGATGACATTAATGCCGCCGGCATTCGTCGCAATATTCCCGCCAATCTGACAGCTGCCTTCTGCACCTAGGGATAAAGGAAACAGGCGATCATGTTTTGCTGCATATTCTTGTATTGTCTGTAAAATACAGCCGGCTTCGACAATCATGGTGTTATTTACCGGATCAATAGCCCGTATTTTATTCAGGCGGGTGGTGTTAAGTACAATGGCATTATCACCAACAAAGGGTATGCCGCCACTTACAAGCCCGGTATGGCCGCCTTGAGGAACTATTCCGATATTATGTTCTGCACATAGTTTGACTATGTCTGATACTTCCCCTGCTGTTTTGGGGGTTACAACCAAAGATGTTTCCCCGACAAAACGCCCCCGTTGTTCAACCATATACGGGGCAATGTCATCAAGGTTGCTAATCATCGCCTTGGCGCCGATAGCTGTTTCCAGATCAGACAGGAATTTTTTTGGAAGCTTCGGAGAAATATTTTTGTCGGTCATTATTTTGACAGGATTTCTTGCAAGGTTGATTGATAAGGGATTGCTTAAGCCTAAATCTCTTTTCTCTGGGGGGCCAGAAATATTCTTTTACCCGTTTGTTCTAACATATTTTTTTCGAGAGATTCATGATGAAAAATGTCGTTTTCGATTTTGGTGGTGTGCTTATTGATTGGAATTTGCGTTATCTTTACCAGTCAGAATTTTCCAGCATAGAAGAAATGGAGCGTTTCTTACGCAACGTCTTTACATTTGAGGCAAATCACAGGTTGGATGCCGGGGAACGCTTTTCCAGTGTCATTGGTGAGTTGCAGGGGAAATTTCCGGAATATAAAGATGCGCTCGCCCTGTTATTGACAAGATGGCCCGATACACTTGGGGATGAAATCACAGGAACGGTTGAAACACTTGAAAAACTTCATGTCCAACAGACGCCGCTTTATGGTTTAACAAACTGGTCGGAAGAGACATTTCCTTACGCTCAAAAACGCTTTCCCTTTTTACAGTATTTCAAAGGCATAACGGTCTCTGGCACTGTTAAACTGGCAAAACCGGACCCAAGGATTTATCACCGTTTGTTATCTGATTTTTCTTTAAAAGCGGAAGAGTGCGTTTTTATTGATGACCGTGAAGATAATATTATGGTTGCCAAGGATTTGGGGTTCAAAGCTATCCATTTCACAGAACCAGCACTCATGAATAAAGCGTTGCAAGAGTTCGGGGTTTTAAAAGGCTAGATAGATTTAAAGGGTGTATCTACTTGGGGGCAGCCGCGCGTTTTAGTCGATCATTAATTGCAAGGCCCAAACCCGTATCGGGGATTGGCATGACGGCAATACCACTTATTCCTTGATTTTGATCTAGTTCATGAAGGGCTGCAAAAAGATTGGCTGCTGCCTCTAACAAATCGCCTTCTTCACTTAGGTTTAGGCAACATGATGAACCTAACAATGGTTTGTTGCCAAAGGCGAGTAGGGCTTCATCTCCTGCTACTTCTGTAGCGTTTAACCGTAACGGGAGTGTGGGGGCGTAATGGCTTTTCAAAAGGCCGGGGGATTTAAGCGGATTCTGTGTTTGGCATGTATCTTCTGTTGTTGGTGTCTCAGATGAAACTTGTTGCTCTGCTTTGCTTTCCATTAAGGATTTGCCAAGTTGGATGGAGCCTATAACAGTTTCTATCTCTTCCTTGGTAATATTCCCCGGGCGAAGAAGCACGGGAATGTCTCCTGTTAAATCAATGACTGTTGATTCAAGTCCAACTGCGCAAGCTGTGTCTTTGCCATCTAGGATACAGGATACTTTGTTTCCTAATGAATAGGCGACATGTTCCGATTTTGTCGGACTTATCTTGCCGGATGCATTAGCGCTGGGGGCTGCCAGCGGAAGGCCTGATTGCTTGAGTAAAGCATGGGCGATTGAGTGGCCTGGTACACGCACAGCAAGGCTGGGTAAACCAGCAGAACAAAGTTCAGCAATATCGCAGTTTTCTGTTCTGGGTAAAACCAGCGTTAAAGGACCCGGCCAGAAGACTTGGGCAAGCTTTTCCGCCTTTGTATTAAAGACGACCCGTTTTTGGGCCTCTGATAAATCATGGAAATGAACGATCAAAGGATTGAAGCTTGGTCTGCCCTTTGCTTCATATATAGATGCACAGGCTTTTGGGTTTGTTGCATCAGCCCCAAGCCCATAAACAGTCTCTGTTGGGAATGCGACCAGTTCACCCGAACGCAGCAAGTTGCAAGCATTCACTAACCCTGCTTGGTCTGCATTAAAGATATTTGGATATCTGTTTTCGGAAACTGATTCCATCGGATTAAATCTGTTTACGTTTCTTCTGTGGAAAGGTCTTCGTCAGATAAATCAAAACCGGCATCCAGATGTTCGCCTTCGGCAACAAAATACGGATTTCGGAAATTGAATTTTCCATAGGTCAAAGGATCTCCATCTGCATCACTCAGATGTCCTCCGGCAGCAAGAAGAACAGCATGCGCTGCGGCCGTATCCCATTCCATTGTGGGACCAAAACGTGGATAAAGATCTGCTCTGCCAGCTGCGATTAAACAAATTTTAAGGGAAGAACCAGCACTAATTTGTTCGTGGATTTTACGGGTTTTTAAGAAGGCATTTAAGTCGTCGTTATCACCATGGCGTCGGCTAGCGACAACGGTGGCTCCTTCGGCAGGAATTGAACGTACCTGAGCGACAACTGGCTCGTATCCTTCTTCAAAGAAAACACAGATATCCGCAGATACCCAGGTTAATCCTTTTGCAGGAGCATGGACAACGCCTGCAACGGGGATGCCGTTTTCGATCAGGCCGATGTTAACGGTGAATTCACCGTTTTTGTTGATAAATTCTTTTGTGCCATCAACAGGATCAACCAGCCAAAATAACCCATTGTCAATTTCAGGCGTTTCGCCTGCGGAGGCAGCTTCTTCTGAAACGACGGGAATATCTGGTGTTACAGTATTCAATGCACCGAGAATAAATGCTTCCGCAGCTTTATCGGCTTCGGTGACGGGGGAGGAGTCATCCTTTTCCTCTACCTCAATTCCGGAAGGCCTGTTGTAAATTTCCATAATGATCTCACCCGCCCGTTGAGCAATCATGAGCAGCGCATTCATCAAATCACGATTGTCGTCGTGAACAGGAATTTCTGTTGGAATTTGCAGCTGGCTCATTGGTTTCTCCTTGGGTGAGCTGTCAATTATAGCTCTGATATATCGTTATCAGTCTCTACAAGATGAAGCTGGTAGCTTATCTGTCTTGCACTGTCTAGAATTTTACATGGATAACTGCGGATCTCTTAGGAAATATCGTCATAAAATTATCTCGTTCAACCTTTCTGTGTCGATATCTTGTTGCAATCGATGGTGCCTAGTGGCATTTCTGCGGCTGATATTTTTACCTTGATGGAGTTTTCTGTGTCCAAAAGCTTATTGATTTCTGGAATGTTCTTGTTGCTAGCAATCACGGGTTGCAATGTTACAAAACCATCAGAGAAAGCTTTGTCTCACCTGTCGACCTCTTATGATGTTGATGAAGTCGGTTACTGTTACGGTCATGGGTGTCAGCACAAGGGCCTGGTTTCATTGAATGAAGGTCAGTGGCTTGAGATACAGAAATTATTTAAAGCGAAAGAACTTTCACCTGCCGAAGAACGGCAGGCGATAACAGTTGCCATCGGACGTATAGAAGCAATTGCAGGTCAGCAAAACGGTACTGATAAAGATAAAGCTGGCACCTTTATGGGGGACGTTGGTGATCAGCAACTGGATTGCATTGATGAAGCCGTGAATGCCTCTAATTTTATCTCTCTGATAGAGAGAGATGGCCTATTGAAATATCATGCATTGAGAGAGCCGATGTTACGAAGCTGGGTTAACGGTAATATACTTCATGCGACGGCAGTGCTAGAACAAGTCGCAGGGAATAATAATGCTGTATCCAATATGTGGTCTGTCGATAGTTCCTTTTTTAAGAACGGTGAAAAAGCAACTGTATCCCCACTAGAACAGTGGCAAACTGGCTGGGTGCCAGAGGGCGGCGTGAACTGATTTTCGTTGAACTTTCAATTTGATGCATAATTGAATTAAGTTTCATCTGAAAATTAACGGTACAGAAAGAGTTTATCGGTAAACAGGTGTTAGGCATAAGTATGAATGTCTAACATTGCCGTGTGTTGAATCTGTATTGGAGATGCTTCATGTTGAAGCCAGCCGTGATACTTTTGGTTATTGCCAGCTTTACTTTGTCTGCTTGTGGAAAGCCTTGGGTGAAGCGTGATCAAGAGCCTCAAACGACCCACAGCCAATACAAAGTTCTTACCTGGAATGACTGGAATCTTCTGGGACAGAGATCTTCAACACGCATTGTGTCCGATTTATCTGCAATGCCTGACTTTGGGGTTTCGCCTGTTATAGAGGCCGCGTCGTCTGGTGGGAAAGAGAAGACGTCGTCAAGCTATTCATCGCCTAAACCTTTCTATGTTCAACCTGGCCCGTTTGATATGCCCTTTAGTCGCGCATTTAAACGCATTCTTGAAAATGAACTTCTGGCAAAAGGCGTTCCTGTTGTTTCCTCTCCCAAAGATGCGATCATCGTAAATTATCAAGTACAAAGCTTTTTCTATGATGATAAGGGGTATCGTTTGCCTGCATCGCCTGAATCTGTTTTTGGTCTGGCCACTGCTATTGGTATTCGAGAGTACGGGACTTGGGGATCTTTGAGTACAATTGGTGCTGGATTGGTTGCAACGGAACTCGTTCGTGGATTAATTGATTATGGCGCCGTTACAGATGCTGAATTGGTGTTGACGACATCAGTTTCTCATGGCGCAGAATTGGTTCACCAGAAATCAGAAGTCCTTTATATTCGTCCGGAAGAGCTTTCTTTGTATATGACAAGTTTACCAGCAGATCGCCCAACACGAGCTACGCTCACAGGGCCGGAAGAAAAATTACCTGTGCAAACCATCGCCATTGTGACGCAGTAGGGAGTTATGATTATGAAACATTTTTTTCTGTCGACTGCGCTGATAATTGGATTAGCTGGTTGTTCACCGCAATCTCTTAATGTGTATAGCGAACCCGTTGAAAAACCGAAGACAACTGTTGAATTGTTGCCAGAGGTTTATAGGGCTGCTGATACCTTGGTAATGACATCTAACCAAGTGTTGGATCAGAATGCGTCTGTTCTTGTCTCGTCGATTGTTGATATTGATGCGCTGGAGACCAGTTCAACATTTGGACGTACAGTTGGTGAGCAGCTTTCCGGACGTATTGCACAATTAGGCTATAGTGTTTCAGAGGTTAAAATGCGGGACTCGCTGGCCGTTCGTCCAAGACAAGGTGAGTTGATGCTTTCCCGGGATCTTGCATTTTTGGCTGGTCGTCAAAATGCTCAGGCTGTTTTAACCGGAACTTACTCTATCAGCGAACATAGTGTTTTTGTTAATCTGCGCTTACTTCGCGCCGGGGATGGCCGCGTCCTATCTGCAACCGATTTCCGAATTGAAAAAGATGCTGATATAGCATCTATGCTACCTAAGAAAACCAATGGCGGATGGGTGCTCGTTCAATAGCAAGGTCTGTTCGCTCAAAAACTAAAGCCCTGTGTTAACACAGGGCTTTTAATATTTCAGGATGATCAGATCGACATGAAAATTAGGCACGTTCAATGCGACATGTAAAACAATTGTTTGTCGCTGATCGTGCATGTATGTAGGCAACATTATCTGCTTCGAACATCCTCAATGCTTCTTCTTCAATATCTAATGATTTGATGGTTTTTCCTGTGCCATAAACAATCCTGTTTTCGCTGTTGTATCCCCGAATAAGAGTGATTCCCTGCGATTTTATATTATCTGGTATTTTCCCGTTGCTCTGTTGAGAGGCACAAGCTTTCTTGTGTAGGAAAATAGGGCCGGATTCTGCATAAGGTTGTTTGTCAGGAAAGGGACGATAGGCAACCACCAGAACTTCTTCATTCTTATCTATGCCTTTCAAGCAATGGCGACAAGGAAACCCGTTGCCATCTGAAACCATTGTCTCTGGCACGTGTCCATTTTCATCCTTGCCACCGGATTGAAGATGTCGTGCATGTTCTGTTGGTATTGCAATAAACTGAATGTTTGTTGGTTTCTCTGACATTGTTACCTCCATAAATTGATACAGGGATGGGGTAACGGATAAAGGCTCGTTCAGAATATCTGATTCTTGCCCTGTAATTCAATAAAGGGGTAATTCAATAGAGGGGTAATTCAATAAAGATAACCCAGAAAAGAAAGAGGCCCCTTAAAAATAAGAGACCTCCTTGTCGTGATAAGCATGAATTACTGTTATTTACACAGCCATTGCAGCTGTTTCTGTTTTCTTGCGATACAAGATAATATCGTCAATAGAGACAACAGGTAGATTGTGTTTTTGCCCGAACTCAATAATTTCAGGTAGGCGGGCCATTGTGCCATCGGGGTTGGTCACTTCACATAGAACCCCGGCTGGCTTCCACCCCGCCATAGCTGATAGGTCACAGGTAGCTTCTGTATGTCCTTGACGTGTGAGAACCCCGCCAGCCATGGCGCGCAACGGGAAGACATGACCAGGACGGGCCAAATCGTCAGGTTTACAGTCGTCAGCAATTGCGGTTTTGACTGTTGTAACACGGTCGGCTGCGGATACACCGGTGGTAACCCCAACCTTTGCTTCGATGGTAACCGTAAAGCCAGTTCCCATTGACGAGTTGTTGTCCTGTACCATTTGCGGCAAATCAAGACTACGAAGTTTTTCGTCCGTCATACAAAGGCATACGATACCGCTACATTCGCGAATAAGCATTGCCATCTGTTCATTCGTCAGTGTCTCAGCAGCGAAAATGAGATCGCCTTCATTTTCTCTATCTTCGTCATCAACGACAAGGACACCTTTACCAGCACGCATGAAAGTAAGAGCTTTTTCAACTCTTTCATACGGCGTACCGAACTGCGCCAGCAGAGACTGGTGGCTATTATTATGATCATTTGCGATCTGATTCATGGTTGTCACTCCTAATAAGCGGCGTAACCAGAATCAGGGCGTGTTCAGAAAGGGCGAATGATTAATATCTGCGAGATACACAGCTCGACACAACTCATCCGCACACGCAGAACAAACAGGCTTACCACCATGTTTATTCCTGCCTATCCTCTCCCATCCGGACTGTTACCGTCGGCTCTGGAGTTTCACCAGATCTGCTGACCCCTTGGTTTTCGATCCCGAAAGATCTTAAAGCCAAGGGCGCTCGCGGGCTTCTTTCTTCTGCGTATTGCGTTCAAAAGTTACCGCCGGTCGGGAATTTCACCCTGCCCTGAGAACAAGCGCCTAATTGCACATACTTAAAAGAATCTTCTTTCAAGTATGGTAACCCTAGACCAATATCTTTGATCTAGGCAAGTCGGAAACCGCCAACTTTGACAAAATATGCGACTTGTGAAAGCAAGCATTCGCTTGAGCTGTCCAATAAAGAGGAAATTATGGATATCAGGTCTTATCGCCCAGAAGACAGGGCAGGGGTAATCCGTTTATGGGAAGAAGATGATCCCAATCCGTCGCTTTGGAATAAAGCGACGGATATTTTGGATAGTAAAGAAAGCTATCAACCCGGCTTACTCTTTGTTGCAGCAGACGGCGATACGATTGTCGGTACGACTATGGCCGGGTATGACGGCCGTCGAGGCTGGATATATAGTGTTGTTGTCACGCCGAGCCATCGACGAAAAGGTATTGCCAGTAAGTTACTTGCTCTTGCCGAAAAAGCACTTGCTTCTCTCGGGTGTACGAAATTGAATTTACAAGTACGCGATGGCAATAAAGGGGCTGTTAAGCTATATCAAAGCCTTGGCTACAGCATTGAACCTCGCGTTAGTATGGGGAAGAGGTTAGGTGATTAAGTTGTTATTTATGGCATCGCCATCAACATTATTTATGACGTTGTCTTTGGGATAAACTCTTTCTCTTCATCGCGATAGGTCAAGATCTCACATCCGGTTGATGTGACCAGTACTGTGTGTTCGCATTGGGCTGATAAGCGTCGATCTTTTGTTGACACTGTCCAACCATCAGGGTGCTGCCGTATGGCCGCCTTACCCTGATTGATCATGGGCTCAATCGTAAAGGTCATACCTTCTTTGAGAACAATACCTTCACCTGCATTCCCGTAATGTCTGACTTCTGGCGGTTCATGCATCTCTGCGCCGATACCGTGGCCACAAAATTCTTGTACAACCGAGTAACCGTTCTTTTCAGCTAGGGTTTGGATTGTAAATCCTATATCGCCAAAAGTTTTTCCGGGTTTAACAATGCGTATCGCCTGATATAAGCATTCTCGCGTGATATCAATTAGCTTTTGTGCATGAGGCTGGATTTTACCAACAGCAAACATCTTACTGCTATCACCGTAGTAACCATTTTTAAGAACGGTTAAATCGACGTTGATGATATCGCCTTTTTTCAGCTTTGCAGTTTTTGATGGTATGCCGTGGCATATAACATGATTAACGGATGTATTAACGGCAAAAGGATAGTCGTATTGCCCTTTGCTTCCCAGAGTAGCATTGATTTGATTTTGGATGAAATCGTCACAAAAATCATTGATCTCCATCGTTGAGATCCCTGGTGTGATGATGCTTTCGACTTCTTCTAGGACTTTGGCCGTAAGTGCGCCAGAAACACGCATTTTATTAATCTCAGTTGCGGTTTTAATGACGGGTTGTTGCATTATTTGTCAGTTCCCGTTACCCGGCTATTCGGGGCTTTTCGCGTAGGTGTGTTCTGATTTTCCGGTTGAGTGGATTGTTCCGCTTCTTTGAGGAGCAGTGACAGAATTTCACCGTAATTAAGCCCCGGGTTTCTTTCCGCAAGCATACCAACTTTCATCCAATGTTCTGCCTGAGCATTGATTGATCTGGTCATAGCTTTGCTCGCGACACGAATGTTTTCGTGTATTTCGCTGGATACCTTCACAATTCCCATTTAACGAATCCATATATGTTTTATATATGAAATGCATACAATGTGGGGTGAAAGCTTTCAAGCGACATCGTTGTTTAATCAGTCAACTCACTCTTTGTGCGTAAGGTTATCCTGTACAACAATCTTATTCTCAAGTGTCTTATGAACGGGACATTTTCCGGCTATTTGTAACAAACGCTGACGTTGCTCGTCTGTAAGTTCTTCACCTATTAACGTTATGTTACGGGTAATGAGATCTATTTGCTGTCCTGATTGTTCGCACTCAGCGCTGTCTTGGCAATGTTCCCGAGAGTGAGAAAGCTCTACGTCGAGATCTTCCAGAGGCCATTTTTTATGGTTGGCGTACATTCTAATTGTCATAGAAGTACAGGTGCCCAGTGCTGCCAATAACATTTCATATGGATCTGGTCCCAGATTGCCACCGCCCATTGCCAGGGGCTCATCTGCGAGCCAGTTGTGATGGTCTGTTTTTATGTGTCTTAAAAAATTTTTGTTTTCTTCTTTAATAATGACGTGTCCTTTTTCTGGTGACGGCAGGCTTTCTTTATGGGAAGGGGGGGGTGATACATAACGTTCTACCCAAGCGGCGATTGTATGACCAACATAGGTCGCATCGGCAGCATTGGTTAGTAGATGATCGGCCTGATCAAGCGAAATAAAGCTTCTGGGATGTTTGGCTGCCGTAAAAATCTTACTCGCTTCATCAATGCTGACAGTCGTATCGCGGGGTGAATGAAAAACCAACAGGGCTTTACCCAGGTTACTGATGTGCTCTTTCATATTGTGGTTAGAGATATCGGTCAGGAACTGCTTGGTTATGTTAAATGTTCTGGCCCCGAGCTTAACGGGGGCTACGCCTTTCTTTTCAATCGTTTCTACCTGATCTGAGAAAAGATGACTTACATGTTCAGGATCACTTGGTGCGCCGATCGTGATTACGGCTTGGGCTTCGGGTATATGGCCCGCAGCAGCAAGAACAGCAGCACCACCCAGACTATGACCTATTAAAAGGCTTGGGGTCTGGTATTGTTCTTTGAGTAATTCAGATGCCGAAATTAAATCTGAAACGTTGGATGAAAAGTTAGTGTTGCCAAAGTCACCGTTGCTACCGCCTAGACCGGTGAAGTCAAACCGGAACACGGCAAATCCTTTTTCGACAAGACTACGGCTAATTCTTGTGGCTGCAGGAATGTCTTTCCCACAAGAAAAGCAATGTGCAAAGAGAGCATAACCCAGTGGTTTCTGATCTGGCAATTCAAGAGCTCCTGAAAGAGCATTACCTTGAGAGTTTTCAAATGTAAGCTTAAGCCGCTGCATGAGGTCATCCGTCGAACGTTTGTAGATTAATTAAACAAGCCAAGCCCAGTATTTGCCAAGCCCAGTATACTATCATACCCAGTATACTATCATATCCAGCAGAGTATCATGCGATGAGCATTTTTGATTGTAAGCTTTTGGTGAGTAATTGTGATCAGAATAAGGCCGAAAAAAATAGCTAAAAGGGGGATATGGTTCTTGTTTGTTGATGCTTTAGTTCTTACGTTATAAAACCAAATCAACTTTTTTATTTGAATGCCGAGGTTCTCATGTTAGCTGTTGTTTCTCCTGCCAAAAAACTAGACGAGAGTGCAGCTAAGACAGATTTTTTGACTTCTCAGCCTGTCTTTGAGGACCAGATACAAGATCTTCTTTCTGTGACGAAAGATTTAACCCGTGCAGACCTTAGAAATCTGATGGGTATTAGTGAAAATCTGGCAGATCTAAATTATCAGCGCTACCGTCAGTTTTCTTTTCCTTTTAGCTTGGATAACGCAAAAGTAGCGGTAGATACCTTTAAGGGAGATACCTATGTTGGCCTGGACGCGGCAAGCCTTAGTAATGATGAATTAAAGTATGCTCAGAACCACCTGCGTATTCTTTCGGGGCTTTACGGACTACTTCGTCCTTTGGATCTTATGCAGCCCTATCGTTTGGAAATGGGAACAAAACTTCGTAATCCCCATGGTGAAGACCTGTATGATTTTTGGGGTGATAAAATTACCAAAGAACTGAGTAAACAGCTTGCTGAACAAGATGATAAAGTCTTGGTTAATGTTGCTTCCAATGAATATTTTAAAGCTGTTCGGGTCAAAAACTTAGAGGGAACCGTCATTACCCCTGTCTTTAAAGAAATTAAGGATGGTGTGGCCAAAATAATTAGTTTTTCTGCTAAACGTGCGCGTGGAATGATGGCCCGATACATGATTCAGGAGCGAATAGACAAAGTGGAAGGGTTGAAAGATTTTACGGCTGGCGGGTATTCTTATCGGTCTGATCTTTCGAGTACATCAGAGTTTGTTTTTACGCGTGACACGGTAAAGCGTAAAAACTTGTTTCCCTAGTTCAGTAATATTAGCGATGCTAATATAATATTAAGAACAGATCTTAGTGTGTTGTTTGTAGCGTCTGGACTTGCTCTTTAATTATCTTTAGAGCGCCTTTAAATCCGTGCTTTTCAAGCTGATAGGCAATAACACCACCATAGGCACGTTTGCTTATCCCAAAAGTCTGGTGTGTGATGTTATCCTCAGCAAGACGGTTTTCAAGTTGTTCTGTTGATGGCATATCTTTGCCTCCCTTCTTTCGTCGTGGATATAGATAACTCAAGACGAAAATCATAGATGCCTTGCCTGTGACATTCTCTAACTCATACGTTCAGTATACAGTATTTAATAGTTAATGAAAAGTTAATTTGTTAATGTTTATTAATTCTTGTGTCTAAAATGTGTTTGAGCGATCATTTTAGGCGGAAACTTTAAAGCGATATTTCTTTTTAATTACCATTTTTTGAAAAGTCTGGTTATGGATACCAAAAAGGGCGAATTTAATTCGCCCTTTTATTGTACTCAGTTCTTTTGGTTTACTTGTCAGCAAGAAGTATTAGTCTTGTCTTTTAGCGTCTGCGCCTTCTTCTTCGTCCACCTTCTCCTGATCCCTCAGCCGAAGGTGTGCCGACTTTTCTCTCTGGAAGGTTAACCACTTTTGCTAGATTAACAAATTCGTCAATTGTATTGGGCAGCCCCATGGCATTAACAAAGTGTTCCTGGAATTTTGGCTCGACCGCTGTTTCAATTTTTTCAACACGTCGAACAACATCTTCGATTTCTTTGCGTGCCGCCTTATTGAGCAGGGCAATACGTGCACCCGTTCCTGCTGCATTTCCAGCTGATTTAACCCGTTCAAGATCACAATCAGGTATCAGACCGATTACCATGGCGTACTTAACGTCAATGTGGCTACCAAAAGCACCGGCAAGTTGAATGCGGTCAATGCTTTCGACGCCTAGTTTCTCCATTAGCAATTTGACCCCGGCATAAAGGGCTGATTTTGCTAATTGGATGGCCCTAACATCTGTCTGGGTTACTGTGATCAAAGGTTCGTTCTTACTGATGACATAGTCATAAGTTTTGCCGTTAGACTTAACTCGTGGGGATTTTTCAGACAGTGATCCATCAATGATACCGTCCGTCTGGATAATCCCTGCGAGGAACATTTCGCCGATCGCTTCGATAATACCTGATCCACAGATACCGGTAACGCCAGTTGATTTTGTTTGCTCGGCAAAGCCGTCCTCATCCGACCAGAGATCACAGCCAATTACTCTGTATCTTGGCTCCAGCGTTTCAGGGTTAATTCTTATGCGCTCTATGGCACCGGGAGCTGCCCGTTGTCCGCTTGTAATTTGCGCGCCTTCGAAGGCTGGGCCTGTTGGTGAAGAACAAGCAAGCAACCTGTCTTTATTACCAAGAACAATCTCGGCATTGGTGCCGACATCGCAGATCAATGTAACCTCTTCCTGAAGGTGAGGGCCTTCGGAGAGAATAACGCCCGCTGTATCGGCACCAACATGGCCTGCGATACAGGGAAGAATGTAAACACGGCCATCCGGGCTGATGTTCAACCCAAGTTCCTTGGCATAGAGATTAATGGATGAATTCAATGTAAGGGCGAAGGGGGCTCCGCCAAGCTCGGTTGGATCAATGCCGAGCAAAAGGTGATGCATGACGGGATTGCCCACAAAAGTCATACTGAGAATATCGGTCCGTTCAATTTTACCTTCTTCTGCAACTACACCGATGATAATATCAAGTGCCTCTCGAACGGCTACAGTCATTTCCCTATCGCCGCCCGGGTTCATCATGACGTATGAGACACGGCTCATAAGGTCTTCCCCGAAACGAATTTGAGGGTTCATGATGCCGGAAGACGCTGTTACTTTACCTGTTTGTAAATCACACAGATGAGCCGCAATAGTGGTTGACCCCAAATCAACGGCAATGCCAAATGCATTTTCTTTATAGCCGGGCCAAACGGCGATGATTGCTTTTTCGTTCTCAACCGCAACAGTTACCTGCCATTTCCCTTTTCTTAACGCAGGTTGTAGTGTTTGTAGTGTGCGAAGCTCACAGTGTAATTCCTTTAGACCCCATTGCGCTTCAAGTGCATCCTCTAAGCGTTCCAAGTCGCCTGACGGATGGTGCATATCTGGTTCTGCAACTTCGACATAATGCAGGCGAATGGGGGGATCGATTTCTATTTCACGAACATCAGCACGTTTACGTACGACTTGTTTATGGACTTGGCTTTCAGCCGGAACATCAATCAGAAGATCGCCTTCGATCATAGCTTGGCATGATAAGCGGCGTCCTTCTTTCATTCCCTTTTTACTGGCATAGCGTTCTTCGACACTGGAAAAGCCGGTCATGTTGGAACAAGAGCTTACAATTTTGTGTTTTGCAAATTCCCCTTCGCCGGCTTGAACCTGACAGCGTCCACAAATTCCGCGACCACCACAGACAGAATCAATATCAACACCCAAGCTACGCGCCGCTGTTAAGACAGGCGTTCCGATCGGAAAATCACCACGTCGACCAGAAGGGGTAAATACGATATGTACATTCTTTGCCACGGATCTCTCCTTGTTCCTTTGCCCCTTGTTAGCGTTCTTATCCGTGTTGGCGTATGACGCGTGGGGCTTTGTGTTTAACTTTAGGATCTTTGTTGGAAATAGGGAAACTATAACCGAGACTAAAGCGAATTGTTTTTAAGTAAAAAGGCCCCCTTCGTAAATAAAATGAAGAGAGCCTTTTAATAAATACCAACTGTTCGCTGGAACTCGTTAGGCCCGTTTGCGCCTGTTGCGGCGTTCTCCACGTGCACTAACCTGACCTTCTGGGGCTGGCTCGCGGTATTTAGCGATCCACTTCAGGCAATCCTGATCTTTTGCAAGCAGAACGTCAGAAGCACGGATACCGGCCAGTTCTTCTTCGTGTAA